>QZJZ01000031.1 GCA_003599815.1 Candidatus Auribacter fodinae
TGTGCTTTGAGAAAGAACGTTAGGGTGTATAAAATTGCTGATTCTTCTGAGAAAATAAATTTAATTGTAATTAAAATATAAAGAGTTTACCTGCTAGAATGGTCATCAAAGATGATTTGATCGATATGCTCGAACAACTTCTATTAAACTATCCATTGTCAACTTATTGCCGGGATATAAACAATACAATCCGATGTCAATCATTATCAGCGCGTTGCATTTGCTCTGCATTATCAATAGAGCTAACTGTCTCTCCTGAAATATCAACAACCATTTCCTGCGACCATGTTTTGATAATGTCGCCTTCACCTGCTGTTAAGCTGAATTTTATTTTGTATCTGCCATCCGGCAGTACAAGATTTTTGTCCAGAACAGCAGTATAACTGAACTGCTCATTTGGGATAATCGGGCGTTGTGATTGGTTAATAGTTAATTCGAACGATTCATCAGGATTAGTCGTATTGGTGATTACCGCCATCCTGATGGACGAATATGCACATTCCCTGTGTTCAGCGTTTCAAGAATAACCCGGAATCGCTTCTGATTATTGATCTGAATGTTTTTTACCTCGAAATTATAGCGCTCCGTACCTTTAATCTTTATATAGATAGGGTTGTTGTATCTGATCGCGAACTTGACTTGATCCGATTTATCAGGGATTTGTGTGAAAATCACTCGCGCAGTATATTCGCCTGCAGCATTTTCAGGAATAGTAATTGTAATGGGAACACGTACTGAAGACTGCGCTTCTACAGTAACTTTTGTCTGACTGAGAACCAGCCAGTCTTTAGCAAGGGGATTAATGGTGTAATCACGCCACTCCAATTCAACCGAAATAGCGTGTGATTGCGGGTTGGTGATCACATAGACATTCTCATACGTTTTTCCGGCAGGCATGGAACCTTCGATACGTGATGGCTCAACTCCATAATTGCCGTATGCAAGAGAGGGGAGAAACAACAGAACAAAACAACTATAATATTTTATCAATGAAAGCATTACAAAATATCCTTAACAAAAAAACGAAACAAAAAAAGACAGTAAGAGAATCCTAGAAATTAACGACTTCAAACCCGATAGTTGTTTTGTAGGCGCCACTCTTATCAGCGGTATTAATCGGATTGCCGCCTTGATCCAGTCCGGGCGTTAATCCTAAAATAAAAATAATTTCCACCCGCTTATTGGCATAATTCCATTCATATATGGGAAAACGGTCGCTTGAGGCAATTACAGAATAGGGTTTGTCGTCTGGAGCAAGATTCGCGGCATTGCCGGTTGTGGAATTAACAATCCATCGAACATTTGAGAATACATCATATGCCAACTGGCCGGAATTTGTGCCCACGAGCCCATCCGTGAGACTGGAAGTCGCATAGGACTCTTCCCATGTGCTGGATCGATATTTGATAACGATTTGTTCATTCGTATGGATTTCGTGAATCAACCCGCTCAACCCCGATGGATTCGAGGAGAACATAGATATATCCCACGCAGGCGGCGCACCTGTGTTGTCTACCTCAATATAGACCCTCCCTCCGACACCCGCGATATAATGATTTGTGGTGAATATGGAAACGTCCCATGCGGATGTGGCGGCACTGACATTCAGAAATGCGCGTCCTGCGACACCTGTAATAAAATGATCTGTGGAATTCGGAAAATAAGTGTTCAGGTTCGCGGTGTTGAGGACTATCTCGTTGAGAATGGTCGAGCTGGAGTTATCGGCGTACACAGCGATAACAGCGCCGGCTCCGAAATAAGCGACCACATCGATAGTTTCATCCGCGGAATATCCTGATTTCGTAATTCAATAACATCCTTATGTAAATAAACCACATATTTAAAACTACATGTAATTATTATAGCATCACACTATAAGTATCGTCAATTAAAAATAATAGACTGAATTTTGTGTAATTTGTTCCAAAAACCATCACATTTTTTTAATGAATGCAGATAATCATCCTGATTTTTTATAACTTGCGCAACGTCGTAATAATTATAATATACTAAAATATAGAAAAATAACAAAAACCGACATGAGCTCTTTTTTATTTTGACAACCGGGAGTATTGTTAACATCACATTTCACCCATAACGATTTCAATGTAACCAAAATTGTAGCCAAATTGTGCTGGTAATTACAAAAGATAGGTTCCAGAAAGGTTCTCTCAAAAGGGATATTAACGTTTGTAAGTATCGGAAAATGAGTTCGAAAATTAAAAGCGAGCGACGAGATTCGAACTCGCGACAACTAGCTTGGGAAGCTAGGACTCTACCAACTGAGCTACGCTCGCTTATGATTTTTACGTATTATAGTATACTAGTATCCAGTCATCAACCAATTTTTATCAAAATCAGCACGAAGTGATCGAGCGCAAAAACTGAACGCGCTCATCTATCATTTTCGGAGTCAGGTCCTTCAGGTTATCAAGACTGAAATCCTGCACGTTGAACGATGCCATCACCGTACCGTACAACATCGCTTTTTTGATCGACGCAAAATCGGTCGCGCCGCTCTTGCACAGATATCCCACCACACCGCCTGCAAAGGTATCGCCGGCACCCGTCGGATCAACAACTTCCTGCACCGGATACGCAGGAACCATGAATATCTCTGGCCCGCTGAACGCCACAGCTCCATGCTCGCCTTTCTTGATAATCACCGTTTTCGGACCAAGCTCCAGCACCATTTTTCCTGCTTTAATCAGATTCTTCTGCCCGGTCAGTATACGCGCCTCGCCGTCATTGAGAATCATTAAATCTATTTTCTTCAGGAGATTAAGTAAAGAGTCACGTTTGATGTTTATCCACAAATTCATGGTATCGCAGACAACATACTCAGGATTACGAACCTGTTTCAACACTTCCAACTGCAAATCAGGATCAATATTCGCCAGAAATACAAATTCGCTGTTGCGATACGATTCCGGCAAATCCGGTTTGAAATCGGCAAAAACATTCAGGTCAGTCGCCAGAGTCACCGCTTCGTTAATGTCTTTTTCGTACGTACCTGCCCAGCGAAATGTCTCGCCGCCTTTCTGGCGCACTAATCCGGTGGTATCAATACCTTTGTCATTCAATAATCTGATATATTTGTCTGAAAAATCCTCGCCGACAACAGCAACCAGTTTGACAGGCGCAAAATAACTGGATGAGTACGAAAAATATGTCGCTGACCCACCAAGCGATTCTTTCCGTTCACCGGCAGGGGTTTTTACATGATCAAAAGCGACCGATCCAACAACAACGATAGATTTGCTCACGGTAATATCCTCATTTTAATATGTTTTTAATGTCACAAATAATTTTCTTTCTATCCGGCGCGCACAACAGAGCTGAGACAATCACCACCCTGTTGATTCCAGCGGACACCACCTCGTTGATGGTATCCATATTAACACCGCCGATACCAAAGACCGGATGTTTAACTGTCCTGAACACTTCGGACGCCACAGGTACACCCACCGGAATGTAATCCGGCTTCGTCGGGGTAGGGAACAAAGGCCCGGATGCAAGGTAATCTATATCAAGCGCATCCGCGTCAAGAGCTTGCTGCATTGAATGCGTTGAAGCTCCAATAATCATGTTTCGCCCCATGTCGTGCAGTATCCGTCGGGCAACAGTGATGGGCACATCATCCTGTCCAAGGTGCACGCCATCGGCATCCACGGCTAATGCGATATCAAACCGGTCGTTTACAATAAAAGGTATATCGAACGTTGCGGTTATCTCTTTGATTTTCAAGCAGAAATTGCACCTGTCCTTATCGGACAGCATTTTGTCCCTGAACTGAAGCACGTCAACACCGCCTTCACATAGCTCCTGAGTGACTGCCAGCAGTTCTGAAGGAATGACATAGGATGTATCAACGATTGCGTATAAACGTTTATTATCCCAGCGCATTTTTTATGTTTTTCTCCAAAGTATACATTTCAAACCGTAAATTTTTTATATCTTGCACCGGAGCGGATTCCGTCAGTTTCGAAAATTCTTCCAGAACACGCAGTGATTCCTCAACCCGCCGGGCGTTGGCGTCAAGCAGAGACATAACATCAGTGCGGCGTGATTCCAGTTGGGGAATATACTCTTTGCCGACATCATCAGCGCTTTCTCGGGCTGATATGCTATGGGGCATAATTGTACGCAAGGCCGTTTCGATAACCGAAAAACGGTGGCGCATTGATTTCAATGCGTCAAACAAGGAAGGATCATCAAGCCAGAATCTGCCGATTTCTTCAAGGACCCTGATGCCTTCGCGTGTCCTGTTGCAGTTTGCGTCAATGATGCGAGCGACTTTATCATTCATGTTTCTTACCGAATTTTTGGAGTACCCTGTCAATAATGGATGATGTTGATTTCCCTTCAATCAGAGGAATAGTTAAAACCTCTCCGCCCCAGCTGATTACATCATCTTTTCCAACAATAGTGTCTAAGGTGTAGTCACCACCTTTAATCAATATATTTGGCTTCAGTATACGGATAGTTTCAAAAGGAGTTTTTTCGTCAAACGGCACCACGAAGTCAACCATTTCAAGCGCGGCTATAATCTCAGCTCTATCTGCAAGCGGGAGTACAGGCCGTGTGTCGCCTTTATTTATCCTGACAGAATGATCGGTGTTTATACCGACAACAAGGAGATCGCCGTTTTTTTTGCATTCCTGCAGGTAACGGATATGCCCGACATGGATGAGGTCAAAACAACCGTTTGTAAACACAATTTTTTTGTTATTGCTTTTGAGTTCAGCAAGAATTTCCGCTAATTCGTTACGGTCGGAAATTATTTTATCAATCATCGTTCAAAAACATTTTGCAGTAACAATTTTTCCACGATGTCGCACATGAGGTGTTCCACCATCAGGTGCATTTCCTGAATGAGTGGGGTAGACGACGATGGAATGATTAACGAAATATCAGACAATGACGGCATTTCGCCGCCGTCATTGCCTGTTAAAGAAATAACAACACACCCCGCTTTACGGGCGGATTTTATTGCGTGAATTATATTCGGAGATGTCCCGCTGGTGGATATCGCTATAAGACAGTCGCCTTCCCGGGCAAGGGCACGAACTTGTTTGCTGAAGATCTCTTTAAACGAGTAGTCATTACCTATAGCGGTTATAACTGAGGTGTCCGTCGTCAGCGCGATTGCCGGAAGGGGAGAACGCTCAACGCGATATCTGTTTACCAATTCAGCGGCGATATGTTGAGCATCCGCGGCGCTTCCTCCGTTGCCGCAAATCAGGATTTTATTCCCCCGTTGGAGAACCTTATAAAGTTCCTGTCCGATCAATTCAATAGTGATAGAACATTCCCGCAGTACTTGTTTTCTCAGTTCCACACCATCACTTATATATGATTCAATATACGAACGCATTAATAAACGTTTTCCTCTTTATTTGCTTCAACTTCCCCTGTATCTTCAGATACATCTGAATCATTTTGATAAGATGTATATTGTGATGGTTTTGCGGCAACAGCTGTCTGAGGCGCAGTTTGAGGTAGTGGTTCGGGACTAATGCTCCTCTTTTTGATCGGAATATCACGCGGAGCAAACGAATCTTTCGCTAAAAATATGTGTATCGCGACAATATTTTCAATACCAAGGCAGGATTGTATCTGCTGACGTATTTCTTTTTGTAAATCCTCAATTGCGATAGGGAGGTTGTTGACACCCGCCCATATTTTCAGTTTAACGTTGATTTCAATTGAATCTTTGCCTTTCAGTGTTACAGACGGGTAGGAATCTTTGATTTCCCTGAACGTACGCGCAATTTTACGAATAAACTCCTCAACAGCAAACAAAGAGATGAGAATTTCGCCTTCAGATGTGTTATATCGTAAAAATGTTTCTCTTCTTTTACAAGGAAAACTGATCACCAAATAAAGAATCGCGATGAAAGCAAGTGCCGATCCAGCCACCAAGACAAGAAGGTTATTCTCCAAGAAGACAGTTATGTTTTCCTGAGCTACTTCAAATGGATACGGATATTCAAAAAACAGGCACAGAAGCGAAATTCCACATGCTAAAACAAACAATGTGAAAAACGCATGAAAAAGAAAGCGTACAAAGCGATACATAGATGCCTCCCATGGCAAAAATTAATTAGTGCGCGTCAGAGAATGAGTCTTTTTCATCAGCGTTGGGTATCTTAACTCCTTGTATGATCAGATTGATAGCCACCACTTTTTTACCGGCCATTTCTTCAACAGCTTTGCGGACATTGTTCTGTATCTGAACGGAAATATCAGGAATCTTTACGCCATAATCAACGTAGATGGATATATCCAGTACGACATTTTCCCCAGTGGTCTGCACTTTTATCCCGCGCTCATGAGTTTTTTTGCCAAACCGTTCGACAATATCACCGACAAAACCACTGCCCATAGCAGAAACTCCGGTGACTTCCCGTACAGCCATGTAGGCAATAACAGCTATAACGTCGTCGCTGATGACAGTGGAGTCAGTCAACTGATCAAGCTCCTCAATAGATCTTAATTCATAAGATTTATCACGATCTGTTTTATCACTTTTTTTCTCTCTGGCCATGTAAAACCTCCGTTATTCCATACTTTTCAGCAATTCGGCAATATAGTCGGTTGATATTTTGCCGGATTTAAAACCATCCTCATTCAGAATGGTCTTCTGAAACGATATATTTGTTTTTATACCTTCAACAGTAAACTCACCCAAAGCACGCGACATGATTGAAATAGCTTCCTCGCGAGTTTTGCCATGCACAATCAGTTTTGCTATCATTGAGTCATAATACTGGGGGATACGATACCCTGCGTATACATGACTGTCAACACGGACCCCATAACCACCCGGCGCATAATATCCGGTAACAACACCGGGAGACGGCATAAAGTTTTTGTCCGGGTCTTCGGCGTTTATCCGGCATTCAATAGCGTGCCCATTCATTTTTATATCAT
Organism: Candidatus Auribacter fodinae; assembly: GCA_003599815.1. GTDB lineage: Bacteria > Auribacterota > Auribacteria > Auribacterales > Auribacteraceae > Auribacter > Auribacter fodinae. The sequence continues at coordinate 6,937 of QZJZ01000031.1, forward strand.
TCTGCGTGAATGACAATTTTTCGCCGTAGGCAACGCGTATTTGTTCTTTAATAAGATCAATCCCTGTGATCATTTCAGTTACAGGGTGCTCTACTTGTATACGGGTGTTCATTTCCATAAAATAAAATTCCCCGTTTTTATCGTAGAGAAACTCAATTGTGCCAGCGTTTTCATAATTGACAGATTGTGCCGCTTTAACAGCGGCTTCACCCATTTTCTTACGTTTTTGCGGTGTTAAAACAGGGCAGGGAGATTCTTCTATCATTTTCTGATGCCTGCGCTGCACGGTGCAATCACGTTCGAATAAATGAACAGTGTTTCCAAAACTGTCTGCTATTATTTGAATTTCCACATGGCGCGGTTGTTCAATAAATTTTTCAATATACACATCAGCGTTTCCAAACGCCGCTTCAGCTTCCGCCTTAGCCGACATAAAGGCATTAGCAAGACTGATATCATTATTGGCAACACGCATGCCGCGCCCACCGCCTCCGGCTGAAGCCTTGATAATGACCGGATACCCCATTTCACGAGCAATTTTGATTGCTTCATCAGTCGTTTTCACCACACCTTCACTGCCCGGTATAGTGGGCACACCGGCTGACTTAACCGTTTCTTTCGCTTTGGATTTATCGCCCATCAAAGTAATGTGTTTCGGTTTGGGGCCTATGAACTTAATGTTACAGCTTTCACAGATTTCAGCAAAGTGAGCGTTTTCAGCCAGAAAACCATACCCTGGATGAATGGCATCAACGTTGCCGATTTCAGCGGCGCTTATAATACTGGGTATATGCAAATAACTTTTTAAACTTGAAGCCGGGCCGATACATATTGCGGAATCAGCCATTTTAGCATGTAGACTGTCGGCGTCTGCCTCAGAATACACTGCAACAGTTTCTATATTTAATTCGTGACAGGCGCGTATAATACGCAACGCAATTTCGCCACGGTTTGCAATAAGTATTCGTTTAAACATGTATGGTTCCTTTTAGTGTTTTTTGATTTTGAACATTCTCTGCCCAAACTCAACCGGAGCACCGTTTTCAACAAGGATATCCACGACAGTGCCTGAAATTTCACATTTAATCTCATTAAACACTTTCATTGCTTCAACGATACAAACAACATCATCCGGTTTTACATCCTGCCCTTTATTTACATACGGTGGCGATTCAGGCGATGGAGCGGCATAAAAGGTGCCAACCATGGGTGATACGACATAGTCGATATCAGGGCCGTCCTCAGCTTCTGTTTTTGTTTGTGCTGTACGTGCAGGAATTGCGGTCTGCATCTGCGGTTCAGCAAGGATGGGTGACTGGGCATAAACTGGATGATGAGCGATTATCGGCTGAGCAATCGCCGGAACTTCTTTTTTTAGTACAATCTTGAACCCTTCTTTTTCCAATTCAAAATTAGTGATGTCATTTGTCTTCATCAATCTAATAACTTCTTTGATTTCTCTTAAATCCATAAAGGACCTCCATCGTGAAAGAAATGATGATGTTATGGTTATGCTAAAAAATCGTTATTGTACCGGCCTGATACTGCAATGTCAAATTATTGTTATTGGTTATGTTGGTTAATGTAATTGATGAGCGCTCGTAAGCCGAGTTCATAACTGAATACGCCGAAACCGGAAATTTGACCTATGCAGACTTTGGCTGGGTATGAGGTTCGCCTGAATTCTTCACGCGCGTGAATGTTTGATAAATGAACTTCTACAGTCGGAATATCCACACCAGCGATAGCATCCATAATCGCGATGCTGGTATGTGTAAATGCCCCCGGGTTAATAACTATTCCGTGGAACACACCTCGGGCATTGTGAATCGCGTCAATCATTGCCGCTTCGTCGTTAGTTTGTATAAACGTCGGCAAAGCGTCAAGTTTCGGCGCGATATTTTTCATATCGTTTTCGATATCTTTAAGCGTTTTTTTGCCATAAATATCAGGTTCACGAGTTCCAAGTAAATTCAAATTGGGCCCATTAAGGAACAATATTTTCATTAAGTCTGATACCTTTATTGACTGTTTTTGGTGTAACGAGAAGGATTATACTTGATTGCTTTTGAAAATTCAAGCTCTGCTTTTTCTGTATTTCCGATTTTGTCATAGAGTTGTGCCAAGTCGTAATGGTATGACCCCCGGTAAACATTCAGTTCAACAGCTTTTTTCAGGTTATACATCGCATCAAGATATTGTTTCTGATTCATATATATAGAGCTTTTTAACTTATAAAACCGGCTGTTCTCTGGATTGATCCGTATAGCCTCATCAACCAGCTCGTATGCAGCGGCTATATTTTTTTCATTTATAAAAACGTATTCAGCAAGCGCGTAGAGCTCATGCGACCGTACGATATCCCGCACAGGCAGCATTATTATAATAAAAAAAATAAAAATCACCACCACTGCGGCTTTTTTTATTCCGGTTTTCTCAAAATGTTTAACAATCACTTTGAACGGCTGGGAAATATCAATGATGCCCAGCATAAAAAAAGCGTAAAAAGCCAGCGCTGGGATAAAGAAATCGAAATCAAGAAAACTGTGAAAAAGAAAAGCTAATAACGCAAAATATGCAGGGAAAATTACTGACGGCAACGGCATCGAACCAGATTTTCTTAAAAATATCAGCAAGGGATAGCACCACATAAGCAGGAACAATACACCTCCCACTGCTCCGGTTTCAATAAAAAGCTGTATAAAATTATTATGAGCGAACTGTGTTTCCTCATCAGTTTTATTCTTATATGCCGGATAAATAGTTCCAAACGTATTATATCCGAATCCGGCGAGAGGGCGGTCATGAACCATCCTTACACCGGCATCCCAATAATCAAAACGAGCTTGAAGCGAAGCACGCTTTTTTGTTTGTGTAAACCAAACGGCACAAGTTATTAAGATAGACAGAACAAGAATTAATGAAATGATTATGCGAAGAGGTATACGTCTTTTTTTAAAAAAGTGCGTAAGTAAAAATAAAAATACGACAAGCATTCCGGTTATTAATCCTCCAGACGAACCAGTCAGTACCAAGCACAAAACTAACGTTAGTGGGAAAAGAAGCGTTCCAAGTATAACAAACGGCATAAAAGAAAGATAATTCTGCACATAAAACCAAAAGAATCCGACGATCGCAATAATCATAAATACAATTTTTAAAATACGATTTCTTTCGGTTTTCTCAAGAAAAAACACTGAAAAAGAAAAGGGGAGAACCATACAGATATATCCCGCTAAAGTGTTTGGATAAACGAAAGTCGAGAAAATGCGGTCACTTATAATTCTCAGATACAGGGCATACTGCTCTGGACTGGAGTTCTTATAGAGTACAGCCATATGGCGCAGAGTATCCATGTCTATGAACGTTCTCATTTCCTGTAATCCAAAAAAATACTGATGGATACCTATTAAGGCGATAAATGTTCCTGCACTGAGTATACTAATATATACAATACGCACTAACAAATGGTTCAAAGGATGTAACATTGCTTTACGGGCGATACCATAACCGGCAGTGGCAGATATAAGAATAATAAGACCTGCTTTCGAGGCATGAGCATTTACTGACCACCAATACGAGCATACAGATACGCATAAAAATACAGCCAGCAATATCCCGCTTATTTTAAAGGAGATAATGATTTTTTCATTGTTCAGGGAATCAAGACAACAAAAAAAGAGTACCATGGCGCTGATAAAAAAAAGATATACCGCCGGCCATGAACTAAATATAAACTCCAGTACGGATGGAATACGAAACCCGATTTCATCAATGTAGGGACTGCCTAACTTAACAGGCACAACAAAGAGAGCCAACCCGATACAGCCAGCTAATAATAAAAATATAACCCGTTGAAAACTAAAAGAGTTCGTATCATTTGCCATTCTTTTTCTTTCCGTAATATTCAAGCAGCATTATCACTGAAATCATACACAAAGATTGTAATACAATGATCAAAACGCCCCATTCGTTCAGGCTGGGAAGCAATATTGCGTTCACCGCAACACAAAATGTTACCAGATATAAAAACAACGCAACTCCAGCATGGCTCATTCCAAGCCGCAATAAACGGTGCGAAAAATGGTTTTTATCCGGTTTAAAGATGGATTCCCCGTTGCGAATACGAATTGCCATCACGGAAAACGTATCATAGATAGGTACTCCCAGAATAAGAACAGGCATAAAAATCGGATACAGATATGAACTGCCTTTTATGAAATATGTGCCCATTATGGTCAAAACAGCGAGGTTAAAGCCTATAAACAATGAGCCTGCGTCTCCCATGAAAATTTTCGCCGGATGAAAATTATACCATAGAAAACCAAGTAAAACCCCGATAAAAACAATCAGGTACGCCGCGATAAACACCTGCCCGGCAATCAGAGCGGCAACAAAAAAAACAATCGAGGACATCAAAGCAATCCCTGCTGACAAACCATCCATATTATCCAAAAGATTAAATGAGTTGGTGATGCCGACAATCCACAAAGTAGTGATGGCATAACTGAAAAAAGTATTGGGGACAAAAAGAGTGATTTTTATGTCGAATTTGTAAATAATTATAAGAGCAATAACAATTTGCAGATAAAATTTAACTCGAGCGGACAAACCATACTTATCGTCATAAAGCCCGATAAAAAACAATAATAACCCACAGCCAAAAATACCTGCAATGGTAAAACCAACTGATTTCATTCCCGGTAGATGTACAAAAATGGCATCCAGCAGAGGAAACGCTCTTTCCAAATGCAGGTACGATGCGAGCATAAGAAGGAAAAAATTTACTATGACAGTAATCATTAAACCCGCGACAATGCCTAAACCTCCCAATAGCGGAGTGGGTTTAGCATGCACTTTGCGTGGATCAGGATGATCCATGATGTCAAAAAAAAACGCTAATTTCATAGCAAGTTTCACAAATAGGCGAGACAGTGTGTATCCACACAGTAATAGATAGAGAAACACTAGTGCCCAGATTATCATTTGTTCAGAATATCCTTATATAATTTATTGATCTGATCTGCCATATATTCATCACTGAATCGTGGAACGACATGCGATCTTCCGTGCGCTCCCATTTTTTCACGCAGAGCACGATCCGCGACAAGTTTATTTACTGCCTGAACAAAATGGGTGCTGTCGCCCGGTTTCACAAGGTATCCGCTTAATCCATCTTCAACCACTTCATGTGCACTGTCAATATCAAAAGTAACGACCGGTTTGCCAGATGCCAGCGCCTGCGGCAAGGCACGAGCCAGTCCTTCACGCAGGGATGTATGAACAAGAATATCCATTGCCGATACCAACTTTGGTATTTCAGTCGGAGGAACCAGCCCTGTAAAAATAAAGTTCTTGTTCAGCCCGAAGCTGTTGATTCGACTTTTTAAGTCATTCTCAAGAATACCGCCTCCAATAAAAAGAAAAACTGCATTTGGATGCGCTTTCACTATATCTCGAGCGGCATCAATAACGAAATCATGTCCTTTCAGGTGAAAAAGCCGGGCAATTTTACCGATTACAACTGTTTCAGGATTAATATTATATTTTTTTCTTACAGAATCACGGTATTGTCCACTATTCAAAAACGCATCTATATCCATTCCACTATAAATCGTGGCATACTGTTCTCTACATCCCACACCTGCCTCAAGCGCTTTATCACGCATGGTGTCTGACACAGTAATTATTTTGTCCGATAACAATGCGCAAAATTTTTCAAGCAGTATGTACATGCAGTTTTTCCACTTTTTCTCATAGGGGTGGAATGGCAAGCCATGAATGGTATGAACTACAACCGGACAATGGGTAAGGAAGCCTGCGATCCGTCCGAGAATACCTGCTTTAGAACTATGTGTGTGAATTACATCATATTTTTGTGTAATACAATGGGAAATCAGCTGGCTTAAAACAATAGTATCACGGATAGGGTTGATAGCTCTGCGCATATGCTGGAATGTCACCATGACCACTCCATTTTGCCGTGCTTTTTCTTCAAGACTGCCTTCAGGTCCGAGTCCTGGCCCGGTAATGAGTGTTACTTCAAATTCAGGGTTATTCATCTGCCGGAGAACAGTCGATAAAGTGTTTTCCTGAGCGCCTCCAACGATTAAACGCGTAATTATATGTGCAACTTTCATTTTTTTCATATGATTATACTGGTGGTTGTTGTGAGATATATTCCGTAACATACTCCCTGACAGCTTCATGCCAGTGGCGGGGAGTATACCCGCATACAGATATAAAGCGTTCTGTTGAAAGTAATGAATATTCAGGACGTTTTGCAGGCCGTTTAAAATCAGCACTGATGGTTTGAGCAACAGGGTAATCCGTCATGCCGGCGCAGTCAATGGCGTAACGGGCAAACTCATACCACGAGCATGAACCACTGTTGCAATAATGAAAAACACCGGCGGCGTTTTTTTCAATAAGCGCACAAGTAGCTTTCGCAAGATCCCGGGTAAATGTCGGACTTCCGGTTTGATCGGTCACTACTTTCAGAGGCGTTTTGTTCTTTGCGAGCGATATCATTGTTGCCACAAAATTTTTGCCGCGTGGGCCAAACAGCCATGATGTGCGTAATATTATGTACTGAGCCTCAGGCAAAACGGATTGAATCGCAAGTTCACCATCAAGTTTTGTTTGTCCGTATACATTCAAAGGGTGAGGCACGTCATTCTCTTTATAGGGGATCAGGGACTTTCCGTCAAAAATAAAATCAGTACTGTAATGAATTAGCTTTGAACCATATTTTTTGCATTCAACAGCAAGATTACGAACACCATCTGCATTAATCGCGTGACTGAGCTTTTGCTGATCTTCAGCTCCGTCAACGTTAGTATAAGCACTGCAGTTGACAAGGAAAGCAGGCTTTATATCTTGCATCACTAAAGCAACCTGTTCATGACGAGTAATATCAACTTCATCAATATCAAGAAAAGTACAATTTCCGGGGAGTATGACTTCCTTATCGCGGAATACACTGCCCAGCATTCCATTCTTTCCTATAACCAGCGTACGCATATTATTGTTGAGCGCTCTTCTTTTTCTTTTCTACCAGACAAGCCGCTTTGTGCAATGAATCAAAGGTGCCGGCATCAGTCCACCAACCGTCGATAATCTCAAATGTCATCATGTTGTTTTTGATGTAGGCGTTATTGACATCAGTGATTTCCAGTTCTCCACGATCTGATGGCCTGAGCGTTTTGATAATATCAAACACATACGCATCATACATATATATACCGATTACGGCATAGGGAGATTTTGGTTTTTTCGGTTTTTCTTCTATAGCGGTAATTCTATTTCCATCGATAATGGGTACGCCAAATCGTTCCGGATCAGAAACTTCTTTGAGGAAAATCTTGGCGCCTTTAGGCTGTTTTTCAAAATCCTCAACTGCCTGTTTGATACTGCCTTCGATAATGTTATCGCCAAGTACTACCACCATTTTATCTCTATCGACAAAATGTTCCGCTAGCCCGAGCGCTTCAGCGATACCGCCTTCACCTTCCTGATATGTGTAGTTCACATGCTTCAAACCAAAATCCTTGCCATTGCCAAGAAGCCGAAGAAAATCGCCGGCGGAATTCCCTCCGGTAACAATCAGTATATCCGAAATACCCCCCTCAACCAAGGTTCGGATAGGGTAATAAATCATCGGTTCGTCATAGATAGGCAACAGATGTTTATTTGTAATTTTTGTCAAAGGGCTAAGCCTTGTGCCAAGGCCACCAGCTAATATTACCCCTTTCATACAGCAATTCTCCTTGTAGAAAATTAACCTTCTTTCAAACTCCAGTCATACGGGATATCATTATCATGCGGATCAAGGCGATACTCATCAGGATCCTCATAATTATAAGTGTTTGTAGTACAATTCAGGATCATGCACTCGGATTCACTGATACACTTGAAACCATGATACACAAAATCAGGGATTTTAACCAGAATCGGATTGTAATCACCCATAAAAAACTCATTAATCATTCCTTTGGTAGGCGAATCGTCACGCGAATCGTACAATACGACTTTTGCCATACCTTTTAAGCAGACAAAATGGTCAACTTGTTTTTTATGAAAATGCCACGCTTTAACAACACCGGGATTAGTGGTGGTTACATATACCTGTCCGAAACCTTCATATATCGGGTCATCACGCCTCAGTATCTCCATAAGGCGCCCGCGCTCATCAGGGATCGGACGAAGCTGTTTGACCTGAACTCCGTGTATTAATTGTTTAGCCATTATCCAACATTCTCCTCTAATACGTCGATTTCTCGCTGCATCATTTCTCCAGATACATTTTTGTCGCCAAGAGCCATATAAAAGAACCAGCCGGGCAATCCCCAGAGCAATAACGCAAACCGTGCCATAAGAGCTATCGCAAATGCACTTTCCTTTCCTGCCCCAACTAGCCCGAAACAATATACATACAACTGCTCGTTCACACCCAAACCCGATATAGACAAGGGCAATGCGCTAATTGTTGATATGACCGGTATAAAAAGGAAATAGTGGCTTATGTGAAGTTCATTCAGACTGATGGATTTTCCCATTAATGCCACCATAATAATATACAGGCACTGCAATGTCATTGACAACAACAATCCGAAAATAATGGCAGATTTATGGGTTTTATATTTATAAAAAGTATGATAAATACGCTTTAGTGTTTCAGCAAACGGGATTTTATCTAAAAAAGGTATTTTTCTGAGAAGGTTTTTACTCAGAAAAAGAGGTGTAAAAAACATAATGGCGGCGAACAGACAACAGAGAATTATCGCCAGTTTCCTGAATTGCGGATTTTGCAGGTTGAACATAAGCGCGATCAGGCCGATCATAATTAATCCGACCACGCCCACGATGCGATCAATAAAAACTGTAGTTACTGCTTCGGGCTTATGCTGGTCAGTCTCTTTTGCGACATAATATGCTTTTATAACATCGCCACCAGTTAATCCAGGCATGGCGTTATTAAAAAAGAGCCCGACAAAAAACAATTTTGTCAATTTTGCCCATGAAGGATAAACATGATGCACGTCAAGCAGTAGTTTCCACCGGATAATAGCAAGAACAGCGATAATGGAGTATACCGACAGCCCCAGTATAATCAGCCATGGAGTAGCATACCGTATTTGATTCCAAAATTCTCCAAGATCAATATTAAATAACAAATACGACAATAAAAGTACTGCTATAAGGATCCTAATTATCAGAAATATTTTTTTCTTCATGTCTGTTTATTCTCTCATAATATTTTTTAAGAAACAGTATTCCATTTTCAAGTTCTTTGGGGGAAGTAGGGTGATGAATCTCTATAACTTTAATTATATTCTGCGACAGAAAATCCCGAACCCGTTCAAATTCAAATGCTCCAGTACCCGGAGCACGGTGATCTGAAGTTCTAACTATATCATGAATATGCGTTCCGGCAATACGATTTTTGAAAAATTTTACATACTCTTCATGATAAAAGATACCGAGGTTATCCATCATTTGCGCATGTCCTATGTCATGCCAGTAAAAGAGGTTACCGCCTTTGAACGTGTTGAGTATATGATCCATTTCTTCGATATCCGGCATTTCATGGACATGAAACCTGTTCTCGATACCGATTTTAATCCCTTTAAGCACTGCATACTCATTGATCTTATCAAATGACGCAAGAAGGTAATCCATATACTCCTGCCTGAGCTTATCACGCTGTTTCAGCAGTTTAATTTTTGTTCTCAGATATTTGCGGGAATCCTGCTTGCCATTTTCCAGCAATTCCATAAGTTTTGAGGATAAATCTTTTTTTAAAGGGATTTTGCCACTATGAACCACGACTGCCCGAGCACCGAGTCGCTCCGCATAATCAATAGTCTGAAAGGTATATTTCACACCTTTGGCGCGAATATCCTCATTTGCGGAGGAGATTGGAAATATGTCGGGCGAAACATAATCGATATCAGGATCATCCGGGATAGGGCAAAAATTATGAACACTGCTCACAGAGATGATATTTTGATCAACCAATTCGATAAATCGGTCAACAGCAGGTTTCCTCAGAGAAAAATCAAGTTCAACCTGCTTAAAACCATAGGATTTGATCTCATCAACCATGGTATCCACATCAGGTATACGCCATGATAGCCACGATGTTGACAAAGACAAATTATCGATCATTCAGTACCTTATGAAAATCAGAATGTTCATCAAATATCTGAACCCCATGCCTGATTAACGCCGCGGCGACAACACCGGGTTGTCCGGTGACTCCATCATACGTCGTTGTAGAGAATGCACCGCATGACGGGCTTTTACTCTTGAGTATAGCGTGACGGATTGAAAACATATCTGAAAGCTTAACACAATAATGTGCGGCGCGCACAAGCGCTTCGGTAACTATATCGTTAGAATGAGATATAACTTGAGCAGAACCGCTTAAAACATCGTACCCGGAGGAGCCGCAAATAGATATCGGAGTACGAGGAACGCCCATGCCTGCCATAAGCTCAGGGCAAACAGGAAAAAGAAACCCTTGTTCATAAGCATGTTTCAACTCAGGAACAAGGGTATTATTATTATCGTATCTGCAATTACATCCAATTAAACAGGAGCTAACGAGAATCATCATCTCGATGATTTAAGCGCCTTTTTTATGAGATCTTTCATTTTGCGTCTACGTTTTTGGCTCGGCTTTTCATAATGACGATGCTGTTTTATCTGTTTCATTATGCCTTCCTTATCGATCTTCTTCTTTAAGCGGCGCAGAGCTTTATCAACGCTTTCGTTCTTTTTCACAATAACTTTTGGCACTCTTCGTTCACCTCCTTTAAAATTTTAGTATAGTAATAATATTATTTTCATGAATTATGTCAACAAAAATTTATAAATAACTGTAAGTACCGCAAAGTTTATATAAAGCCATTGCGTCGCAAAGCATCATTTAATGACGAATCATTCTTTACTGTACGGGCAAAATAGTTGTACACATATTTTCCGATCACGTCGCTTTCAAGATTAACAGGATCGTTCTGTTTTTTGCCAAGCAGGTTTGTCTGTGTTAGTGAATGTGGTATTATGTGTACCGTAAATTCCGAATCTTTGACTGACACCACAGTCAGGCTGATACCGTCGACAGCCACAGATCCTTTAGGTATAACCTGTCTGCTGAATAATGACGATACAGCTACACTGAGAACCCAGTCCTGTCCAGCCCGGTCATTTCGTTTTATAACACCTATTTCATCAACATGCCCCTGAACAAGATGCCCGCCAAGCCGATCACCAAAAGATAACGCACGTTCGATGTTGAGATTGTATCCGGGACGCAAATCAGCGAAATATGTTCGGTCGATTGTTTCCTTTTGTATATCGAAAGAAAGTACCCCTGACTTAATCGCTGAAACAGTCAGGCAGACACCATTAATCGCAATGCTTTCTCCAAGTGCAATTTCTTCAGCAGGGTAGGGAGATACAATGTCAAGTTGCCAAATAACATCTTTTCTTAGAAAATTTTTTACAGGGACAACATGCTCTATCAGTCCGGTAAACATACTCAAATTTCCTGCTTGTTCCAGATTGGGTATCCGCTCAGCATCATGTCTGTTCCACATTTTTTCCATTGTATATCACGCAACGCAACAATCGAGTCAAGAGACGAAATACCACTGCCCCCGACAGGAGTCGGAGCACTTGAACCGCCAATGATTTTGGGTGCGGTAAAAAAATAACACTTATCGATACATTCAGCATCAAAAAACGTGCCGATAGCCTGAGAACCGCCTTCCAGAAGAACGGAGACAACCGGTAAATCTGCCAAGGCACTCAATATATTGTTCGGATTATACCACATTCCGGATTTATCCAGTTCAATAATTCTAACATTAGCATTTGATAAACGCTCTTTTTTTTCTAATGAACTATTCGGCGTGGTAATAATAACAGTCCGTTCTCTAAATGAATCTGTCAGAACGTTACTTTCTTCAGGTATACTCAGTTCAGGATCAATAATAATCCGCCATGGCTGAGGATATTTCCTTGATGCGTTGCGAATAGTTAAGTGAGGATTATCAGCGATTACAGTTCCCACACCAACCATGATCGCATCAACACTGCGCCTGATCTTCTGTACCATGATGCGCGATTTCGCTGAGGTTATCCATTTTGACTCCCCACGGGTGGTCGCTATTTTTCCATCAATGGACATCGCTGTTTTTACAATTACAAAGGGTTTATGCAGAGTGATATATTTACTGAAATCCTCGATAAGGGTTTGACATGCTTTTTCCAGTATACCGCAATGTACTGAGATGCCGTTCCGGCGTAAGATTTCAATCCCGTTTCCTGCATGGAGGGGATTTGGGTCGATAACGCCTACGTATACTTCACTGATCCCAGCGTCAATAACAGCCTGTGTACACGGCGGTGTTTTACCCGCAGTACAGCATGGTTCAAGAGTAACGTACAGCACAGCGCCTCGCGCTTTTTCTGACGCCTGCCTGAGCGCTTCCACTTCCGCATGAGGGCATCCAGCCTGTTTATGATACCCTTCGCCAATGATTACACTGTCTTTCACAACAACAGCGCCAACTCGAGGATTCGGGGTCACCAATCGTGTCGCACGCTGAGCAAGTAAAATGGCTTTTCGCATGAATCTTTGATGGCATGATGCAGTCAATAAGTTACTCCTCAAAAAGGGCATTGACAAATTCCTGATTGGAAAAGGGAAGAAGGTCATCCATTCCTTCACCGACACCAATAAATTTCACCGGCAACGATATTTCATGCTGGATTTTGATGACGATTCCGCCTTTAGCCGTACCATCAAGTTTTGTCAGAATCATTCCGGTAAGGCTTAACTGATCGTTAAATATCTGAACCTGAGGTAAGGCATTTTGACCGGAAACAGCATCAATGGTAATAAGTATTTCGTGCGGGGCTTCAGGTATTAATTTCTGGACTGTACGCTTAATTTTTTTTAATTCTTCCATGAGATTTTTATTTGTGTGAAGACGCCCGGCTGTATCGATCAGAAGATAATCGACGTTTCGTGCGATAGCCGCCTGACACGCGTCATAGGCAACAGCCGCGGCGTCAGCGCCATGCTGATGTTTGACAAGATATGTTCCGGTACGTTGTGCCCATATATCAAGCTGTTCTATGGCGGCGCCCCGAAACGTATCACAGGCGGCAAGCATCACTTTTTTCTTCTGTTTCAGTAGATGGTTTGCCATTTTTGCAACAGATGTGGTTTTACCTGTTCCATTAACACCGACAAGCATAATGACAGTCGGCACAGGTGAGGAAGCTGTTCGGAGTGTATTATCTGTCTGATTCATCATTGCAAGGAGTTCGGTTTTTATTGCATCAACAACAACAGCGGAGTCCTTTTTGCTGGAACGCGACAATCGATTTTCAATATTTCCAACCAGTTTCATTACGGTATCAATACCCATATCAGTCTGCACAAGAATTTCTTCTATATCCTCATACATATCTGATGATATCTCGCCGCGAAACAAAGTGCGCAACGCCGCTGAAAAACTATCCCGGGTCTTCTTTAAGCCTGCTGTGATTTTTTTAACAACCATGAGTCCTCGGCAAAGACGGTTCTGTCAATGATAAACTGTTTTAAATCATCCAAATATGAATATGGTATCTTTAATTCGCCTAGCGGTCTGTTATCTTCATGTGGTCCATGAAAATCGGAACCTCCGGTAATTAGTAATCCGTAGGATTGAGCCATCTGTTTATACTTTTTTGTATCGCTGAATGAATGTTCCGAGTGGAATACTTCCAGTCCGTCCAGTCCGTGCTGTATAAAAAGATGGATAAGATGATCTTTAAGGTACACTCCGGGATGAGCAAGAACCGCAATACCTCCAATTTTATGAATCAGATCAATGCATTCTTTCACAGACAACTTCATTTTTTTTACATACGCAGGGCATTGTTCGCCAATATATTTCCGAAACGCTTCAGGAGTGTTGGCGACTATTCCTTTCTGCACCAGTGCCCTCGCGATATGCAATCTGCCCGGGGAAGCATCGTCAAGTCCACATAAGATTTCATCGCCTGATATGTCTATTCCGAGCTCCTGCAATTTTTCCGTTATCCGATATACACGCTCTCGTCGATGCATACGGAAAGTTTCCAGAAAACGAGTAAATTCAGCGTTTGAACCATCTATAAAGTATCCAAGGACATGTATATCCTTGTTCTCTTCTTCACAACTCAGTTCTACTGCGGGAATGAGTTCTATGTTGTGTTCACGCGCATAGCCTATAGCGTCATAATAACCTTCCATGGTGTCATGATCGGAAATTGCAATAGCGGACAACCCATACTGGGCGGAAAGCTTTACGATCCCTTCAGGAGAGAGACTTCCATCGGATTTTGATGTATGGAGATGTAAATCGATGTATTTACTCATAATAAATTCCGCATTCCAGTAAACCGTATTAGTGCCGGAATTCCCAGAAAAGCTTTAAATAAACATAATGTTTATTATTCTTTTTTCGCGCATTCGTCTTTGACTTTATCGAGAACACCGTTCACGAATTTACCTGAATCAGGAGTGCTGTACTTCTTGGCAATGTCAACAGCTTCGTCAATAGAGACGACAGATGGAATGTCAGCCATATAAAAGATTTCAGCAAGCGCCATGCGCAGAATATTTCGATCGACAACAGTGATGCGGTTAAAATCCCAGTTTGTCGTATATATCCTAATTGTCTTATCGATATCTTCAAGATGGGTGAGCACATGATTAAGCAAGCGATCTACGAATTCTATAAAGACAGTATCTTCCTTGATCGATTCATCAAGATGATGAACCTCAATAAAGATATCCCAGAATTCTTTGATATCTTTTAAGGCAAAAGACCCTTTAATGTCACATGCATATAAAAACTGAAGAGAAAATTCTCTGCTTAATCGTCGTACACCCATAGTCAATGATCACATATCACTTATATTGATTGAGAAAAAAGATTAACCATTTCAATAGCGCTCGCCGCGGCGTCTGCGCCTTTATTGCCGGATTTAGTTCCAGCCCTTTCAATAGCTTGTTCAAGCGTATCGGCAGTAATGACACCGAAAGAAACTGGCAGTTTAAATTCTAGCGATACCTGAGCTATTCCCTTGGTGACTTCACTGCTAATATAATCAAAGTGCGGCGTATTGCCTCTTATCAACGCGCCAAGACAGATAATGCCGTCAAATTTATTCAGGCTGGCTAATCGTTGAGCCATAACAGGTATTTCAAAAGCGCCCGGCACCCAGCATACGGTAATTTCTTCATCTTTCACATCATGCCGTCTTAAGAAATCCAATGCGCCATCCAGCAGTTTACCGGTAATAAAACTGTTAAAACGACTGACCACTATGCCGTATTTTTTACCCTGTGAAACTAACTGTCCTTCATGAATTTTCACACCGCGCTCCTTTTATCGGTATCGTTCATTAAATTACTTTAAAAAGGTGACCCAGCTTATCGCGTTTCGCTTCAAGATATTTCTTGTTATGTTTTGTCGGTTCGGAAAAGAGTTCCATCCGATCGATAACATTGATTTCATATCCTTTTAATCCGACCAGCTTCTTCGGATTGTTTGTCAGCAAAACGATATTTTTCACTCCGATATCTTTGAGTATCTGAGCGCCGATACCATATTCCCGTAAATCAGGTTCAAAACCGAGGTGCTCGTTCGCTTCTACGGTATCCATGCCTTTATCCTGTAATGCATAGGCTTTCAATTTATTTATCAGGCCAATGCCTCTGCCTTCCTGACGCATATATACAATAACCCCACGACCTTCCTTCGCAATAATCTCCATCGCTTTATCAAGCTGTAATCCGCAGTCGCATCGCATGGAGCCGAATACATCACCGGTCAGGCATTCGGAATGGACACGAACCAGTGTACTTTGAGCGGGATCAATATCGCCCATAACAAGAGCAAGATGTGAGAGGTTGTCCACATCAGAACGATATGCGTATAATTTGAAAGTGCCGTATTTCGTAGGCAATACCGTTTCCACAGCTCGATGAACCATTTTCTCCGTACGGCGGCGATACTCAATTATCTGTGATACCGAGCACATTTTCAGATCATGTTTCTTTTTGAACTCAATCAGTTCAGGTAAACGTGCCATGGTTCCATCGTCATTCATGATCTCACATATGACACCGGCAGGGTAGAGACTGCTCAGCCGGGCAAGATCAACAGCCGCTTCAGTATGCCCTGTACGCCTCAACACACCGCCTTCTACCGCGCGCAAAGGAAATATATGTCCCGGGGTGACAAAGTCTTTTGCGGTAGTGTATGGGTTGACCAGCAATTGAATTGTTCGTGCTCTGTCATGAGCCGAGATTCCTGTTGATACACCTTGTCGAGCGTCAACTGAAACGCTGAAAGCAGTTTTATATCGGTCATGATAGGACGCTACCATTGGAGTTAATCCAAGAGAATCAAGACGTTCGCCCATCATTGGGACACAAACAAGCCCGCGAGCATATTTAACCATAAAATTAATGTCATCAGGCTTCACTAAAGACGCGGCCATGACCAGATCTCCCTCATTCTCACGTCCGGG
Source organism: Candidatus Auribacter fodinae (assembly GCA_003599815.1). Lineage (GTDB taxonomy): Bacteria > Auribacterota > Auribacteria > Auribacterales > Auribacteraceae > Auribacter > Auribacter fodinae. The sequence continues at coordinate 23,521 of QZJZ01000031.1, forward strand.
ATCGTCTGTGACAATAACCATTTTGCCGCATCGAATGTCAGACAAGATCTCTTCAATAGTATTGAAATACTGCTCGTTTTTCTTCATATAACCGCCTTCTTTAGTAAAAGGATAATATTATATGCATTTGGGATGCGAACGTCAATCGTAAAAGAGCTTTGCGCTAGATTTTATTACGAGACACAAATAGTCTCTAGATAATCCTCTGGAATTATGCTGTATTCGCCGAGAGCGGCAGGCAGTAAGAGAATATCTCCCTTATAAAGAGGAATCTGAGCATTGCGGTACTGCAGAGTGCCCATGCCTTCAAGAGCAACGACAATATGAAACGCAGAACCATCGCACTCGTTTCTGAATGGTGATTTCAATCTCATCAGGTCAACCTTGAAATAAGAGCAGTCAATTAATTCTTCTACATCATGAATCAGGGAAGCCGATGTCCGGTAGTTATTGGATTCATCAATGGCAGAATTAATCGCGGCTATACCTTTTTCCAGATGAAGTTCACGCAGTTCACCATTAAGACCTGCTCGTCCCCAGTCAAAAAGGCGATAGGTTACATCAGAATTCTGTTGGATTTCAAGCAGAACGGTTCCACCAAGAAGAGCGTGAACCATTCCTGCAGGGTTAAAAACCACATCGCCGCTTGAAATTTTCCTGCAGTGAAACGATTTTTCCAGCAGTTCGCTGATAGAGTCGTCAGATGTAACGTTTTTTATTGAAGCATCACACCCATGAATGATACGAGCGCCGGGGTCTGCATGAATAATGTACCATAATTCAGCTTTGCCCGGATCGTCCTCGCCAAAAGCACAGGCAAGTTCATCGTCAGGGTGAACCTGAACAGATAGTTTCTGATGTGCATCAAGGTATTTTATCAGCAAGGGAAAACGTCCTTTATGATCAAGCCTGCGTTTTGTGCCGATCAGCTTATTCTGAAGTTTTTCTATAGCATCCCTTAGTGTCATTCCTTTCAGCGACCCATTGGTTATGACGGATATTTCATTATCTCTATCGACAAGCTCCCATGATTCACCAATAAGTTTGCCGGCGGGGATCGCACGGTTCACAAATTGTTTGAGTCCCGTACCGCCCCACACTTTTTCTTTAAAAATGGGATCGAAACTGAGCGGATATATGTAATCGTTCATGTTTTTTGTCCTGCTATGCGGAGCTTAATAAAATGCCTCATATCATCCGGCAGTTTAGCTCTGAGCAACATTGCCGTATTACTGACCGGGTGGTGTATTTCAAGCGAAAAAGCGTGCAGTAACTGCCTTGTTACTGTTTTATTATAGTGCGCTTTCGATGATCGTGAACCATACTCACTGTCACCGATTACCGGATGTCCGATATGCGATAAATGAACTCTGATCTGATGTGTCCGCCCGGTTTTTATCCCAACGCGGAGCAACGCACAATCATCACATTGCCTTAAAACGGTAAATTGTGTCAATGCTTCTTTTCCGGAACCAGTGTTGACTGACATTTTTTTTCTGTGTACCCTGTGCCGTCCGATCGGCAAATCTATACTTGTGGTTATTGCAGGAGATAATACTCCGGCAACAATAGCTATATATGATTTGACAACCAACCTGTTCGCGAACTGTTCAGCCAAAGAATGATGAGCGACATCGGTCTTAGCGGCAACAAGTACACCACTGGTGTCCTTGTCCAAGCGGTGAACAATCCCGGGCCTGAGCACACCATTTATTGTCGACAGATTTTTACAATGATATAGCAGCGCATTTACCAGCGTATCACAAAAATGCCCCGGCGCTGGATGAACTACAAGTCCCGGGGGTTTATTAATCACAATAATATGTTCATCCTCAAACAGCACGTCCACAGGAATAGGCTGGGGAAGGATATCGGGAATTTCAGGCGGCGGAACAATTATTTTAATTTTATCGCCTTCAACGGGATGATAACTGGCTTTAACCGCTTTTCCATTGACAGTTATATTGGCGTCTTTAATCCATTTCTGAACAAGGGAGCGGCTGAAGTCGGGCATACGTGAAGATACAACAGCGTCCAGCCTGCCGTTTTCAGCAGATTGCACCACGAATTCTCTACTATCAGTATTCATAGGTCATTTAGGCCGAGGTAATTGTTGCCTGTTGCGTAACAAAATGTACATTACAGCACCTATTATAAAAAGCACAATAGCCATTGTCTGTGAAAACGTCAGAAAGAATGGTGGAACAGGCGGGTTGTCGCCTCTAAGGAACTCAATGCAAAACCGGCTCATCGCATAGATCATTGTATATGACCACCATACCTGTCCATTGAAAGAGCGTTTTCTGAATATATAAAGCAAACAAAAAAACACCGAGAGATTAACAACTGCAGAAATTAACTGAGTAGGATAGACCGGCAGGCAATGAGTAGAGGCATTGTCGATCCAACCGTGATTGAGATGATCTAGATAAGCGGGCGCACCAACAATGTCGCTGGTTATGGAACCATTGGAAAGGTGAACTGTTTCAGTCGTTCTAGGAAATTCAACACCCAGCCATTTGAGCGAATCCGCTTTTATAATTCTGCCATAGCAACAGCCATTCAAAAAACAGCCGACCCGTCCCAGAGCATGCCCGATGGCAAGAGATGGGGAAAGAATATCAAAATACAGCCAGATGTTCAGTTTTTTAATTTTCAGGAATATTAGTGATGCAATAACCGCACTCAATACACCGCCATAAAAAACCAAACCTCCTTTTTGAAGAAAAAATATTTCTATGATATGATCGCGATAATAATCAATATTAGTTAAAACATAACACAAGCGGGCTCCGGCAATAGAAGCAATCATAATGGTGAGGCACATATCAAGTATATTCTGCGGGTTCTCACCAAGCAGGCGTGCGCGGCGGACGCCAAAATAAATGCCAATAATAAATCCTATGGCAACCATTAATCCATATGAGTAAATCGTTATGCCGCCAAATTGAAACAAGCGAGACATCATGATTAAAAATCCTGTTGGTGCCTGATAATAAAAAGACTCAGCAACCCGATACCAACACATATAGCGCTGTCAGCAATGTTAAATGCAGGCCAATGATATGACCGAAAATAGACATCAAGAAAATCTATGACATACCCAATCCGAAGACGGTCAATAAGGTTGCCAACTGCTCCGCCCAGCACCAAGCCGAGCAAAATATGACAGTATGTCCTTCCTTTCATATAATAGCGGGCTATCAACACAATACCTATTATTGCCGCAACGGAAAAAAACAGAAAAAACCATTTCATATTGGGAAACAATCCGAATGCCGCACCGGGATTATAAACCAACGTAATATTGAATAGCCCTTTGATGACAGGGATAAATTGTCCCTCGTCAAATTGCCTGTCAATTAGAAACTTCGTGATCTGGTCAGATACAACAACCAATAAAGCGGCAGCAAAAAGCCACATTCACCATTTTCTCCGTTTCTGAGCCTGTTCTGACAGTTTCGCGCACTCAATGCACAGGGGAGCGAATGGTAATGCTTCAAGACGTTGTTTTGTTATACTCTCAGAACACATAGTGCATTTACCAAACGTACCGCTGTCTATACGTTCAAGCGCCTCGTCAATTTTGTAGAGTATGTCCTGTTCATTAGATACAAGATCGAAAGTGAACTCACGATCAAAATTATCAGTTCCCTGATCCGCAATGTGCAACGAGTATCCTGATAACTCTCCAGTGGCTTCCCGATGATTATTACGCAGAGCAGTATCTCTAAGATGATCGATATCACCTGTAATTCTATCTTTCAGGTTTAATAAAACTTGTTGAAAACGTTGAATTTCTTCCGGCGTCATAATATCCCCTCCACTAACACTTACTGTTGAGATGGCTCTGTTGTTACCGCAACAACACACCTTTCGCAAATTCCCGGAAAATTCGCATCACAATCAACTGTATTCGAATAATTCCAGCATCGCACACATTTTTCGCCGCCCGCTGTTTGAGCGTAAATAGCGACTGTATTCATTTTTTCCGATTTGTACCAGTCTCCTTCTGTTTTTGATTCAGTAATTACCAGTTCGGAGACAATAAATATTTCACGCAGTGCACCGTGATTTTCACGCAGGAAATCAGCCGCTTTTTTATCCGATGCGCACAGCATTACTTTTGCTTCAAGAGACGTACCTATAACCTTATTTTTTCGCAGGTTTTCCAGCACTTTCTGCACTTCAGACCTGAGTTCAAGCAGAAGTGACCACTTTTCCTCAAGTTTTATATCCTGATGATCTTTTGAGAAGGATGGCCAGTCACACAGATGAATGCTTTCCTGAACGTGCTCAGGATACATTTTTCTGAAATACGACCAGACCTCATCAGCGGTGAACACCACTAACGGCGCTAAAATCTTTGCCAAAGATTCAGTTATTTTATACATCACTGTCTGAGACGATCTGCGACGCAGGCTTTTTGCGGCATCGGCGTACAAACGGTCTTTCAACGCGTCAAGATAAAATGCGCTCATATCGACTGCGCAAAAATTATAGAGAGTATGAAAAATTTTATAGAATTCATACTTTTCATAATATTCCGTAACCTGCAGTCCGATCGAATGCAGGCGGCTTAATGCCCATCGATCCAGCTCATCAAGATCTTCGACACCTACCATATCTGTAGCCGGATTGAAATCATACAAGTTCCCCATAAGATATTTAAAGGTGTTTCTTATGCGTCTGTACGCGTCAGCAAGCTGTGCTATAATTACCGGCGAAATACGTATATCACCGGAATAATCAACTGAAGCAACCCACAATCGCAATATATCAACTCCATATTGCGAAATTATATCTTGCGGAGAAATAACGTTGCCGAGCGACTTCGACATTTTACGCCCTTCAGCATCTACAACAAACCCATGAGTCAGAACAGTTTTAAAAGGCGCCTGATCCCTGCATCCAATAGCCGTCAACAACGCAGACTGAAACCATCCTCGATGCTGGTCGCTTCCTTCAAGATACAGATCAGCGGGGAATGACAACTCCTCACGCTGTTCGATTACTGCCTGATGACTGACCCCTGAATCAAACCAGACATCAATAATGTCCATTTCCTTATTAAATGAGCGGCATCCACATTCAGAGCATGTTTGCTGTCCGACAATTTCTTCTGCCGATTTAGAAAACCACGCGTCTGAACTTTCTTTTAGAAATACTTGTTCAATACGGCTGATGGTATCTTCATTTAGCAGTTCTTTGCCGCAACCGGCACAATATAATACGGGAATAGGAACACCCCATAACCGCTGGCGAGAGAGACACCAGTCAGGGCGGTTTGCCACCATGCTGGTTATACGATTTTCGCCAACAGCAGGAATCCATTTCACTTTCCGGATCGTATCCAGAGCAATATCACGCATTTTGTTATTATCGACACCAATAAACCATTGTTCGGTTGCCCGGAATATGACCGGCTGTTTACAACGCCAGCAATGCGGATACGAATGATTAATATTTTCCACATTAAGCAATGCGCCAGTAGATTTCAGATGTTCGATGATAACCGGATTCGCTTTAAATATATTTTGTCCTGCAAAATGAGGGACAGTATCAATAAAACGCCCTTCATGGTTTACAGGAGAATAGACATCAAGTCCATACCGTAGTCCGCACTCAAAATCTTCCTGGCCATGTCCGGGAGCAATATGTACGCAACCAGTACCTTGCTCAAGTGTGACATGGTCACTTAAAATTAAGGGCGAATTGCGATCAATAAATGGATGACGGGTGACTATGCCTTCAAGCTGGTCTCCAGTAGTCGATCTTATAATCGAATAATTGCCGGCACTGGTTTTTGCGGCAAAGTCATCAATCAGATCAGTAGCGATAATAAAATTTCCATGATCAGTCTTTACCAGGCTATATGAAAACTCAGGTTTTACAGCTATGGCAAGGTTCGCGGGCAATGTCCATGGCGTTGTTGTCCATATAACCGCAGAAACAGGTGCGCAACCGTTTGTAAACCCGGTTTTATCACCAGTTATTTTAAACGAAACGTAAATTGAGGGGCTGGTATGATTATCATATTCTACTTCAGCTTCTGCCAACGCCGTTTCGCATGAAGCACACCAGTAAATCGGCTTTAAACCTTTATAAACATATCCATTAAGATACAGTTCACCGAACAGCCTGGCTATGGTTGCTTCGTATGCATTATTCATGGTAAGATAAGGATTATCCCACGAGCCAAAAATACCGAGCCGTTCAAACTCCTCACACTGTATTTTAACGTATTTAGCCGCGTAATTTCGTGCTTTCTTGCGAAACTTAAATTGATCTATTTCGTGTTTTGTGAGGCCTAGTTCCTTAAAAAGCTGATGTTCAACAGGCAAACCATGGCAATCCCAGCCGGGAACATAGGGCACAAAATAGCCTTGCATTGTTTTGTATTTGACAATGATATCTTTTAATATTTTATTAAGCGCATGCCCCATATGAATATGCCCGTTGGCATACGGAGGACCGTCGTGAAGGATAAAGCGTTTGTTGTTTCTACGATTCGCAAAAACTTTTTCATTTAATTTTATACCATGCCACTCATTGAGTATCTGTGGCTCTTTCTGAGAAAGGTTCGCCTTCATTGGCAAATCGCTCTGAGGTAAATTTAAGGATTTTTTGTAGTCCATTGTCGCAGAAAACTTTCTTGAATCTGATTTAAATGCGCCTCTATTTTTTTGACGGTGTATAATAACAGATAAAATAGCTCTCGTCAACCGTGTAATTTAACAAAATAACTTCAGCAAAATAACAGAATTTATTATTATGTTCATTTTCTAATATTTAAAACTTTTTTGCGAAAACGTGACTCTTAAGAATAACAAACAGTTTTTATTTTTTATTTGGAGGATTGGATGAAAACGGTGGATGTTGTTATTAATAAAGTAGTGATAATAGGTACTGGGTTTGTCGGATCAAGCATAGCATTCGCTTTAATGATGTCAGGGCGAGCAAGCGAGATTGTACTGATAGACGCCAACAGGAAAAAAGCTGAAGGCGAAATGATGGATCTGAACCACGGCAGTGCTTTTACTCCTCCGGTTGATATCTACGTCGGGGACTACAAAGACTGCAAGAATGCTGATATCATTGTTATCGCGGCAGGAGCCAATCAGAAACCGGGGGAAACCAGAATAGACCTCGTTCACAAGAACACCGCTATTTTCAAGGAAATCATTCCTCAAATAACTGCTGTGGAAAAAAACGCCATAATGCTGGTTGTGACTAATCCTGTTGATATTCTGACCTATGTCACTCTAAAAGTATCACGGTTGTTACCTGAACAGGTTATCGGGTCGGGAACGGTGCTTGACACTGCCCGGTTCAGATATCTGCTGAGCGAACACTGCGGCGTTGACCCTCGACACGTGCATGCGTATATAATAGGAGAGCACGGCGACACGGAAGTCCCTGTGTGGAGCAGGGTCATTATTGGAGTAACACCCTTGGAACATTTCTGCAAGCTTTGCCATAAAAAGTGCAATGAGGAAGTTAAAAACGCAATTTTTCATGATGTCAAAAATGCCGCATACCAGATAATCGAACGAAAAGGGGCTACATATTACGCTGTTGCGCTCGGTGTTCTAAGGATTATAGAGTCTATACTTCGAAATGAGTCAAGCCTGCTGACAATCTCTTCCTATCTGGATAATTATTATGGCATTAATGATGTATGCCTGAGCGTTCCAAGCCTGTTGCGCAGTGAAGGGATTCAGAAACATATTGAATTGCCGCTTAACGATGAAGAACATGCCGCGCTTCAGCGATCTGCGGATGAGATGAAAAATATCATCGCCCAGCTGGATATATAAATCAACCGATACTGAGCGGAATTCATATCATCTACAATGTCGTATTTGGAGAATCAACAACTCTAAAAAACTATTCTCTTTTTCTGATCGACAATGTATATTGAAATTACATTTATTTTCCAATACATAGGCAGAATAATACCAAAGTATATATGAGTAAAAGTATTCATCGAAGGAGATTATATACAATGGGTATTGCACGAACCACGAGAACACGGTTAGTGTTTTATTGCATGCTCCTTGCTCATGTCATTATCACACACCAAATTTTTGCTGAAGAAACTGTAGCAGAGAACCAACATTATTCTCAAACACTTGTGTTGACAATTCCCGGTTTTATGGTACCCGGCAAGACCATCTCACAGGAAAAACATTTCGGAAATCTCGCACAACTCATTGAGGAAATGAATGTCCCGTACCGTTGTGTTGTCTATAATTCCAAAGAATACCCACTCGGCGAGCAATCCGGATTGGTAACGGAAAAGTACTCAATCGGAACATTGCGTGTTATCCCTGATATCCTGTTTTTTATAGAACAGGAACGAATACGACGCAGTGAGAAAAATTTACCGTACCTACAGGATGTTGTCCTTATAGGATATAGTCAGGGAGCGCTCATAACTTTGCAATTTATTGGTCGGCACCTTAAATATAAGAAACAATACGATGACTACATGCTTGAGTTTGGCAAGGAATTTGAGGCAATGAGTAATGATCCTGTGTATAAAGAGCTGGTTTTCGCAACCGATATATACCAGACTATTCTCAATATTAAGTATCAGCGTCCAAGAGATTTTGAGAGGGATCACGGATTTAAGATCATTGATGAACGAGTTTTGCTTGAATTGGAACGGCGTTTTGAGATATTTAAGAATTATATTCTTGACCCTGCTTCCGTTTACCCGAATGTCACCAGTTTCGAGTCACCTGAAACGGACAAATACCCAAAACGGTACGATCTCTTGCGAACCTTTTTCGCAAAAAAAATCAATGATGCCGAATTTCGAACTCAATTTGTGACCTTTATCTCTGAACACGCTTTGTTTTATCCGGTAAAGGATTTAGAATTCCGCTCAATATGCTTATCCGGGTCAATATTCGGCTCTCCTCAGGCAAATATCGGTTATGACCTTCTCACTAATTACAAGTTCATGCGAGGCGTTGTAAAAGGCTACGAACAGATTAAAGATACACGTTTAGGAAGCGTCCATCATATTCAGGCAATAGAGCGGCTTGTTTCTTTTGAAGATACCACTGACTACCCGCTGAATTCCCAAAACAGCCTTTTCCTTGTTGGAGTCAACGGCGAGCAAGGGGATAACCTCGTGCCTCAGCCCTGTGCCCATTTAAGCGGGCATCAATACGCAAGCATTGACGTTGCTGAATTTAGAGGAAATGCCCAACCTGTCCTCATCAGAAAGAAGAGCCTGCCTGACCTGCCAGTGGTTCCTTTGGATGTCCGCCATTTTCCGGTCAAAACTTTTTTCGGTTTAGGTCCAACCATTCCGGGTACTGCATATGTTGATACGGAACACCATCCTTCTTTTCCATATATTAAGGCATTTATCCAACAGGATTTTGATGCTATTTCACAAATGGAAGAGAGTGACAAAGTGGTTCTGCGGCAATTTATGGTTGAAATACAAATCGGGCGACTTGAGAGAATTAAAGAACGACTCAGAGAAATGAACGTAAAAAATGATACTGCCGGAATGGCAAGGTTATTAAGGGAAGCAGGGCTGAAAGTACAACTGATTAATCGCCCTCCAGACATTACTATTCAGTCTGAGTATTTTAATAAAGATACTCTCACCTATGTGGTTATAGGCGCCATCGAAGAAGATATGATTGTTTTCTTTAAAGAAGATCTTGATACAAAAGTGGAACATCCGCTTGATTTTTTAATTACTGCTAAAGGATATCCGGAAGTTCAGGTGACCTTGCCGATACAAGCAGGGGAAATAACATTCCTCAGAGTCTTTGATTCTAAGCAGGATCATAGCGCCATCGATTAGACAAAATAAATCAACGAATTATAGCCAATTTATGAAACGAGTGTTATTTTTCCAATAACACCAGGCAATATCAGAATAAAAAAAGCGGGCAACATCATTTTTATGTTACCCGCTTTGAGTGAGTTAGGTGAATATTAAATTAAAGTTCTTCGGTTGATTTACGCAACTGACGCGAGAGGTCGAACAATTCTTTGGTCGTCAGGCTTTTGATAAACAGCATACCATGAGCCGCACGTAATCGGGGATCCTGATTCCTGATAAAAAATTCTTCACCAAGCAGATCTTGAATCTGGACATACTGATGAACCTGAATTTTCCTCGCCAAGCCTGAGAACGGCCCGTCAAAAGCATACGATGGAAATGACGCGTCTTTCTGTGAAGCAAAAGAATTCAGGAATGAATCTTCCAAAGCAGTCAGCTGAGCGATGGAAACAGGAAAATACATGTTCGCTTCACATGGATGGTACTTGAACCATACGTTCCTGTAACCGAGAACCTGAATATTGGTAATGCCAGTCTGTTCTTCATAGAGTTTCAGAGCATGGGCGATTGCTTGTAATACTTTGTAGTGTGTATCAGGCCCGCTTCCTTCCGGATCAAGCGCCAACGTGACAACGTTCGGTTTTACTTCAAGTAGAAGTTTCAGAATCGGCATTACATCACGATCAATGGTCGGCTCTTCAGTAAAAATGTCGCCTTTATAAAAACCAAGACGCAAATGACGAACTGAATCCATGGTGAAACCGAAATACGCCCAGAGCACATCAGCTTCCCATTCACGAACCATTCCTTTGAATTTCTGAATATAAGGAAGGTCTTTTTTGCCCGGATACTGGGTTTCGAAATAATTAATCAGCTCTTCACAGCGTTCTTTGATATTCTCAATATGGTCGTCTTCCAGTACAATCATAGCGTTTCTGAGCATACGGCGTGACTGAGCTTCATCCATTTGCATGACCCATTTGCGCGCGACTCCATCAAGATACATCATTGCTTCAGTATTTTTCGCATTGGAATTGCCCGCGTCAAAATAATCGGTTTCAAGAAGATCATTAAATGATCCGTTATTAAGAAATTCAAGCATTTTTCGCAATAAAGACGCTACATATGAGTTCGTAACAGCAGTAAAGCCTGACGTCATATATGAGAAATAATGCTTGTTTGTCGGATTGGCAATATTTGCCTGTATATATGCAAGATATCCAAGCATGATGTCATCATGATGCGGAGCTGTATGAAGAAACACAGTGTTGTCGCGTACCTGCAGGCCTTTATCAAGGCTTGACTTAATATGCTTCAATGTCCGCTCTTTGGATTCTTTCCAGTTATGATCCACTTTTTTCAATAAAGCGGATGCAAATCGATCCTGTTTGAAATCCTGATCGTTGAGTTCAGAGATAGTTTTTCCGGAATCAAACCCGATATTCATAACAAACCGGTATTCTTTTTCAACAGAAGGGGCCGCATCATTAACGTAATCAACATAACACCTTTCAGTTAGACAGGTTGCCGCTCCATGGGTTATATAGAACCGAGCTGAAGGAAGCTTCTGCAGAACCGATGCCGGATATGTATTGTTTAACGGACTGTGTATAGAATCAGCCACGATACCGCTTTTTGCTTCACCTGCGGCGATAATTATAGCGGTCGCATCAGGATTGGACGTAATTGTGCTTAAGCCGATAGTAATAACCAGTCTGCCTCTGGATACCTCAATACCGCCAAGATCGCCCGCCGCCGCCGCTTCCGTCTCATAGTTTGTGTGGGTGAGGCGAGTTGTACTGAAGTGATCTGAACCACGCACATTAAAGCCAATATGCCCGTCAGGCCCAATACCGCCAAGAAAAAAACCGATACCGCCAAGTTCGCGAATTTTCGCTTCATATTCGGTACAAAACTGATCCGCCAGTGCAACAGCATTTTTCTGCAGTTTTTCTATATATGAACGAGATTTGCGATAACGAAGCGTCAGGTCGACTTTTTTATCGCGAAAGATATCCAATACATTATACTGGCTGGTAGAGCCGATTTCGGAACAATCCAAAAGCAAACATTTTTCAGGATCCAGCCCAAAACCTTTGATGTAATATTTATTCACATAGTAATAAAAACTATTATGCTGTAAAGGATTCATCGGGTAAAACTCGTCAATCTGGATGAAGTGCAGACTACCCATTTCCGGCTTGATTTTTGTATCAATGCCGTTATTTTCCAGATCGGCGCAAACAGCTTTATCATTCCAGTTATTTAGATAATACTGAACCCATTTGATAAAATGTTCCGGCGTTTTTCCCGTCGGCAAAGAAATAACGCCGCCCGGATTTACCTGAACCCATTCCAGAAAACGTAACGCGCTTAACTTGCCAAGCCGAGGAAAGTTATCCACGATGATCGTTGGAATTTTTTCAGCAGGCGCATAAATGAGATCGTACGGCGTAACCGCCATAGCTGTAGCTTCAACTTTGCTCAGGCGGTATTTTTTGTATTTCTTTATTAACTCATCAATCTCAGGACCTTGATTTTTCGCGGGAGCAGGTTTCTTTTTCTCGTTCTCAGATGTCATTTTCATCTCCATATGGTTATATGTTAATAATCATGGGTATCGTAAAAAAGGGGAAATTATACGAAAATAGAATGTATTTTGTAAATAAAATAATTATATTTTATTCTACCAATCTATATTTTAAACCAATTAAGCGAATTGATCAATATCTATTGCCTTGACAATACAATTATATTTCCATCCAATTATTTCCATGTGCTATTTCCACAACAATTGGAACAGAAAGACTGATAGCGGTTTCCATGGACTGCCTGATTAAAGGAGATACTGTTTCCAGTTCACATTCCGGAACTTCAAAAACAAGTTCATCGTGTATTTGGAGAAGCAATTTGGTCTGAAGTTTATTATTTTGTAAGGACTGAAAAATATCAATCATAGCGATTTTGATCAGATCAGCGCACGTACCCTGAATCGGCGTGTTTACTGCGATATGTTCCGCATTGGCCCGAACACCATTATTTTCAGAATGAATTTCAGGGATTTCACGGCGCCGGTTAAAAAGGGTTGTAACGTATCCCTGTTTTCTAGCCAATTCAATTGTTGTATCGATAAAATTCCGGACGCCTGTATATGTGGCAAAATAGTTTGCGATAAATGACTTTGCTTCCTGATTTGAAATGCCCGTGTCCCGTGCGAGTTTTTGTTGGCCCATACCATAAATAATACCGAAATTTATCGCTTTTGCCCTGCCGCGAAGTTCCTTGGAAACGTCTCCCATTGGAAGCCCAAAAATAAGAGAGGCAGTTTTAGTGTGAATGTCCTCATTCGACTGAAAAGCTTCAATCAGCTTCGCATCTCCCGATAAATGAGCCAGTATGCGCAGTTCTATCTGGGAATAATCTGCGGCAAGAAGCACTTTGGATTTATCCGAAGCGATGAACCCTTTTCTAATCTGTCTGCCGAGTTCAGTTCTGACAGGGATATTCTGGAGGTTCGGGTCACTGCTGGAAAGCCTGCCTGTCGCTGTAACCGTCTGATTAAATGATGTATGAACCCGATGGGTACGGGGACTCACCAATGCCGGCAGGGTATCTACATATGTGGATTTTAATTTTGCCAACTGGCGGTACTCCAAGACTGCACAGGGAAGAGGATGATCCGAAAGAGCTTCCAGCACTTCCACATCTGTGCGGTACCCGATTTTCGTTTTTTTTACTTTGTATGCAAGCTGTTTATGTATTTCAAGTTTATCGAATAATATAATACCGAGCTGTTGGGGAGAGTTGATATTAAATTCCTCTCCCGCAAGTTCATAAATCTTTTTTTGGTATTGATCGAGCAAAACCCCGAGTTCTCCAGACATATTTTTAAAAAATTCGGTATCTATCGCTACGCCTGTCGCTTCCATATCCTGAAGCACACTGACAAGCGGCATTTCAATGGTCGTAAAAAGTTCCATCAGACCCGCGTCTTCAAGCTGATTTTTCAGTATTTTATGTAATCGCAGTGTGATATCGGCATCCTCGCATGCATATCGAGCGACATCATCAACAGGAACTTCCGCCATGGAAATCTGGTTTTTACCAGTTCCTATGAGGGAAGATGTCGGTATTTTCTTGAAATTCAGATAAAAAAGGCTGACCGAATCAAGATTATGCTGACGTGCCGTCGGGCGAAGCAGATAGGACGCGATCATTGTGTCGAATAGAACACCACGGACAGTAATTCCATAGTTCATCATAACCAATGTGTCATATTTAATATTGTGTCCGCATTTGTGGATATCTGCATTTTCCAACAAGGGCTTCAGGGCGTTTAATATTCTATTAAAAATTGAAGGTTGAGGTTCTACGAACAAATCGCCTTGTTCAGGAGATGCATCATCCAGCACGGCAGGGATATAATACGCCTCACATTCTTTAAAACTGAATGACATGCCGACCAACTGGGCGTCTACTGGGTTGACACTGGTAGTTTCAGTGTCAAAGGCAAATAATGTTTGTTTTTTCAACAACTCAAAAAAGTGGAGAAACTCGCTCCATGTCTTTATACAATGATATTCCACCGGCTGTCGTATTGCATCTTCTAATTCATAATCTTTAAGAAAGCGGGTAAATTCCATCTCCTGAAAAAACGAAACAAGCTGTTTATTGTCAGGGCCGTTATATGCTAGGTCATCAATTTTGACGGGCAATTCAAGTGATGTATCTATGGTAGCGAGGTCTTTTGACAAAAAAGCCTGATCTTTAAATTCAAGGAGTTTTTGCTGTAACTTCTCAGGCTGTACCTCAGCGATATGATTATAGATGTTTTCAAGACTGAAAAATTCAGCGAGAAGTTTGTAGGCAGTTTTTGGGCCGACAGATGGTACGCCGGGTATATTATCAGATGAATCTCCCATAAGGCCGAGTACATCTGTAACATTTTCCGGTTTTACGCCAAATTTTTCCACAACCTCATCAGAATCGATAAACCTGCTCTCGCCGGCAATACTTTTTATATCATATAACCTGATATCGTCATCTACTAACTGCATAAAATCTTTATCAGCAGTAACAATCAGAATTTCATACCCCTGATGCGCGAATTGTTTGGCGGCGGATCCGATTATGTCATCAGCTTCAACACCTTCCATTCCGAGTGACTGGATTTTAAACGCTCGAAGCATGTCATTGATAAGGGGAAGCTGTGCACGCATATCATCAGGCATTTTTTCTCTTGTAGCTTTATAATCGGGATATTTATCGTGACGAAAGGTTTTGGCGCTGATGTCGAATGCGACCAGTATATATTCCGGTTTATCCTGTTGCAGTAATGCACGAAGCGTATTCGCAAAACCGAAAACAGCGCTGGTATTGTCTCCTTTGGAGTTAATCAGCGGCGCACGGATAAACGCGAAATATGACCGGTAGGCGAGTGCTGTTCCATCTATTAGATAAATTTTCTTTTTCACAAAATTCCCCGTTTTTTGAACTAAAGGTCAACTTTTTTTGTAAAAGCGCTTATTAATTCATGTGCTTTTCCGATATATCAAGCAGACGTTGATGGCATACCAATTGCTTTATCCTCCTTCGGAAGGAGTGTAGTAAATGAAAGACGACATCAGTTTTGCCAAACTTTTAAGGCTCCGCAATGAAAAGCCAATGCTATATATGCTCAGTGTTGTGCTTATCCGCGCGAACCTGTCGACAATAGCCAGTAAGTGGCTGCATCATTAATTTCCCATAGTAACATTAATCATCGTACGTAACGCCATACCGCCAAATTTCTTAATTTCATCAGAGACGGTAATTACGTTTCGTGAACCGATGTTATCCAGAGTTTCCTTAATATTTTTCAAAGTGATCTGAAACATATCAGGGCAAATTGAACGTGTTACAGGGATAATTTTTTTATCAGGATATTCCACCGCAAGACGATCTACCATTGTCACTTCCGTAGCTATGGCAATAACAGAGCCCTTTGGAGCGTTTTCGACATACTTGCTGATGAAACTGGTGGAACCGGAATAATCCGCATTGGCGATTACTTGCTCACGGCATTCGGGATGAGCGATAATTACAGCGTCAGGATAAGCGGTTCTGGTTTCTTTTACATGTTCTTCTGAAAAGAAACGGTGGACATGACAATACCCACGCCATAAAAAAACCTGCGCGGAGCTTATATCTTTTGCTGAATATTCTTCATTCTTGTGCGGGTTCCAGAGAAACTGCTTGTCGCGAGGGATTCCCAGTGCGTTCGAAGTATTACGTCCGAGGTACTCATCAGGGAAGAAGAATATCTTATCGCCATTTTTTAAAGCCCATTTAAATAATTTCTCAGCATTTGAAGATGTGCAAACCGCACCGCCGTGTTTTCCGCAAAAAGCTTTAATATCAGCGGTTGAATTCATATAAGTAATCGGTATTATTGTCTGTCCGGGCAATGCATCAGTAACCATATTCCATGCATGCTCAACGTCAGCTAATTCCGCCATATCCGCCATAGGACACCCGGCGTTCATGGACGGCAACTGCACAATCTGTCCGGATTGAGCCAGAATCGCCGCGCTTTCCGCCATAAAATGGACGCCGGCAAAAATGATGTGTTTTGCATTTTTCTGTTCAGCCGCGTTTTTTGAGAGTGCAAACGAATCGCCTTTGTAATCGGACAAGTCCAGTATCTCTTTGCGCTGGTATAAATGTCCGAGAATGACCAATTTCTCGCCATACTGTTTTTTTATATTTTTTATCTCTTCAAACGAAGAGAGATCCGTATTATTCATTATTAGATCCATACGTTAAAACTTTTTTTGCGATGTTGAGTCGTAAATAATACTATATTTTTGATAGGTGAATTGTCAATCGTTTCACGAGATCAATAAGTAAAGAGAGATTTTAAAAAAATTAAAATTTTGATGGTCATTGATTTTTACTTGACATTATATTGATTTTTACTTATTACTTAAAACATTCAAAATTGAGTGGGCGATTAGCTCAGCTGGTTAGAGTACTTGCTCGACACGCAAGGGGTCACTGGTTCGATTCCAGTATCGCCCACCATTTTTAGACTTCTTATGAGGTACATTTTATTATGTAATCCAGTTCAACCCACGACTCTCAGGACAAACTTCTACTATAATATACAGTGAAGTTCGATCTTGATATTGATGGGTTGTTTTTTTTAACAGCGGAGTTGAAAATGCAGGATCTTGAAAGACTCAGACATAGCGCTTCTCATATTATGGCTCAGGCAGTCATGGAAATGTTTCCCGGAACAAAACTCGCGATAGGCCCGGCAATCAAGGACGGGTTTTATTACGATTTTGATTTACCTCGGCCAATAACCCCTGACGACCTGCCGAAAATCGAAGATAGAATGCAGGAAATCATTGATGGAAAACATCCGTTTACACATCGCACCATGACAAAGGATGAAGCTATCGCTTATTTCAGGAATAAAGGGCAGGATTATAAAGTCGAAATAATCGAAGACCTCGGAGAATCCACTGTCAGCCTGTTTGCGCACGATACTTTCGAAGACCTTTGCCGCGGGCCACACGTGGAACACACTGGCGAGGTAAAAGCCTTCAAACTGCTCCAGCTTGCGGGGGCATACTGGCGCGGCGACGAAAAAAATAAAATGCTTCAGCGCATATATGGAACTGCGTTTGATTCACAAAAAGAACTAAAAAAGTATCTTTTATTTCTTGAGGAAGCAAAAAAAAGAGACCATCGTAAAATCGGTAAGGATCTCGACCTTTTTAGTATACAAGATCAGGCTGGGCCTGGACTTGTTTTCTGGCACCCGAAAGGGGCGTGCATACGTAATATCATCGAAACATTCTGGCGCAATGAGCATCTAAAGAATGGATATGATCTTGTCTACATTCCGCATATATTGAAGTCAGATTTGTGGAAAACAAGCGGGCACTGGGAATATTATCGCGATAATATGTATTCTCCCATACAAATAGATGAGCAGGAATTCGTTTTAAAGCCTATGAACTGCCCGGGACATATATTGATGTACAAATCAAAGTTGCGCAGTTATCGCGAACTGCCGTTACGATGGGCGGAACTGGGCACAGTCTACCGTTATGAACGAAGTGGCGTGCTTCATGGATTGCTGAGAGTTCGAGGCTTTACACAGGATGATGCTCACATTTTCTGTTTGCCGGAGCAATTGGAACAGGAAATAGAGAATGTGCTCAATATGACTTCCTTTATGATGAAAACGTTCGGTTTTAACTATAATATATATCTCAGCACACAGCCGGAAAAGTACGCAGGAACTCAGAATAACTGGGATGCCGCTACTAAAGCTCTTGAAGAAGCGCTCAAAACCCATAATGTACCGTATCAGGTCGATCCGGGCGAAGGCGTTTTCTATGGACCGAAAATCGACATAAAGCTGATCGACGCGCTTGGTCGTGAATGGCAGGGACCTACTATACAGGTTGATTTTAACCTGCCACAACGTTTTAACGTAGCCTATATCGGTTCAGATGGGCAGGAACACAACGCCGTCATGGTACACCGCACAGTTCTTGGCAGTATGGAACGGTTTATGGGTGTTCTAACCGAGCACTACGCAGGAGCATTCCCCGCATGGCTTTCGCCCGTACAGGTTCGTGTAATAAACCTAAGCGATAACGAATTAAACTATTCACGCAAAATTTACGATATATTACGACAGGAACTTATACGGTGCGATACTGATTTTTCCGACGAAAAACTCGGTAATAAAATCAGAAAAGCACAAGTGGAACAGATACCTTACATGCTTGTAATAGGAGCAAAGGAAGTCGAAAACAATGTGGTTTGCGTACGGCATCGTCGCAATAAAGAGCTTCTGACCATTCCGGTTGAAGAGTTCATCCGGAATCTGAAGGTAGAAGTTGAACAAAAACAGTAACCCCGTCAGGAGGTGAGGCATATTACTCAGGAACGCATAAAAATTAATACCGATATCAGGGCAAAACATGTCAGAACGATTGACAGTGATGGCACTCAGGTAGGCGTCGTTTCACTAGACGAGGCAATTTCCCTTGCAGAGAAAAAAGGCTTGGATCTGGTGGAAGTAGCGCCTAACGCGGAACCACCGGTTTGCCGGATAATGGATTACGGGAAATATCGCTACGAACAGACCAAAAAAACTAAAGAAGCCAAAAAGAAACAGCAGGCGTTTAAAATAAAAGAATTAAAAATACGCCCGAACATCGAGCAACACGACTATCAAACCAAACTAAAACACGGGCAAGAGTTTCTCGATAAAGGATACAAGCTGAAAGTATCCGTTACTTTCAGGGGCAGAGAGCTCGCTCACCGTGACATAGGTTTTCATACTCTCGAACGATTTCTTGAGGACATCAGCGAATTCGGAACAGTTGAGATGAAACCGAAAGACATTGGACGGGATATAATTGCAATGATTGCTCCGGGAAAGTCAAAAAAGTAAGCAACCTTTTTCCAGACCATATTTTTAGCTAATTATAGTATGACGCTACCATACCGTGCGGACATAAATTATTATTTTTTAACAAATGCAATAAATATCGTTGAAAAATATATTTATAGTGTTATAATATGAGCCTTTATTTATCTAACTGGAATACTATTTATACTATATTAATATAAGGAGACCCCGGTATGCCAAAGCTCAAAACAAATAAAGGCGCAGCTAAACGATTTAAAGTTACCGCGAAAGGTAAAGTTAAAGCCAGTTCTGCCTTCTCGAATCATATTCTTACAAAAAAATCGTCCAAACGTAAGCGTCAATTAAGAAAAGGTTCAGTGCTTGACCCGGTAAATACCAAGAAGGTTAAAGCAATGTTGCCACACGCATAACAGAACGGAGTTTTCCGGTTTACCATAAAGTGGAGGTGGTTTTTAATGACTAGGGCACGTAATATTCCAGCATCACGTCGCAGAAGAAAAAAAGTACTGAAACGCGCAAAAGGTTTCCGCGGTGCACGACGCAACCATATACGCCTTACACAGGAAATGACTGATAAAGCAATGGCCTTTGCTTATCGCGGCAGAAAAGAAAGAAAACGTGATTTTCGTGGATTATGGATTGTTCGTATATCCGCAGCTACTAAAGCATGTGGAACTTCATACAGCAAATTCATGGATGGGTTGAAGAAGTTAAATATAACCCTTAATCGCAAAGTACTTGCAGACCTTGCTGTTTCAGAACAGTCCGTATTTGAAAAACTCGTTGCTATAGCGAATCAATAATAATTTTCTGATAATGCAGGCCAAAATATCAGCACTGAAACAAAATGCGTTTAATGATATAGCATCCGCTCAAGACAGTAATGCTCTCGAAGACTGCCGAATTAAATGGCTCGGAAAGAAAAGTGAGACTTCACAACTGCTCAAAGGGCTAAAGGATGTGGCGCCTGATCAGCGTCCGGCAGTGGGGGCGTTAATTAATGATCTCAAAAATGAGATTGAGTCAACGATTAACGCACGACGAACTGAGATGGAATTCGAAGTCATATCCCGACAGCTTGAGGGAGAAGCTATCGACGTAACCCTTCCGGGGAAACGACAGGGGCTTGGACGGGTGCACCCGCTTACCCAAACTTTAGACGCCGTTATCAATATTTTTCACTCACTGGGCTTTTCTGTTGCTGAAGGCCCTGAAATTGAATCGGAATATTATAATTTTGACGCCTTGAATATCCCTACCTATCATCCGGCGAGGGATATGCAGGATACCTTTTTTCTTGAAAACGGCAAGCTGTTGCGCACACATACATCACCAGTACAAATCCGTGTTATGGAAAATCGTACTCCGCCTGTCCGGGTTATAGCTCCTGGCCGTGTTTACCGCAATGAAGCGATAAACGCCCGTAGCTACTGTTTGTTTCATCAGGTAGAAGGATTTTATGTTGATCAAAAAGTGACGTTTGCCGAGCTCAAAGGCGTTCTTGGCTTTTTTGCGCAGGAACTTTTCGGCAAAGGTACAAAAATCAAACTTCGGCCAAGCTACTTTCCTTTCACCGAACCAAGCCTTGAATGTGATATTTCCTGTTTTCTCTGCCATGGTTCTGGATGTAGGGTATGTAAATATTCCGGCTGGCTTGAGATCCTTGGAGCGGGGATGATTCATCCTGAAGTGCTGAAATCCGCTCATTACGACCCCGAAAAGTATCAGGGATATGCTTTCGGAATGGGAATAGAAAGAATAACGATGCTCCTTTACGGAATCAATGATATTCGTTTGTTTTTCGAGAATGATATTCGCTTCCTATCACAATTTTAAGCGAGATAAGCATGAAAATAAGTTATGCATGGTTAAAAAAATTAGTTAATTTTTCATATTCGCCTGAGGAATTGGCGGATTATCTTACTATGCAGGGTATCGAAATAGCCTCGATAGAAAAAATCGGCGGGGATTTCGATGGTATTGTTATAGGTAAAATACTTGATGTAAAAAAGCACCCTGAAGCGGACAAATTGTCCGTCTGTTCTGTAGATGTCGGCACAAATATACTCACAATAGTTTGCGGAGCGTCTAATGTCGCTCAGGGGCAATATGTACCGGTTGCGCTTGAGGGAAGTGTATTGCCCGGCGGGCAAAAGATCACTGCCGCTACCCTCAAAGGCGTTACAAGCCATGGTATGATTTGTTCTGCCTCTGAACTGAACTTGTCAGATGATGCAAAGGGGATAATGGTTTTAGAGAAAATCAATCCCGGAACACCCCTCTCGCAAATAGACGGCATCTCTGATTACGTTATGGAAATTGAATTAACACCGAACCGTCCTGACTGCTTGAATATGGCAGGTGTTGCGCGTGAAATAAGCATACGATCGGGTAATCCCGTAAAGTATCCTCAACCTCCTGAAGTTAAATGCACTATTAACAGCACAGATACCATTCCTATTGCTATTAAAAATCCTGATCTCTGCGAACAATATTCCGCCTATATAATCCGTAACGTTAAGGTTGCTCCGTCTCCGTTCTGGCTACGCAATGCACTGGAAAAGATAGGACTTCGTTCCATTAATAATATTGTTGATGTGACTAATTACGCTTTAATGTGCATGGGACATCCATTGCATGCGTTTGATCTTGATAAACTGAACGGCCCTGAAATAATAGTGCGTACTGCGAAAAAAAATGAAACTATCGTTACCATTGATGAAAAGGAGCGCATTCTTGCTGAAGATATGCTGGTGATAGCTGATTCTGTTAAACCGGTTGCGCTTGCCGGAATTATGGGAGGCGCTGAAACCGCGGTATCAGATTCAACAACAAATATCCTTCTGGAAGGAGCGTATTTTAATCCGGTTTCAATCAGGAAAACCTCAAAAACTGTCGGCTTGTCATCTGATTCCTCATACCGTTTTGAGCGGGGGACTGACAGGGCAGGTTTTGTCGATGTACTAACATTAGCCGCGCATATGATAGCTGACCTCGGCAAAGCATCAGGCATATCTACAAGAATAGACACTATCGCGAAAAAGCCGCAACAAGTTACTATTTCCTGTAATTTAGATAAGATCACCTCGTATATCGGAGTTAATATCCCACACAATCAAGTACTGGACATTTTCAAAAAACTGCAGTTTTCAATTCTTGAACAGAACGGCAAAGATGTTAAACTGGCGATCCCATCGTTCAGAGTAGATCTAGCAATTCAGGAAGATATTGTCGAGGAATTAGCCCGGATATATGGGTACAACAACATTCCTATGGCGTTTCCAGGCAGTGAATTTATAGAGTTCGAGTTAAACAAAAACATTCAGTTTGCCCGAAAAACACGTTCAATACTAACAGGTATGGGCTTTTTTGATATAATAACGTGCAGTCTGACCAATAAAAAGGTCACGGAAGAGTTCCCGTCGTTGTTTACGAGTAAACAGCATCCGGCGCTATGCGTAAAAAATCCGATCAGCGAAATGCAGCACGCTTTGCAAACATCGCTCGTGCCGAATATGATAAATGTCATCGCAACAAATGCGCGCCATGCCGGACAGACACTGCAATTTTTTGAAATCGGCTCAATATTTATCCCAAAGTCTCCTCAGGAAGCCAATGAACAAACGGTACTATGTATTGCCGTTTCAGGCAAAGCGCCAAAAGACAGCATAACCACAACACGTGATTCATGGGATTACTTCACATTTAAAGGAATACTTGAAGATTATTTTCTATCTCTCGGTTTGCGTGATATTAACTATGAAACTGCATCTATTCCGTATTTGCACCCGGGGCGAACTGCGTGCTCAAAATTAAATAATGAAATTATTGGTTATTTCGGACAGATTCATCCGGTCGCGGCGCGACAATATACTATTGATCAGAACACATTTATAGGCGAATTTCTGGTATCGCCCCTTCTATGCAATATTAATGCTCTAAGCAGATATACGCCTTTACCCAAATACCCGGCGGTTGAAAGAGATCTTGCAATAGTAGTTGATAAATCCATGACCTTTCAAATAATTCATGATACTCTCACTTCAAGCCTTCCGGGATTACTGGAAAAACTCAGCATTATTTCTATTTATGAAGGGAAACAAATTCCTGATGGTAAAAAGAGCATCAATTTCCGTATGCGATATCGTTCTGTCGATCGAACTCTGCTTGATGATGAAGTTGATTTAATCCATAATAAACTGGCATCTGTTCTGGTTAACCAGCTGAACTGTGAGATGCGTTAATTTTTTTGGCAATTTATCATTTCATTAATACATTTTTTATGATACTATACAATTCAGGATGTATTAATACTAAAAAATTAAATATAGTGTTGGGGTAATAAACAGCATGATTGTCCAAGAGGAAAAGATTACTATCAGAATTCTTGATAAAGAGTATCCGCTCGAAGGAACCATTAGTGAAGAACAAGCACGACAGCTTGAAGAATATGTTGATGAGAAAATTCGGTTATTACAGGAAGCATCGCCTATGGTTCCTTTCAGCAGGCTGGCAATATTGGCATGTCTCAATATCGCGCAGGAAGTCTTCGAGCTTAATAACGCTTATAAGCAGAGCCTTAAGGAATATGAGAATAGAATCGATAGTATAATTTCCACTATCGACGAGTCGCTGAATTAATATTACCCTGCCATGTTCGACAAGAAACAAAAATCTTAACTCCAACACTATTTCATAGGGATCTCGGATCTATTGGCTGTGTCAAAGCCTTCTTGCGGGAAGGACTGCCTATGCCAGTGTATGAGACCCCCCTTGTACATACAGGGGTGATAAGGTTTTTGTTCAATCGGCATTGCGGCAGGGTTTTTATATTATACTGGAGATTGTAAAATGGATCTATTTGCAGATGAGGAAATCAAATCGCAACAAATAGAACCTGATTTTCCGCTTGCCGCTCGTATGAGACCCGACTCGCTGGATCATTTTATAGGCCAATCTGCGATCATTAAAGATGGCACTCTTCTTAAACGGCTGATACAGAGCGACCGTATTACATCACTTATATTTTATGGACCTCCGGGCACTGGAAAGACAACGCTTGCTCACATTATTGCCGCTCGCACCAACAGCCGGTTTATATCTGTAAACGCCGTAACAAGCAATGTTTCTGAATTACGTGCTATTATTGAGGAAGCAAAAAAACAATATCGGTTTACCCGGCAGAGAACCATACTGTTTGTCGATGAGATCCACCGCTTCAACAAAGCTCAGCAGGATATTCTGCTTCCTGATATCGAAAATAACGCCATCGGCTTTATCGGCGCAACGACTCAGAACCCTAGTTTCGTGCTTACGTCACCGCTGGTTTCGCGCAGTCATGTATTCAGGTTTGAGCCTCATAGTGTGCAGGATCTTGTCTATATAATGCGAAAAGCATTGGATGTCGGTTTTTCCGGCAAAACGATTGAAATACCGGATGAGGTGCTCGCAAAACTGGCTGAGTTATCAGACGGCGATGCGCGTAAAGCTCTTAACGCGCTTGATGTTGCAGTAAACTCAACCGCGCCTGACAGCAATCATGTTATCAGGATAACGGAACATGATGCACAGGAATCATTGCAGAGAAAATTTGTACAGTATGACCGCGATGGAGACGGACATTATGACACCATCTCTGCATTTATAAAAAGTATGCGCGGCTCAGACCCCGACGCCACACTGTACTGGCTAGCAAAAATGCTGGAAGCTGGCGAGGATCCGCGTTTCATCGCGCGACGTATTGTAATTCATGCCTCTGAAGACGTTGGGATGGCTGATCCGCACGCTCTGACAGTGGCTGTTTCAGCGTTTCAGGCATTGGAATATATCGGTTTGCCTGAAGCGCGTATTATGTTAGCGCAGGCCGCGATTTATATAGCCACAGCGCCCAAAAGCAATTCTGTGATAAAAGGAATCGACAGCGCCATCAACGCGGTGCGAACACGTCCTGTTGAACAAGTTCCCGTTCATTTACGTGACTCGCACTATCATGGCGCAAAAAAACAGGGTGCAGGAGCAGGATATAAGTATCCGCATGATTATCCCGGTCATTATGTAAAACAGCAGTACAGGCCCGGGTCTGAAAAGTTCTATCATCCATCTCAGCAGGGATTTGAATTTAATATATACAAAAGGCAAAAAGTACGGTGACAGAGCATCAGACAAAGCCTGCATTACGCGAATATATAAAAAATCTTTTTAAAACCGGAATTTCTATTGATGATATCCGGTCTTGGAGTTATCATATTGTGCAAACAATACTGGATCAAGATTTTTACAAAGATGCATGCCTGATTCTGTCTTATATGCCGCTTCCTGATGAAGTGAATGTAACAGAACTTAATAATACTATTTTGAGTGAGGGGAAACGCTTGTTTCTTCCCAAATGCGGCACAGATAAAAATAGACACTTTTCAGCATGCGAAATTACCGATACCATCTCTGATACACACCGTGGCTTCGCGAGGATTCTGGAACCAATCAATACTGTACCATATCCACCAGGCCAACTCGATCTTGTTATTGTTCCCGGCCGGGCCTTCGATCTTTCCGGGCACAGAATGGGGCGTGGCGCCGGCTATTACGACCGTTTTCTAAAACTGGCACAAAAAGCGCTTAAAGTTGGACTTGCTTTTGAAGCACAACTATTCGATAAGATTTTTGTGCATGAACATGATGTTATAATGGACTATATCATCACTGAAAAAAGAATAATTAAACTTTGAGAACAATGAACGTTTTTTTAAGGATAAGGAGTTATTAAAACATGAATTCGCAATTAATTATGATTATCGTTGCCGCAGGTGCGGCCGTTGCAGGATATTTTATTCGTAAATATCTAGGCGAAAAGAAAGTACGTTCTGCTGAAGAACATGCTAAGCAAATTGTTAAAGACGCAGAGAAAGAAGCCGCCGCCAAACGGCGTGAAATGGAAATTGACCTCAAAGACAAATACCTGAAACAAAAAAGCGAATTTGAAAGGGAAACCAAGAATCGCCGCCAGGAACTGCTGCATCTTGAAAAACGGGTACTTCAGAAAGAAGAACATCTCGACAGGAAAGTTGATGTTCTGGAAAGAAAAGAAGCTGAAATCACCGCGCGTGATAAAAAAATAGCAGAAAAAGAACAGATTCTTACAAACAAAACCCATGAACTTGAAAAAGTTCTTGAGGACGAAAAGAAAAAACTGCAGGATATTTCGGGTTTAAGCCGTGAGGAAGCAAAACGCCTGCTTCTAAGCAGTCTTGAAGCTGAAATCACCCATGAAGCCGCCACAAAACTACGCCGGCTTGAGGCAGAAACAAAATTAAAAGCCGATAAGGAAGCTAAAAAAATCATCGGACTTGCTATTCAGCGTTGCGCAGTCGATCATGTTTCAGAAATAACCGTTTCTACAGTGACATTACCAAATGATGAGATGAAAGGGCGCATCATTGGACGTGAAGGACGCAATATCCGGGCGCTTGAAGCCGCTACCGGTGTTGATATAATTATCGACGATACACCTGAAGCAGTGATTATTTCAGGATTTGATATTGTACGGAAACAAATCGCCAAGAAAACACTGGAAAAACTGATCGAAGACGGACGCATACATCCGGGCCGTATTGAAGAAGTTGTTGAAAAAATCCGCAAGGAGATTGATGAAGATATCCGTGAAACAGGGGAACAGGCGGCCTACGATGTAGGGATTCATGGATTAGCGCCGGAACTGATATATTATCTCGGACGATTGAAATACCGCACAAGCTACGGACAAAATGTTCTTAAGCACAGTATTGAAGTTGCTCATCTGATGGGTTTGATGGCGGCTGATCTGGGGCTTGATGCTCAACTTGCCAAACGAATCGGATTACTGCACGATATTGGGAAAGCAACTACTCATGAAGTAGAAGGCCCTCACGCCACTATTGGCGGAGACCTTGCGAAAAAATTCGGGGAACCCGCCGAAGTGATTAAAGCTATATCATCTCACCATGATGATATCGAATCCACATCAATTTATGGTGTGCTTGCCGCGACTGCCGATGCGATGT
Organism: Candidatus Auribacter fodinae; assembly: GCA_003599815.1. GTDB lineage: Bacteria > Auribacterota > Auribacteria > Auribacterales > Auribacteraceae > Auribacter > Auribacter fodinae. The sequence continues at coordinate 50,813 of QZJZ01000031.1, forward strand.
CTGCCGCACGTCCCGGAGCCCGCTCTGAAACTGTTGAAGCGTATATCAAACGTGTCGAACAGCTCGAGGAACTTGCTGTTTCCTTTAAAGGCGTTGATAAAGCGTATGCCATCCACGCAGGCCGCGAATTGCGTGTTATGGTTCAGTCTGATGAGTTGGACGATGACGCATCGTTACTGCTCGCTCGCGACATAGCGAATAAAATTCAAAGCGATATGCAGTACCCCGGGCAAGTCAAAGTAGTCGCGATACGCGAAACCCGATGCATTGAATATGCAAAGTAAGATAAGATACCTATATGAAAATTCTTTTTATCGGGGATGTTGTTGGAAAACCAGGAAGAACTGTTATCAAAGACCTGTTGCCGTCTTTAAAAGATGAGTTCCAGCTTGATGTCTGCATTGCCAATGCGGAAAATTCCGCAGGAGGATCAGGGATAACTGCGCAAGCTGTGGATGAGCTGAACATGGCGGGCATTGATGTAATAACTTCAGGCGACCATATCTGGCGAAACAAAGATATCTTTCAGATTATTAATCACCGGGCTACTATTTTGCGTCCGGCGAATTTTCCTACTGCCACGCCAGGCAATGCGTCGTGTGTGATTACTACATCGAAAGGTATCAGGGTAGGTGTCGTAAATGTGCTCGGCAGGGTATTCATGAAACCAATTTTAGATTGTCCTTTTCGAGCGATGCAGGCAGAACTTGCTGAAATAAGGGAAAAAACAAAAATAATTATTGTTGATTTCCACGCAGAAGCAACGTCTGAAAAAATCGCTATGGGATGGTATCTTGACGGGCAGGTATCCGCTATTGTCGGCACACACACACATATTCCTACAGCTGATAACAAAATACTGCCTAAAGGCACGGCGTATATCACTGATGTAGGAATGGTGGGAGCACAAAAATCCGTATTGGGGCGTGACATTGAACCGGTACTGAAGCATTTCGTCACGGGCTTGCCGTCACGGTTTACCGTCGCTACAGAGCAGGTTTGTATTCAGGGAGTGATAATTGACATTGACGAAAAAACAGGCAAAGCGCGTTCGATAACACGGCTTGAGAGAGGATATAATGTCTGATATAGTTGATATTATCAGCAATGAACAGGAAAAGGAAATATCTGAACAGGATACACAAACCTCGCGCGACCGAATATACACTGTATCTGAATTAACTACGGCGATTAAAGCAACACTGGAATCACAATTTCCTCCTTTATGGGTGGAAGGTGAAATATCCAATGTCAGGAAACCATCCTCAGGCCATTTATATTTTACAATCAAAGATGCCCGCACTCAGGTTCAGGGCATTATGTACCGTTCGCAGGCATCGCGTATCAGATTTGATTTGCAGGACGGTATGAAGATATTGCTTTTCGGCAAAATTACCGTGTATGAACGTTCCGGGCAATACCAGATAATGGCACAGATCATTGAGCCCCGTGGCGTAGGAGCCCTGCAGCTGGCATTTGAACAGCTGAAAAAAAAGCTCGCTGAAGAAGGGTTGTTTGATCCGGCGCATAAAAAAAAGATCCCTATACTTCCAGATCGCATAGGCGTTGTAACATCAGCGACCGGAGCGGCTATACGCGACGTTCTAAATGTATTAAACAGGCGGTTTTCCAATATTCAGCTTATTATTAACCCGGTTCGTGTGCAGGGCGACGAAGCGCCGCCCGAGATAGCCCGTGCCATTGAAGATTTTAACCAGCTCAATCTCGTTGACGTTATTCTGGTTACACGAGGCGGAGGCAGTATTGAAGACCTCTGGGCGTTTAATACGGAAATTGTCGCGAGAAGTATTTATAATTCAAAGATACCTGTTATTTCTGCTGTCGGACACGAAATTGACTGGACAATATCTGACTTTGTCGCTGATTTGCGCGTTCCAACCCCCTCAGCGGCCGCAGAGCTGGTAGTCGCCAGTAAAACAGAGCTCCATAACAGGATAAATCATCTTCATAACCTCCTTGACATGCGTATGAGGAACTATATTGACCGTCTCCGTTATAAAATGCAATATTTGACTGAAAGCAATGTGTTCGCGGAACCGATCAATCGAATAAAACAACACAGCCAGTTTGTCGATGAACTTGAATTCAGGCTGACTACAGCTATGCGCCAATCGGCTGACAGTGTTAAACACAGGCTTGTTCTTCTCACGGAAAAACTTCATGCGTTCAGCCCTTCATCTTCACTTCTGCGCGGCTATTCCGTAACCTCAGTGATCGGGAAAGAAGGGGCACTTAAATCTATCTCCGACGTAAGTCTTAATGATACAATAAAAACCCTTCTTCATGACGGAGAGATTATATCAAAAGTTGAACGGGTCGACAGCCAATCTTTTATCAAAAAGAATTATTCGTCAGGCGAATGATCTATTCGTATATTTTTTGAAGCATCAATTAACCTCAACCTATGGGAACAAAATTTCCGGCGCAGTGTATCAGACATTTTGTTTGCCCTGACTAGTCATATTTCCTTGAAAATTTATGTAAAATTATAATATAATGAAGAATTACATTAATATATGGAGAGCATTATGGATAAAACATTTGAAGAAGCGCTTGGCGAACTGGATACGATTGTAGCAGACATGGAATCAGGCAACCTGAGTCTTGATGATTCTCTGAAAAAATATGAAAAAGGCATTAAACTGGCGCGCTTTTGCAAAGCAAAGCTTGACAAAGCTGAAAAAAAGATTGAAATTCTAGTCAAAAACGCTGACGGTTCTGTTGATCTGGAACCGTTTGGCGACGAGGAAAACACACCTGAGCCTGCCAGCCGGGCTTCTTGCAGTTCCCAGGGTGAAACACCTCAGTATCCTGATAAAAGAGAAGTTCCTGCAGATAAGCAGCCAAACGATATGCCTTCATCCAACGCTGAAGAGCCTCTTGCTGATATCAATACTGAAATAGATCGCTCCAGACGGGTTATTGTCTCTGAAGAGCCAGAGAATATTCCTCTTAAACATCAAACAATAAATAATAAGCAAGACGAACCTGTTAAGAAAAAAACAACCGGCTTGTTATCCGACTCGGGAACAGAAGACCTGCTGTTTTAACTATACGATTAGGATTTACATATGACGACTAAATATCTATTTGACATAAATTCGCCGCAGGATCTAAAAAAAATTCCGCAGGATCAACTGCCATTGGTTTGTCAGGAAATAAGAGACCTCATCCTCCGGGTCGTCTCTCAAAGGGGTGGACATCTTGCCTCAAACCTCGGCGCGGTTGAACTCACTGTCGCATTGCATTATTTATATGATGCCCCGTACGATAAAATTGTCTGGGATGTGGGACATCAGTCTTATACACATAAAATTCTGACAGGAAGGCGTGAACGGTTCTGCACTCTGCGTAGTTATAAAGGAATTAGCGGCTTTCCAAAACCGACGGAAAGTATCTATGATACGTTTGTATCAGGTCACGCCAATACTGCTATTTCTGCCGGGCTCGGCATGCTGACCGCGATGGACAAACAGCATAAAAAGGGACATGTTATTTCCTTGATCGGCGACGCCACATTAACGGGTGGAATGGCGTATGAAGCGCTTAATAATGCCGGACATATGAAAAAGAATTTTTTGGTAATCCTTAATGACAATGAGATGGCGATATCAAAAAATGTAGGGGGAATAGCCAGATATCTCAATAAAATAATTACCACACCGTTTTATAATAGATTAAAAAAAGACATGGAATTCCTGCTCAACAAAATTCCTTCGCTTGGCAAGAATGTTATAAAAACTTCTCAAAAACTTGAAGAGGGGATCAAGAACCTTTTTGTACCCGGCGCATTATTTGAGGAACTGGGATTCCGTTACTTCGGTCCAGTTGACGGCCACGATATTTTTGAACTGCTTTCCATTCTGCGCAGTATCAAAGATAATCCGGAACCAATGATTCTACACATCATTACAAAAAAAGGAAAAGGATACAAACCGGCAGAAGACAATCCGGAAAATTTTCATGGAGCAGTACCGTTTGAAATCGAAACCGGAGAAGCAAAAAATAAGACAAAAACTGACAAGTTTACAGGTGTTTTCGGCAAAACAATGGTCGAGCTCACTCAACAAAATAACCATATTGTCGGAATCACCGCCGCCATGTGTTCCGGCACGGGGTTAACAGAGTTTGCTCACACATACCCTGACCGCTTCTATGATGTCGGTATAGCTGAACAGCACGCAGTTACTTTTGCAGGCGGCCTGGCAAAAGAAGGAATGCGCCCTGTAGTCGCAATATATTCGTCTTTTATGCAGAGAGCCTACGATCAGGTGATCCATGACGTATGTTTACAGAATGTGCCGGTATGTTTCGTTATGGACAGAGCAGGGCTTGTTGGGGAAGACGGCCCAACCCATCACGGAGCGTATGATATCTCGTTTTTGAGGGCAGTTCCCAATTTAGTAGTTGCCCAGCCAAAAGACGGTAACGAATTAAGGTCACTGCTCGCTACGGCAACAGACTATCCGGGCCCTTTTGCGATTCGTATACCGAAAACATCCGTACCTGTCCCTACTGATTACACAAAACCGCTTACCAAAATTGATATTGGCAAGGGCGAAATTATACGTACGGGAACTGATGCGACAATTATAACTATCGGCAACCATGTACATACAGTCCAAACCGTTTGTGATGAACTGGCTAAAGAAGGTATGAATATTGGCATCGTCAATGCACGCTTTATTAAACCTCTTGATAAAGAGCTTCTTATATCGCTGTTTGCCTTGAATAAACCTATTATCACTATTGAAGATAACGCACTGGCGGGAGGGTTTGGCTCAGCCGTACTGGAATTGCTTCATGATACCGGACACTCTTCTACACCTGTGTTACGGCTTGGGATCAAAGATGAATTTATCACGCATGGCAGCCTTGATATTCTGTATCACTTATGTGACATTGACAACGAAGGTATTAAGAAAAGAATTGTTGAATTCATGCAAAATATTGCAAATGAATCCTTTCTTACAATATCAAAACCTTTTAAATGAAAAAAAAACAGCGGGTAGATCAACTCCTTGTTGCCCTCGGGCATTTTTCAACACGAGAACAGGCTAAACGGGCTGTAATGGCAGGGTTTGTTTCGGTTGAGGGAATACAACACTTAAAACCCGGTCAATTGATTGATACAGAAACAGAATTTATCATTAAAGAACGTGAACCGTTCGTTTCAAGAGGCGGGTATAAACTTCAGGCCGCACTAGACGGCTTTAACTTATCCGTATGCAGTAAAATATGTCTTGATGTCGGAGCGTCAACCGGCGGTTTTACCGATTGCCTTCTGCAATACGGCGCAAAAAAAGTATATTCCGTCGACGTTGGCAAGGGATTAATGGATTGGTCCCTGCGCAACGATCCGCGTGTTGTGCTGATTGAAGAAAAAAATGCCCGGTATATGGTTGCTGATGATATTCCCGAACAAGTAGATATACTCACCATAGACGCATCGTTTATTTCGTTAAAAATAATCATTCCTGCGGTACTGCCGTTCTTGAAGACCGGCGGTTATCTCTTGCCGTTGGTGAAACCTCAATTTGAAGCGGGAAAAGGACAAGTTGGAAAAAACGGTGTCGTAAAAGATAAAAATCTTATTTTAAATATCCTTGATGATATGATAGAATTCTTAACTTCTATCGGTTTGGAGGTTAATGGAAGAGTGAGGTCGCCAATTCTCGGGCCTGCTGGAAATAAGGAGTTTCTCATTTGGGCGATAAAACCATCAGTTCGATAGGTATTTTTGTCAATCCTTATAAAAATGTCGATAAATACGTGCGCCAAATTATAGGATACGCACAGCAGACCGGGTGGTCGTGGGCTGTTAATCATGCTGATGTTGCCGCATCGGCGGGTTGTAAAAACTGCTATGTACCTGAAGAAGAAATGAGCGGCACAGTTGATATGGGGATAACCCTTGGCGGGGACGGAACACTACTTCGGGCGGCACGTTTTCTTGGCGCCAGAGGTAAGCCGATATTGGGAATCAATCTTGGCGGGCTTGGCTTTTTAACGGAAGCGATGCCGCATCACCTTGAGGATGCTCTTGAACGTCTCGCTCACAGCGACTACTGGATCGAAGAACGGCTGTCGCTTATCTGCGAAATAGAGAATGAGCCTGAACGTTTTTTTGCGCTTAATGATGTCGTCGCGACAGGTGAAGCAATATCGCGCCTTGTGACGATTGAGGTTCATATCAACAATCAATACCTCACGAATTATGTAGCCGACGGGTTGATTGTCGCAACACCGACAGGATCAACTGCTCATTCGCTGTCCGCAGGCGGCCCGATATTGTCACCGGACACCGAAGCTATCCTGTTGACTCCAATATGCCCGCACACACTGACTAATCGTCCGATAGTGGTAAATAAAGGGTCAGTGGTTCAGATCGCCATCGTTTCGCAGGATGGGGAAGGATTGATTACGATCGACGGACAATGTAAATTAAGAATCAAAAAAGGTACCCGTGTTACAATTAGAGCAGGAGAAGAAAATTTTAAACTGGTATCTTTTAGAAGCCATTCCTACTTTGAGATTCTTCATACAAAACTCTATTGGGGAGGTCATAGATGAATCGTTTTAACGTCAACAAAAACAAATGCAAAGGATGTGGGTTGTGCCCTCGTGTCTGCCCAAAAAAAATACTTCGGATGGGCGATAATATGAATGATGTCGGCAACCGGTATGTCGAATGCATTGATGATGATAAATGTATCATGTGTTGTATGTGTGCCACTATGTGTCCTGACTGGGCTATTTCAATATGTGACCCGCGTGAAAACAAAATTCTATTTGAGAGTGAGCGATCATGAGTAAAAAAGAATTATTATGCGGCAATGAAGCGATTTCTGAAGCCGCTATCAAAGCAGGGTGCAGATACTATTATGGGTATCCTATCACTCCGCAAAACGAAATATCTGCATATATGGCATTGCATTTGCCAAAAGTCGACGGAACCTTTATACAAGCGGAAAGTGAAATTGCGGCAATCAATATGGCCGCCGGCACCGCCGCGACAGGCAAGCGGGTAATGACATCATCGTCAGGACCGGGACTAAGCCTGAAACAGGAAGGGTTATCTTTCTTTGCCGCGGCAGAACTTCCATTGGTGGTTGTAGATGCCATGAGAGCAGGCCCGGGGCTCGGAAATATAACCCCGTCTCAGGCTGATTATTTTCAGGCTACCCGTGGCGGCGGGCATGGTGATTACCGCCAGATAGTACTGGCTCCGGCATCCGTCAGCGAAGCCGCAGAACTAACCAGACGGGCGTTCTATCTTGCAGATAAATATCGTATTGTGGCTATGTTGCTCCTTGACGGCATGTTAGCGCAGACTCGCGAGCCTGTTGTTATTAATCAGGATCCGCTGGAAGATGATTTTGATAAAAGCTGGGCTGTTACAGGCTGTAAAGGACGTACTCCAAACGTGGTTAAGTCTCTTTTTCTGCAGGAAAGAAGCCTTGAGGAATTTATTGAAAAACAGCTTATAAAATACTCTGTAATCGAAGAGACAGAGACTGAAGCTGAACTGTATCATACTGCTGATGCAGAGTATATTTTAATTGCCTATGGTACACCTGCCCGTATGTGCAGATCAGTTGTTGACAGGTATCGGGCTAAAGGGATCAAAGTAGGATTACTCCGCCCTGTAACTCTCTGGCCGTACCCATCACGGATGCTAAGAGATACGCTACGCCACGCTAAACATTATCTGGTTGTGGAATGGAGTGCGGGGCAGATGTTTGAAGATGTCCGCATAGCGCTCGGTTATGACAGGCCGATACACCTACTCAGTAAACTTGGCGGCAGTCTGATGGACATAGAAGAAATCGATAACAAGCTCGATGAACTGCTGATAAATCAGGGGGCAAGAATATGACAACATACACAATGCCCGAATCGCTCAAAAATGTACGGACTCATTATTGTCCGGGATGCAGTCATGGAATTATTCATAAAATACTGGCGGAATGCATAGACGAACTGAATATGCGGGAAAACACAGTCGGTGTTTCGCCCGTTGGCTGTGCTGTTATCGCCTATGAATACCTGAACTTGGATATGGTTGAAGCATTGCATGGAAGGGCGCCGGCGATAGCGACAGGGCTTAAACGTGCATTGCCGGACAAACTCGTCTTCACATACCAGGGTGACGGTGACCTGCTGGCAATCGGTATCTCGGAGTTAATACATGCCGCCAATCGCGGAGAAAACTTTACGATTATTTTCGTGAATAACCGGGTATACGGCATGACTGGCGGACAGATGGCTCCAACAACTGCGCCTGGGCAGAAAACCCTCACCACGCCATACGGGCGTGATGGCAAGATGGGGGAACCGATCGACGTAATGCATTTAATAGAACCATTCAGCAACGTCAAATACCTTGCGCGAGGCGCGGTTTATCATCCGAATGAGATTCGCAAAACAAAGAACCTTATCAAACGGGCACTGGAGATGCAAATATCCGGCGACGGGTTCTCTCTTGTTGAAGTTCTCGCGACATGCCCCACATACTGGAGAATGTCACCGGGTGAAGCTATGGATTATGTGAAAGATAACATCGCACCTCACGTCCAAATGGGAGTTATAAAGGAACAATGATTCATTACGGTATAATTATTTCTGGATTCGGGGGACAAGGGGTTCTGACCTTTGGAAAAATGCTGGCGCTGGCTGGTATGGAAGACGGATTTCAGGTCACATATTACCCTTCATACGGCGCTGAAGTACGGGGTGGGACTGCTCATTGTGGTGTAATTATATCTGACTCAACAATTGCATCCCCAATTGTATATAAAGCTGACGTGCTGATCGCTATGAACGATCCGTCTCTACGCAAATTTTTGCCCCGACTAAAAGATCATGGAAAACTGCTGTGTAATTCGTCTCTTATCGCGCCGGATTTTTTCAGACATAACGGCAGAGAGCTGTTCTCAATACCTGCGACAGAATTATCCCGCGAGATGAAAATGGAAAAAGCGACAAATATGATGATGGCAGGGTATTTCTTCAAACATTTTCCTTTACTGAATGAAGAATCTTTTTTAAACTCTCTCGACGATGTATTTCCTAACATAACTCAGGAATTAAAAACAAAAAACAGAGAAATTTTCAGACGAGGTTTTGAGTATGACCCAGCATAATGATCCAGTAAGGGTTCGATTCGCGCCAAGCCCGACAGGATATTTACATATCGGTGGTGCACGTACAGCTTTGTTTAACTGGCTTTTCGCTCATGCAAATAACGGCAAAATGATCTTACGTATCGAGGATACCGACCGGGAACGGTCTACCCTCGAAGACGTTGACCGAATAATAGAAAGCCTTAAATGGCTGGGGCTGAACTGGGATGAAGGCCCTTTTTTTCAATCGGAACGTAAAGAACTATATCGCGAATACGCTCAGAAACTCATAGATCAAGGACTGGCATATTATTCCGATGAACAACGCGGAGAACATCAGGCGATTATTTTTTCTATTCCGAACGAAAAAGTAGTAATTGATGATATTATTCACGGTCCGATGGAGTTTGACAACAGCCTGATTAAAGACCTTGTGATATTTAAATCCGATGGATTTCCCACATATAACTTTGCTTGCGTTGTCGATGACGCTCTTATGGGAATAACCCACATTATTCGCGGTGACGACCATATATCAAATACTCCGAAACAGATTCCATTATATAAAGCGCTTGGTTTTCCTGTGCCAAAATTCGCGCATGTCCCCCTTATTCTCGGCAAGGATAAGTCACGTTTAAGCAAACGGCATGGGGCAACCTCGGTTCAATCATATCAGGAAGAAGGATTTCTGCCTGATGCTCTGGTGAATTTCCTCGCTCTGCTGGGATGGTCACCCGGAGACAACAGGGAACTGATGAATCGCAAAGAACTTATCAGTTTGTTTTCACTTGAGCGAATCAGCAGTAAAAACTCCGTATTTGATGATGAAAAACTACGCTGGATGAACAGTGTTTACATCAGGGAATCATCCTACAACGACTATAAAAGCCTTGTTATGCCATTTTTGAAATCAGCAGTTGGTGACGATTGTGAAAAACATCCTGAGCTTGATTATATCCTGTCGTTATTACAGGAACGCCTTAAGGTTCTCAACGAAATCAGCGAACAGTCATCATTCTTTTTCACTGACGACTTTGAATACGACGAAAAATCAGTCGCCAAGCGGTTATTAAAGCCGGAAGTCCCTGAGATATTGTCGAACCTCATACATAAATTAGCCGTTCTTGAGGAATTTACTGATAAAACTACAGAAAATGCGGCTAGGGAGCTGGTTGAAGAAATGGGTATCTCCGGCGGTGCGGTTATTCATCCCGTCCGTGTCGCGCTGACTGGTGTAATGACTGGGCCCGGTCTGTTTGAGATTATGCAGGCGCTCGGCAAAGAAAAATGCCTTATACGCATTCAGAATGCTATTGATCTTATCAACAGCAGGAGCAGTAGCAGTGTTGACATGGGCAAATAGAATAACTTTTTTTCGTTTGTTCTGTATCCCTGTTTTTATCGGGCTCATTCTGCAATTCAGAGAACGGTACACGCTGGATCAGAACGACCCCTTGCTTAATAATATTCGAATTGCGGCATTATTATTATTTCTGTTTGCAGTGATTAGCGACGGCGTAGACGGGTTTCTCGCTCGGTTTAAGAATCAGAAAACACTTCTTGGCACCATACTGGATCCGATAGCAGATAAACTGCTTCTTGTTTCAGCGACAATAGCATTAAGCCTTCCAATCGGTTTAAAATATCAAATACCATCATGGTTAACAGTAACTATTGTCAGCCGTGATATACTCATACTGCTTGGGGCTCTGATACTTTTTATTATTGTGGGAAAAGTAAAGTTCCTGCCGCATTTCCTCGGGAAATTAACCACTTGTTCACAAATGGTGACTATTGTTCTGGTCTTAATGCAGGCAGGAAGTTGTACTTTTTTTTTCTATCTTACTTTAAGTTTTACTATCCTCTCAGGACTGTATTATATTTATCGTGAAGCAAAATCGGCAGGACTCAACAACAACCAAGTCACCGTGTAGGGGAAAATGCAAAATTTACCAAAAGTAGCTATCGTCGGACGCCCTAATGTCGGCAAATCTTCATTATTCAACCGTCTGATCGGTATGCGTAAAGCCATAGTCGATCCTGAAAGCGGCGTTACCCGCGACCGCATCTATGCGGATATGGAATGGGATGCCTATAATTTCACATTAATAGATACTGGCGGAATTAATTTTGATAAGACCTGTTCAGTCTCTCAACTTATTTTCAAACAAGCTCAGCTTGGCGTCGAGGAAGCGGATGCTATTATCATGCTGGTCGACGGAAAAGATGGGTTAAACCCCTTTGATAAAGACATAACTGAACTGCTCCGGGGATATTCCAAACCTGTGGTGCTGGCTATCAATAAGATCGATATTGTAGAGCAGATGAATCTTGTCACCGAATTTTATCAGCTCGGGTTTGAAAGAATATTTCCTGTTTCAGCCACGCATGGGCTCGGCCTTGATGACCTGCTTATTGAAATCACCACATATCTTCCCCGCGCCGGGGCGGTCGAAGAAATCGATATTGATAAAATCACTATTGTAGGAAAGCCGAATGTCGGTAAATCAACATTGCTCAATGCCGTGCTTAAAGAAGACAGGGCTATGGTCGATTCCGTACCAGGTACTACGCGCGACATTATAGATACTCGTGTTTCAATCTGTGAAAAACAGTACATTCTGGTGGATACGGCAGGAATACGCCACAAAAAGAAATTCGATAACAACGTGGAAACCTATGCTTTTTTTCGTACTGAAAGTACAATCAAACGGTCGGATTTAGTGTTGATGCTCATCGATGCCGAGCATGGTATAACCCGTCAGGATAACAGGATTATCTCGATGGTCATTGAAATGGGCAAATCCATGCTGCTGGTGGTCAATAAATGGGACCTGATAAAGGGGTGTTCTCAGAAAGATTACATTCAAAAAATGATAAAAATACAAAAGCATATATCATATGTCCCCGTAATTTTTATATCCGCATTGAATAAGAGCAATATTCCCGCAATCTTTCAGAAAGCCGAGCAGGTTCTTGAATCATCGAAAACAAAAGTTCAGACTGCATTGCTGAATAAAATGATAAGCGATGCTCAGATACATCGGCCGCCTCCATTGCAAAACAATAAAAAGCGCTTGAAGATTTACTACGCCGTGCAAACTGGTATACGCCCTCCGGTTTTTACATTGTATGTCAATTCTAAAAAATACTTAACGGAAAACTACAAACGGTATATAGTAAACATAATGCGCCAGCTTTTTTCTTATGAAGGGTCACCCATTATCGTTCACGCAAAATCAAAGTAGAGGTCTGTGAATATGGTACATTTCATGCTGGCTTTATGCTATTTCATCGGTGCGTTCCCTCCCGGCTATATTGTAGCAAAACTCTGGAAAGGGATAGACATACGGGAGCACGGGAGCGGCAACATCGGTTTCACCAATGTATTACGAGTTCTCGGCAAAAAGGCCGGAATCATTACACTGATCTGCGATGTGGGTAAAGGCGTGCTGGCCGTATACGTAGCGACGTATGCCGCTTCAGGCGTCGAATCACCTACGATATTTGCCCTGTACAGGGCAATCGGAGGAGCGCTGGCGATCATAGGACATAACTGGCCTGTTTTTATAGGGTTTCGCGGCGGTAAAGGAGTAGCGACCAGTTTAGGCGTCTTTCTGGGGCTTGCACCGATAGCTACTTTGATTGCTACCGGTATATGGATTTTTCTGCTTCTCATAAGCAACATGGTCTCATTATCATCTATTATCACAGCGGCGCTACTGCCTCTGATTATCTTTGCGACACACTACTCAATCGTATATATTGTAATCGGTATACTTATGGCAGTTATGATTATTATCAGGCATAAATCAAATATTGCACGTATAATACGTGGCGAAGAGAACAAATTTTTCAAAAAAGCCAGATGAAACGCAACCTTCTGATCGTTACGCCAGTATTCCCGCGATGGGAGAATGATGCTGAGTCACCTAGATCCATTACGGATCTTGCCCGTGCGCTCAGCCAGTATTACCGTGTCTATGTATTATGCCCCGGCACATACTGCGCCGCGAATAAAGAACATCTGGGCGATGTTACGATTATTCGTTTCAATTATTTTTTTCCAGTTAAATGGCAGGCTCTTTCCTCTGGGCAGGGGATGTTCGCACATAACAAGCTGAAATCATTTGCAAAACTCCAGCTGCCTTTTTATTTTATCTCTGAGATATTGAATTTGTATCGGGCCATCAGACAATATGACATACATATTGTGAATTCACATTATATTTTTCCTGAAGGGTTATCATATTCCATCATACGTAATTTTCTCAAACGACCGCATGTTATAACACTACATTCTCCGGGAGTAGACGAACTGATACGTCACGGCATAATTGGAAAAATAATTGCCCGTTTTATTCTGAAACACGCTGAAAAGATATTGCCTGTCAGCACATATGTGCGATATAAACTGGAACGGCTCTCGGGAATGCATTTTAATTACAAAGTGATCCCGCTGGCGCTTGACATTGACGATTTCAAATACACTCCGGAAAAAGACAAGATGCGTCGTCATATTGGACTGGAAAAAAATAGGACTTATTTTCTTTTCACCGGAGCGCTGGTCGAACGAAGCGGCATTTTTGTACTTTTGCGAGCAATGGAACAGCTTAAAAAAGAATATACTGATTTTTCCGTTATCGTTATTGGCAACGGACCGTTAAAATCGAAAATAGCAAAGTGGATTACCCAGTATCAGTTAAATGATCACTGCATATTTCATACACTAGCCACTCATGAACGAATCAGTCATTATTATGCGGCATGCAATGCGGTAATCGCTCCGATTATTATTGATGCAGAGGGAGCGACCGACGGCATGCCCTCATCAGTGCAGGAAGGGCTTGCATGCGGCGTACCGGTTATAGCCAGCAGATTGAGCGGCGTGAATGATTTAATTAAACATGGGGTCAACGGGTGGCTGTTTGAACCGGGCAACCATAGCGAACTGGCGGAGTACATGGCGTTGTTGTTCAAGCCTCTGAAACTAAAAAAACTGAAAACATCCGCTCAAAAAACCGCAGAACGCTACGACAGCGAAACAGTGGCAAATCAATATTATGACATTTTTAAAACTTTTTATCGCATTTCCTAATCTTTTAGGCGGCGTATCCGATATAAAATTTGGACAATACTGTAATAATACCGCTATTTGTTTGTTATGTATATGATCTTTAAACGCATTAAATTAGTATTCATGGAGATTCTGGTGGCTCTTTTGTATGACGATTCCAGATATGAAGAAGAACCGTCCATAAAAAACAGCAGGATTTTTAAATATTTTAAGTATCTTCTTGGTTTTAGCCCTCTTACGGATGAAGATTTTATTCCGTTCGAATGTGCAGGCGCTCTATGGGGAGGATACCCCGATGGATCTGTCAACCCGCATCCGGTATGTATAACCTGTCATTCACAATTATCTTTTATTGACAAAGACACCATTATATGTGATAAATGCCATAAAACTAAAGCACAGATTGGCGAATTTCATTTCTCTCACAACAATAGTGAAATACAATTTCAGGAAGCGTATGATCTTGCGCATGAAGTCTGGAAAGAACGTTTAGTCGAGTTAACCAATGAAAAAACCACGAAACCCACAAGCCGTTAAAAAAATAAATTGTTGATGACTAATTCGAAACATAACAGACTCATTTTTGAAATTGCTGTTATTGCAGTACTCATGATATGTGCCCTTTTTATACGCCATAAAGGATTTCATAACGGAGGGCGTTTTACATTTGATGAAGCTCTCTACGCGTTTATGGCATACGAAATGTATCATGATATATCGCATTATAACGCTATTAATTATACTAATCAGTACCTTCGAAGCCGTCCCGGTAAACCGATGCCTCCGTACCTGTTTAAAAAACTCTTCAAGCATCCGCCGTTATACTGTTTTCTGATTCTCAACTCATATAAAGTGCATGAGGGGGTTGGATTATTTAATCCCCAACAGATTACTCAGGATATGATAATGAGCCAGGCAGTCTGGGTATCTATACTCATGGGAGCTTTTACCGTAGGGCTGATATACTGTATCGCCCGAATAATATACGGAATTATACCGGCGCTAATCGCATCTTGGTTTATGGTGATAGATCCTGTTCATTGGATTTGTTCGCAAAAAGTATGGATGGAAACAACCCTGACTTTTTTCATGGCTCTCGCCCCATTCCTTTATATTCTAAGTTACCGGAAAAAAGATGGACACCCATTGTACTTTGCCCTAAGCGGCTTAACACTGGGATTCGCGGCGCTGACAAAATACCCCGGCGGAATTATGCTGGGTGCAATCGTCTTTTACACTTTGCTGACACGCCCGGCATTTTTTAGACGGCCTGTATGGCTTCTGGTTCCGATTTGTATGTTTATTATCCTTATGCCGTGGATATTCCGTAACCTTGAAGAATACGGATTGGCTTTTATTTTCGGCGAAGGAAAAGGATTCGCGGATATTCGCCTGGGATATACCGCACTCAAAAAGATACTACTCGCTAGTATAATCCCTGTTGGTGCGGGTGTTGCCTTATATTATACGATCAAAAAGAAACAGGTGTCATTTTCTATTGTAAAAATACCCGCTATCTTAAAAAATAAATTTGTATGGATGGCTGTGACCGGAGTACTTATTCTAGTATGTCTCGGCAGTAATTTGTTTGGCATACTCTCAGCGCTTTCATTAAAACATGAGCCGGAAACAAGCTGGCGTATGTTATTTTTTAAAGATGAGCCATGGTATTTTTATCTGAAAAGACTCTTTATATATTCGCCTATCTACATATTCGCTTACATCTGCCCGTTTCTCATAATGTGGAAAAAAAGAGAACATCACCTGCTGCCTATATTATGCGCAGGAGTGGTAGTTGTCTTTTTCATCGCATGGGGGAACTTTCAGTGCCGTTATATATTGCCGGCAGTTCCATGGCTTCTGGTTATGGCAGGATACACGGTTAATTTTATTAACACATCTATACTAAAGCTGGAAAACAAACCATTAAGAGCTGTTTTGCTTGGCGGATTATGGCTTTTTGTACTGTTCGCCTTCATCAAGGCTCTTCAGATAGACGCAGTCCTTGCGTGGACAAACAAGCCCTGTTATTTTTAAAACAACTTAAAATTTTATTTTTTTGTATCGATATATTCGCCGTCAATTGCGAATTTGCCGTCGCCAAGATGGTGCAGGAATCTCGCTCGCGGATTAGTATCAATCAGCCAGCGTCCATCAAACAAATCATCCTCTACATACGCTTCCGTGATCTTAATTTTGAATATTTCATGTTCCATAGCGAGCCTGCTGTCCATCAGCTTTCCTGCAAGATACGCCGCACAGGACGTGATATAGGGGGCTTTTGAAGTTTTTGTGTTGCCGATCGGTATATTGAATTTTTTAAATTTATTAACATCATCGCCATGAGTAGTACCGCATTGCATAACCAAATCCAACTGGGCGCTGTACGGTATATTCATGGTTAACTCGCGGCTGTCAGTAATTATACGTGCTGTATAATGAGTAGTGCTGATTGCCAGAGCAACTTCAAGAGGGTATTTTGATAGCGGCATATACCATGCAACCGGTAAAACCCCTATTCTGTCTCGATGTATCGACGCGCACAGGAGTAATGGATTGTGGTTTATCAGCCGGTATGCGTCTTCCAATGGAACTTCTTTCATAATTTCACTCCATGCAAAAAGATTTCCCGACAGCAATAAGCTGAACAGGGACAACTGGTTTTAAATGCTCTTCAATATCTTCCTGATGCAACTTTATTAAATCCCACGTGTCATAATGTATGGGCACCACAAGGCGTGCGTTCAGCCAACGGGAGGCAACAGCGGCATCTTTTACATCCATCGTATAATTTCCACCAACAGGCAATAACGCCAGATCAATGTCATATAATTCGCCCAATCCTTTGAATTCGTATGTCAATCCCGTATCACCTGCATGATAAATAGTTTTTCCATCGAGATGAATAAGGACACCCATAGCTAAACCGCCATAAGCGCCATCCTCAAAAGATGAACCATGAGCCGCGGGAGTAAACTTAAGCCAGCCTCCGGGGATGGACATTGTCCCGCTAATATATAATGCATGAGCATTAATGCCGCTCTTGCGAATACGGTTCACAATCTCGAAATTTGATACTACCAGAGCAGAGGAATGTTTCGCGATAACAACCGTATCACCGATATGATCGGAATGAGCGTGTGTAACGATGATATAATCAGGTTTGATAGCATGAATGTCGGAAACAGTGTTAAGCGGATTGTTGGTAAAAAAGGGGTCAATCACAATCTTTACGCGCTCGTTTTGTATAAGCACATTGGAGTGTCCGTAATATGTAATGGTAATCATGCTGCCCCCTGTTTAGCATATTGTTTAAAACTATCCGGTTGAACTCCATTAAAACAATATGCATTTTTACAGTAGTATGATATAGTCTGCTTGAAAAATCAAATATTTTTGTACTATCAATCTTAATTCTTACGGAAAATCTATATGACAAACGGAATCGTACAGTTAAAAAAAGACCGAGATAAATCGATAAGAGCTTATCATCCATGGATATTCAGCGGGGCAGTACAGGTTGTCTTACACGCCCCGCAAACGGGCGACATCGTGGATGTTATTGACGCTTCGGGCAAATTTCTCGGACGCGGTTTTTATAATAATTCCTCTTCGATAGTGGTCAGGGTTCATACCTTTGAGGATATCCCTCTCGATGAAGAGTATTTTCGTCACAGAATTCACGCCGCCGTTGAATACCGAAAAAAACTCGGGATAAACTCAAATTCTATGCGTGTTGTGAATGGCTCAGGCGATTTTATACCGGGTCTTATTATTGATAAATATGGAGATACACTTGCCATACAGTTCAACAGCGCAGGGTTATACATGCGCAAAGATATAATTGTAAAATACCTTGTTGAAGAGTTTAATCCGAGTTGCGTCTATGACAGAACTGATGAAAAAACACGCGCTGAAGAGAATATAAATGCCACAGATCAGCTATTGTATGGTTCAGAGAATTCTGAGTCACTGACGGTAATGGAAGGAGACATGTCGTTTCCCATATCCGTAGTCCATGGGCAGAAAACAGGGTTTTACCTTGATTTGAGGAGTGTACGAAACCGTATTCGAACTATGGCGAAGAATAAATCTATCCTGAACTTATTCTGCTATACGGGCAGTATATCTCTGACCGCGTTATCAGCAGGAGCGTCATCGGTTGCATCCGTTGACTCATCCCAGTCCGTTCTGGACATGCTCAATGCTGAAATAGAAAAACGAGGTTTCACGGAAAAACACCGGTCAACATGTGACAATGCTTTTGAATTCGTTCGCAAGGAACAGGAACTATTCGACATTATCATTGTAGATCCGCCGCCGTTATGTAAAAAGAAAATGCATGTAGACAAATCATCACGTGCGTACAAAGATGTGAATATGCATGCTTTTAAAATTGCAAAAACCGGCGGTTTTGTTATAACCTTGTGTTGTTCGCATCACATATCAATGGATCTGTTCAAGAAAATAATATTCGCCGCGGCAAAGGATACCTGCAAAAATGTCCGTATTGCGGAGACCATAGGGCAGGAACCGGATCATCCGGTCAATGTGTATCATCCGGAAAGTGAATATTTCAAAGGGTTATTATTGTATATCGAATAGAATCGGGATGACCATGAAACTAATAATTCAAATTCCCTGTTACAATGAGGAACAAACATTACCGCAAGTCATAGCAGATCTGCCGAAATCAATACAGGGTATAGACTCAATCGAGCTACTTGTTATTGATGACGGCAGTATGGATAACACCTCGGCGACAGCGTCACAACTCGGCGTCGACCACATTATCCGGTTTAAAACAAACCAAGGGCTCGCGCGTGTGTTTAAAGCCGGAATAGACGCCTGTGTGAAACTCGGCGCTGATATTATTGTAAACACTGACGCTGACAATCAATACTGTGCGGCGGATATTCCTAAGCTGGTCGAGCCGATCGTCAAAAAAGAAGCAGATATGGTTATTGGAACACGCCCTATTGACACGATTAAAGAATTTTCATGGATGAAGAAGAAACTGCAAAAACTAGGAAGCGCGGTCATACGGTTTATTTCCAACACCAACGTACCGGACGCCACCTCAGGGTTTCGCGCTTTTTCGCGCGAGGCGGCATTGCGAATCAATATCTTTTCAACATATACCTATACTTTGGAATCTATTATTCAAGCAGGCGAAAACAGGCTAAAAATGGCGTATGTGCCTGTAAAAGTGAATATCCAGACCCGTCAGTCCCGTTTATTGAAAAGTATCCCGCATTATCTGGCGAATTCAATAACAACTATTGTCCGCATCGCGATTACATACCGCCCGCTGAAATATTTTTTCTGGATTGGAAGCGTAACTTTATCAGGCGGCTTGGCTCTGGCTGTCAGATTTCTGATTTTCTATTTTATGGGAGAGGGAAGCGGGCATATACAGTCACTGATTTTATCATCAATATTGTTTTCACTTGGCTTTCAGCTGATTATGTTCGGCCTCCTGGCTGATGTTGTCGCATCTAATCGAAAACTCGGTGAAGATATCCAGTACCGTATAAAAAAAATTGAACTCGGACAAGCTGGAAACACAGAGGAGATCTCACAGTAATGGTGTTACGACACACATTACTCAGGAAACATTATGTATTTCCTCTTCTTATTTTTGCCGCGGCTTTTTCTATCCGTTTTATGTATCTTGAGCAGATCAAAACAAACCCTTTTTTTGAACCCCGTTCCCTTGACCCGTTTTTCTATCATTCATGGGCACAGGATATTGCCCATGGCAACCTGAACGGCGATGGTGTTTTCAGAGGCATGCCATTATATGCGTATCTGCTGGGGACTATCTACAAACTGACCGAAGACAGCCTGTATTGCGCTTATTGCGCTAACAGCCTTTTAGGCGCACTTAGCTGTATGCTGATTTTCTTCATCGGAAAAAAACTGTTTGGATCGGCAACTGGAATCATTGCCGGATTGCTGGCAGTATTCTATAAACCGTTCATTTTTTATGAAGGAATGCTGGTAGGCGTAACGCTTGCTGTCTTTTTATATTTATTATGTTTACTGTTGTTACTCAGATTTACAACTCAGCCAAACAGCAAAGACGCCATACTCACCGGAGCAATCATTGGGATAAGCGCCCTTTGCAGAGCATCCATATTACTGCTCCCGATAATCACAATATTTTTTTACCCTCGTTTCCTGAAAAAAGTGTACAAAGGGGAATTTATAAAAAAAAGCCTCATCATTATACTCTGTGCATACAGCATTGTTTTAGCGACAGGTATCCGTAATTACATCATCGCCAAAGATTTCGTACTGATTACCGCGCATAGCGGCCTAAACTTTTATATAGGGAACAACTCATCTGCTACCGGAAAATTTCATGCTCCAGACGGTGTGGGGCGTCAGCCGGAACTAATGATGTCAAACGCTCACGCAATGGCGGAAAAAACGCTCGGCAGAACACTCAAGCCGTCTGAGGCTTCAGCATACTGGAAACAGTTGGGGCAGTCATTTATTATAACCCATCCATACAGCTATATACGGTTACTGTTAAAAAAACTGACTCTCTTTTTTCAAGGCGCAGAGATTGCTGACTTCAGAAACATTACGTTTTTTGAGCGGTTTTCCTCAATAATGCGCCTGCCGCTTGTTACGTACCAGTTCATAATCCCGCTGGCGATACTAGGGCTGATCATCACACGCAAGCAGAGGGGTGATATAAGCATTCTGCGATATTTTATAATCTCGAATCTGATTTCCGTGATACTTTATTTTGTAAATTCGCGATACAGGCTTCCAGCAGTTCCGGTTTTTATTATATTTGCCGCTTACGCACTCAAGTCTATTGCTGAAAAAATACGCGAAAAGGATGTTAAACGAGTTGCAGGACTAGCAACAGCGCTGATCGTTCTTTTCTCCGCAACGTTCATTACCCGGGAACAGGTTGATTTGTCTGATGATTACAATGAACTGGCATCATGGTACGTATACAACAAAAAAGATATCGCCCGAGGCATAGCCTTATTTCGCGAAGCGCTGAAAATCAGCCCTGAGAATGAATATGTATGGTTCAATCTTGGAAGGACATATTTTGAGGATAACCGGCTGGAAGAAGCGGAAGAATGTTTTTTGAATACGATTGAATTTAACAAGGATGATTACGAATCATACAATATTCTGGGCATTATCTATACTCGGATGCGACGGCTCGATGATGCTTTATCCGCTTATGAAAAAAGTTTACAGATCAACCCCGCGTATTATAAAGCTATAAATAACATGGCGGAAGTCTATATCATTATTGGAGATAATGACAAGGCGGAGCAACTTCGGAAAAGGTCTCTTTCCATAAATCCAGATCAACCGATGCTCATAGAGAAAATAAAATAACACAAATCAAGCTATTTTTAACTTGGCATATCAGGATGCGTACTCTATAATCAATAAAAATTCTGGAGGATAACATAGATGAAACAAATAAAACTTATTGTCCCTCTGCTCATTTTGTATGCGGCGGGAATATCATACGCACAAGTACCTCAAGACTACTACAACCGCGGGTATGTCTATGCGGAAAAGGGAAATGTTCAGGATGCCATCGACGAATTCTCCGCGGCTTTAAAACTCCAGCCTGATAAAGAAATGAAAACACGCATCCATTATAATCTCGGACAATTGCATACACGGATGGAATCTCATAGTGACGCTGTACAACATTTTAAGGCCGCGTCAGAACTGGAACCCAACCAATTTCTTATTCAGATAGCGCTCGCAAACGCTTACAAAAACAATGAGAATTTCGCAGAAGCAATCCCGCATTATAACAAAGCCCTAGTCCTTGATGAAAGCAGGAAATATAGCGATTCCATAAATTATAATCTTGGTATATGCTATAATTCTACAGAACAATATATAGACGCAATTAAATCACTTGGTAAAATTCTGGATAAAGACTCGAATCATACGGGCGCTTTACGACAGGTTGCGATTGCATACCTGCACTTGCGCCAATATGTGGATGCCGAAAAAATATTAAATAAACTGGAACATTTAGGGCATCCCCAGCGCGACTTGTTTCTGCAACTGCAACAAGCACAAAAAACACAGTAAAATATATGTTTAAACCTGATTTTGAAGAATTCAAATCTCATTGCAGAAACGGCAACCTTATTCCTGTATACAAAGAATTGTTAGGGGACATGGAGACCCCATTGTCCATATACCGGAAACTGGCTCTCAATGAAAAAAACGCATTTCTCATGGAAAGTGTTGAACGAAACGAACACATCGGAAGGTATTCGTTCATTGGCACAAACCCTAGGGCAATAGTCAAAATCCATCTTGATTCCATAGAAATTATTGAAAACGGAACCTCCGCATTTCATTCGCTTACTGACGACCCTTTCACTGAGCTAAAAAAGATACTCATGCGGTATAATCCGGTGCAATTGTCTGATTTGCCCCGTTTTTGCGGCGGCGCAGTCGGGTATTTTGGTTATGGGATGGTACATTTCTTTGAAAACATCCCGCAGGACAATCCCGACGACCTGAATCTGCCTGAAGCATATTTCATGATTACCGACACGCTAGTTGTCTTTGACCATGTCAAAAACACGATTATGGTAGTATCAAATACACATATCAATGACAAAGATAATATTGAGCGGGTTTACAAAGATGCCTGCGACACCATTGACGCAATTATAAAAAAATTATCTGTCCAGCGTCCTGATATTCCTGCTGAAATCGCGCCGCCTTTGGAAGACAAGACCATGAACTCCAACATGACACAGCATGAATTTGAAGAGGCAGTGGTTAAAGCTAAAGAATATATACGTGCGGGAGACATTTTTCAGGTTGTATTGTCTCAACGTTTTTCTACCGAAACTACCGCTTCGCCGCTCCATATCTACCGTGCGCTAAGGACGATCAATCCGTCGCCGTATATGTTTTACCTGAGCCTTGAAGGGTTTCAGATTATAGGCTCGTCACCTGAAATTATGGTGCGATGTGAGGATTCGGTCGTTGAGATACGTCCAATAGCCGGCACTAGAAAACGCGGCAAATCACAGAAAGAAAACGATTTGCTGGAAAAAGACCTCCTCTCTGACCCGAAAGAACGTGCAGAACATGTCATGCTGGTTGATCTTGGAAGAAATGACATAGGGCGTGTCTGCAAATTTAATACGGTGCATCTTGCTCCCAATGAATTTATGATTATCGAGCATTATTCTCATGTAATGCACATTGTTACTGATGTCAAAGGCATCTTGAAAGATGAACTGGACGCATTCGATGTGGTTAAAGCCGCGTTTCCGGCCGGTACCGTCAGCGGCGCCCCGAAAATTCGGGCGATGGAGATCATTGACGAGCTGGAAAACCGCAAGCGGGGGATGTATGCCGGAGCAGTGGGATATTTCAGTTTCCACGGCAACCTCGACACGGCGATCGCTATACGGACTCTCCTGCTCAAAGACAATACTGTATATATTCAGGCAGGCGCAGGCATTGTTGCAGACTCCAACCCGACATCTGAATATTTCGAAACAATTAACAAGGCTAAAGCGCTGGTAAAGTCCATTTCCTTCGCAGAATACCTGCAGCAACAGGAGGACGTATGATACTTATTATAGATAACTACGACTCGTTTACTTACAATCTTGTGCAATACATTGGTGAACTCGGTTACAGTTCCGAAATA
Organism: Candidatus Auribacter fodinae; assembly: GCA_003599815.1. Taxonomy (GTDB): domain Bacteria; phylum Auribacterota; class Auribacteria; order Auribacterales; family Auribacteraceae; genus Auribacter; species Auribacter fodinae. The sequence continues at coordinate 74,724 of QZJZ01000031.1, forward strand.
TATCGAAACGATAAGATAAGCATAGATGAAATAGCGGAGAAAAAACCGGATAGAATCATTATTTCACCCGGGCCATGTACTCCGAAAGAAGCCGGAATATCGGTTGATGTTATAAGAAAGCTCGGCAAAACGTTTCCTATTCTTGGCGTATGCCTCGGGCATCAGAGCATTGGTGAAGCGTATGGAGGTACTGTTGGAAGAGCGCCGGTACTCATGCATGGCAAAACATCCATGATAGAGCACTACAATCATCTTCTTTTTAAAGGCGTGTCAAATCCCTTTGAGGCAACTCGTTATCATTCACTAATCATCTTTGAGGATTCAATACCCGACTGTCTGGAAATAACTGCCCGTTCAAACGACGATAAGCTGATTATGGGCGTAAAACATGTTGAGTATCCTGTATGGGGTGTACAGTTTCATCCTGAATCAATATTAACCGCCGCAGGCAAAACTATACTTAATAACTTTCTGCAATCGTAATTCCAATACCCGTGGAGGGAGACAATGGAATTATTAAGCACAATCCAGAGTTATCTGGATGAAGAACTCAAAATTAAAGACATTGATGACTACTGCGTAAACGGTCTTGAGGTTGACGGCAGGGAAGAGATCTGTAAAATAGCATTTATGGTCGACGCTTCTGAACAGGGCTTTCAACAAGCCGTTTCAAGTCAGGCTGATATGATTATTGTCCACCACGGGCTGGTGTTTGGCAGTATTACCCGTATTACCGGTATGATATATCGCCGCCTCAAGATCCTTATAAAACACGGTATTTCTCTTTACGCGGCCCATATTCCGCTTGATGTGCATGCGGAATTGGGGAATAATATTCAGCTCGCCCAACTTTTGAATCTGGTTAATATTGAGCAGTTCACAGTCGGAAAGTACAAGGATCTGCTCGTTATTGGCGAACTTCAGCATTCTCAGCCATTGGATGTATTTGTCTCAACCATCAAAACACGTATTCACCCTAATCCCCGTACTTTGCATTTTGCTTCAGATACAGTTTCAAAAGTCGCAATTATCTCGGGAAGCGGTTCTGAAGCAGTTGAATTAGCGGCTTTGAACGGTGCTGATATTTTTCTGACAGGCGAGTCGAAATTGTCAGCATATCATGTTGCCCGAGAAGCGGGAATAAATATGGTTTTTGCCGGTCATTACTTCACTGAAACTGTGGGATTAAAGGCTCTTATGAAGAAATTAGAGTCGCTCTTTAATGTAAATTGCGAGTTTATTGATATTCCAACAGAACTGTAACTTTTTGCTTTAATGCACTTAATATTTTTGTTTTAATCTAAATATATATAATGTATTAAATAGTAGGGCGGTTAATACTGCTTAATTATTTCACACTAAGGGAATGATGTATAAAAATCGTTTGGTGTTAAAGAATCATTTTATACCTTTAACAGGGAACCAACTCGG
>QZJZ01000094.1 GCA_003599815.1 Candidatus Auribacter fodinae
GTTTTTGACAACGGAACTTTTTTCTGGTTGAGCTTAGCTATCTGGCGGTTGACTTCGTTTGTCAATGCATAACTGCAAACTTCCTTCAGAACATTAGGGAGAGGGAGGTCATACTGTGTCAGAGTCGCTAAGAGGTCAACATTTTTACGATAAATGGTGTTAAAGGTTTTGTCAAGGCGCTGCATTTCGCTGTGCAATGCCATTTCAATAAGTTTTTCACGATTGTATCCGATCAGGTTTTTAAGCCCATAAAAGCGGTAATGAGCCAGTTCGGCTATCCTCTCTTCGATTGTATCGAGCGGTGATATGTTAAACTCCAGATTCACGTCGGGCGATAAAATATAACAGCGCATATCGCGGTATGAAGGTACAAAAAGATAGTATATAAAATCCTGTTTTTTCTCGGTTTTTTTGTTGATGAGTTTTACCATCCCTTTATAGACCGGTTTGTCGGTATCTGTATTTTTTTCGCACAGCAATGGTTTAACGCTATAGAAGAAGATTTCTCCATCAGCGGAGTTGTTAAGTATAAAATTCTCCATGGCATAGGTACCGATGATGACCTCCGGATAGCAAATATACGGTTTGACAAACGAGAGATATATATCTTTACCAGTACCGAATTCCTGAATGTTGCTTTTTGCTGTATCTAAAATATTAAGAAATTGAGTTTCAATATCCTCATCGGTGAATTCGGAAAGAAGATCTATCACTTTAGCCGCGTACTTCATGTTCTGCACTGGTTCGATGCGGGAAATATCCGCGAAAAACCAAGCGCAGCTGGTAAACATAAGCTGGCTGTTAAATTGTGCCTCAAGTAATTGAAAAATAACGGAAGTATCCTGAATTGAGCGGGCGGCTTTCAGGTGTTCTTTCAGGAAAGCCTCTTTTGTTTCAGGATTCAGCACCACATTTATATAGTCATTGCGCATTTTCATAAGATCATGCACGTGTTCTTTTAAAAGGTTGGCATAAATACGGTTGCATTCATTATGCAGATAGTTGAACGCTTCACGCAACGGACCGCGCCATTTCTGGTTCCAGCCCCATCCTCCGCCATCTGAACAGGAACAGTCACGGATCCATCTCCCTATGCCGTGCGCGCAACTCCACGCGGTGCCTTCATTGTTGTTGCCGGTTTTGAGTATTACCTCAAATTGAGGCGGATACATTTCATGGAAATGACCGAAGTTCGTCATTTTAAAGTGCCTGTTTTTTATTTCTCTTGTCGCCAGTGCGCCGAAACACATATCTCCATGGCGTTCATGGTGTCCGTAGGATTCTCCGTCTGTTGCCACGATAGCGGCCTGCCCTTCGTCTGACCAATGATCAAATACTGATTGGATTCGGTCAGCGAAACGTACTGAGTCGGTGAGAAGATGCTCAAATCCGACAGCGGACGATATTCTCGGCTCGTAAAAAAAGACATCGATAAATTTATTGTCGAGACGGTTTCCTGATGGATCATATGCGAAAATACGATAAGGCACGCGGGTATCGATATTTCCGGTACCGACATTAATCCATGTTTTGCTGTTGAACGCACGGATTTTATCTGCCTGATAGGGCGATAGGATAATATATTTAAGGTTGTATTCCATAAGGATTTCAGCAGTGCGGTAATTAATAGCGGTTTCCGCCAGCCATATCGCTTCAGGATAGCGATTGAAACGATGGACGAAATCCTTGATACCCCATTCTATCTGTGTACGTTTGTCATCGTCGTCAGCAAGCGGCATGATTACGTGGTTATACACCTGAGCCACGGCGTTGCCATGCCCGTTGTGCAGTTTGACGCTTTCTTTGTCCGCTTCGATAATTTTATTATATGCTTCAGGGTATTTTCGTTCAAACCACTGCAGTAAAGTGGGGCCGAAGTTGAAACTCATATGTAAGAAATTATTGGTTATATCATTGATTAATCCGGTTTCATTTAAAATGCGGGATGATGTATTTGGCGTATAGCATTCCGCGGCAATGCGGTCGTTCCAGTCATGAAATGGGTGTGCTGATGGTTGGCGTTCTATTTCACCTGTCCATGGATTTTCGCGAGGAGGCTGGTAAAAATGTCCGTGAATGATTGCATATTTGTTTTGCATAATACTTCTTCCGCTTTTGTTCTGTCAGTTCAATGATGCGCGGGACATTTTTAATACGTTAAGCATATCTTAATAGTATCGCGAGGGTATAGCAAGCGGAAAACAGGATAATTTTGAGAAAATCACGTACCAGTGTATTAATGTCTTTGCGCATTATCATTATTGCCATGGTATTAGGCAAAATAAAAGAAAACTCTATTTTATTGTTTGATTTTGTATGATACAGTATTAGCTTCATCAGATATTATCGGGAACATGAGAGAAAAGTTAACCTCAAAATAGTGTGGCATGAAACATGACGAAAAACAATTTCAGATCGGGTATTATCAGTATTGCCGGCAATCCTAATGTTGGTAAGTCAACTTTGCTCAACAGGTTGCTTGGACAGAAGATAGCCATAGTGTCTCCGCGTCCTCAGACGACACGCGGTGTTATCAGGGGCATATATACGGATGATAAAATGCAGATATTATTTGTGGATAATCCCGGATTTCTCTCACCGCGAGATAAACTTGATGAATTTATGTTCAAACAGGCGCATGCAAGCGTGAATTCGGCTGACCTTGTATATTTGGTTGTGGAACCCCGGATGCCGGATCAGGCTTTTCAGGAAAAAGTGCTGGCCCCGGTGATAGAGGCTCAGAAGCCAGTGTTTCTGTTGATTAACAAAGTTGATACTATTGCGAAAATCGAGCTTTTACCTATAATTGATGCATTCAATAAACTCTATACTTTCAAACAGATTATACCGTTATCCGCGTTACAGGGAGATAATGTAGCTGATTTGCTTAAAGCGACTGTTGATTATTTGCCGGAAGGGCCGCCTCTGTTTCCCGATGATATGGTTTCGGATCAATACGAGCGTTTTTTTGTCAGCGAGCTTATACGCGAGAAGATTTTTTTGCTGACGCATCAGGAAATTCCTTATTCTGTGGCTGTGCGTATAGATGAATTTGCCCAGAGGGAAGAGGGCAAGTGGTTTATAAGAGCAACCATTGTACTCGATAAGGAATCGCATAAAGGAATTGTGATCGGGAAAGGCGGGTTTCTTATAAAAAAAATAGGCAGTGCCGCGCGTCTTGATATTGAAGATATGCTGGGCGTGGAATGTTACCTTGAACTGTTCGTCAAAGTAATTAAAGATTGGAAAAAGAAAGATATTTATTTACGGGAGTTGGGATATAAAGAGTAATATCCTGCAACCGGAACCATTGCGTTGTGTCTTATTCTTTGAGTATATAGCATTCTTTAGCGAGGTTGGATAAAATGAAAAGAATGACTGCTGTTTCACTGATGTGTATGATGTTTTTTACAACCATATCCATTTACGGGAGGCAGAATGTGAGAGAGTCAATACTTGCCGGGTCGTGGTATCCGGGATCCAAACAGGCATTGCATACCGAAGTCCAGTCGTTTCTTGATAAGGCTGATCCTGAAAATGTTACAGGGAGGATTTTTGCGATTATCTCTCCACACGCAGGGTACCGGTATTCCGGCAGGGCGGCGGCATATGGCTATAAATTACTGAAAGATAAAGATATTCAGCGAGTAATCGTTCTTGCTCCGAGCCATCAGTGGGGATTCAGGGGCGCCTCCATTCTGGATGTGGACGCCTATGAAACGCCGCTGGGAGTAGTGCCTGTCGACCAGGAAGCTGGGGATCAGCTCCGTACTCATCCGTTGATTGAGAACATACCGCAGGCGGATATGCGTGAACACTCTCTGGAAATCCAACTTCCGTTCTTGCAGGAAGTACTTGGCGAATTCAAACTTGTGCCGCTGGTAATCGGTCAGTTGCGGGGCAATGATTATAGCGATATTGCACAGGCGATAAAGCCGTTGCTTGATGATAAAACAGTAGTTGTCGTAAGTTCTGATTTTACTCATTACGGTTATAATTTTTCCTATATCCCGTTCCGTGATAATGTGAAAAACAATCTTGCAAAACTTGATGGCGGCGCAGTCGATACCATTCTTAATAAAAATTTTGATGGGTTCCGTTCTTATTTATCCGATACCGGTATTACGATTTGCGGTAAAGACCCGATCTGTGTATTGCTTCAGATGTTGCCCGAAAACGCTGACGGAACGAAATTGATCTATTATACATCCGGCGACGTTACCGGCGATTTCGTGAGCTCTGTCAGTTATGTATCAATTGTGTTCACAGTGCCTGAACCGTCGCAACCTGAACAGTCACCAGCGGAAACAACGAATAGTCAGTGATGTTGCTTAATGCCGGCATATAGCAGATTTCTCATCAAAAACGCGAATATCATCACCGGTGATAATACACCTTGCTTTAAGGGAATGGCGGCTGTTGAAGGTTCGCGTATTATCTACGTTGGTGCGGATATCCCGTTTGAATGTGAATATGTTGTTGATGCGGAAGGATTAAATCTGAGCCCTGGATTTATCGATGTGCACGGGCATTCTGATTTTTCCATTTTGCTTTATCCTGAGGCAAGTTCCAAGCTTCTACAAGGAGTGACCACGGAAATATCAGGAAACTGCGGGTTGTCATCTTCGCCCTTGTATGAAACGGCATATAACAGGTGGGCTCCGCGCTGGGAACGAAACGGGCTCAATGTGACATGGCGAACACCAAAAGACTATTTTTCCGTGCTTGAACACGCTGAACCAGCCATCAACTTTCTTCCCTTGTTGGGGCATACCAATGTCCGTACAGCGATAAAAGGCTACCATTCAGGTACTTTGGATGCCAATGAACTTGCTCAGTTCAAAGAGGTATTAAATGAAGCGCTCATAAACGGTTTTTATGGAATATCGCTGGGTTTGGCTTATCCGCCGGGAATATTTGCCCATGAGACTGAACTGAGCGTGTTATTTGATGCCGCGGCACGGCATGTTATACCTGTTACCGTCCATATGCGTGATGAAGGGCCTGAAGTCGAGGAAGCCCTTGATGAAATGATCCGGCTGGCTGAAAAATCAGGCGCCGCGTTACAGGTATCGCATTTAAAAGCATACGGAACGAAAAACTGGCATAAGGCGAAATTATTGTGTGAGACAATACAGGCGCATCACGACAAAGGTTTAAATATTCATTTCGACCGTTATCCGTATACCGCATTTAATACTGATCTGGATATTATTCTTCCTCAGGCATTGTTTGACGGCGGGCATGAAAAGGCATTGAGCAGGTTACAGGAACGAAAAGATGAACTCGCCATATATCTTAGTACGAGGTTTTCATATGCAGACGCGGAAAAAATTATCATATCGGATTGTGTTGATGAGGATTGTATTGGTAAACCGTTACCTGCTATAATCGGGGCGGAACGAGGAGAAATATTCTGGAAACAGGTGATTGAGTTTATCTGTGCTGTCAAATTCGATGTGTTCGCGAATTTTTTTCTCATGAACGATGAAGAGCTTGTCACTATTACACGTCATCCTTTATGCATTATCGCTTCTGATAGTTCAGTGCGCCCCATGAACATTGGGCGTGAACGCCCGCACCCGCGGACATATGGTACATTTCCGCGATTTTTGTGCATGGTTCTTGCTGATAATATTATATCCGCTGAAGAAGCTGTGTATAAGATGACCGGATTGCCCGCAAGGAAGTTTGGCATTCCTTTGCGCGGCTTGATTAAAGAGGGGTATTACGCCGATTTAGTTCTCTGGGATCAGCGGAAGATAGCTGATCGAGCCGCCTACAGCCAGCCTGCTCATGCTCCAGATGGCATACGCGCAGTATGGGTGAATGGGCGTCAGGCTGTTTCTGATGGGAAACAGACCGGAATCAGAGCAGGTAAGCTATTGCTGAAAAGGTAATTAAGTAATGTATAAAATTTTTTGCCGGTGGGTATGTTTTTTTCTGACGCTGGTTGCTGTTGCCGGCTGTGGGTTCAGGGAACGTTCATATGATACTGTGTACATCCGTTTGAAGGACGACATCACCACCCTTGATCCGGCATTAATAGTTGATGTTGATGGGGGAATGCTTGCCGCCTACTTGTATAACGGGCTGGTAAAACTCGATTTTTCCCTGAATGTGGTACCCGACATCGCACATAAGTGGGAAATACTGGATAATGATACCCGATATCGTTTTTATCTGAGAAAAAATATCCGGTTTAGTAATGGCGATGAGTTGACCGCTCGTGATGTAAAACATTCTTTTGAACGCCTGCTTGATCCATCTGTTAAATCGTCCCGGTCGTGGATTTTTGAGAATGTGGCTGGCTGTAACTCTTTTATGTCCGGGAACGCTGGCGGAATCGAAGGTTTTGTAGTTGTAAATGATTATACCCTTGATATTGTACTCAAGGAACCATTTGCGCCATTTATTTCTTTATTGACGATGCCTAATGTAATGATTTCAAAAATCGTTTCTGATTCTGATGGAAATAGGCATGTTTATGGTACAGGCCCTTTTATCCTTAATGACTGGGTGCGGGGGGATAGTATACGTTTCATCCGTAATGAGAATTATTATGATAAAATGGCGAGTGTTGCTAAAGTCGTTTTCAAAATTATACCTGAGGATTTCACTGCCATCACGGAGTTTGAAAATGGACGAATAGACATACTTGAAGTGCCCGGTTCGGAATTCGAGTATTTTGTCACTGATGCACGATGGAAGGATCGTGTATATCGTTCACCTTTGCTGAATACCTATTACGTTGGTTTTAATTGTCAGAAGGAACCCTTTAACAGTGTTGAAATGCGCCATGCCGTAGGATATGCGGTTAATCGTGAGGGCATTATAGAAAAATTTCTTCACAACAGGGTTACACGCGCTGATTCGCCGGTACCGCCTGATTTGCTCGGATCCAAGATTAGTATAGCTGAACACAAGTACGATCCGGGCAAGGCAATTGATATGATTTCCTCCTTGCCGGGCAGTACAAGGAAAGAGATATCTCTGTATTTCAGCAGTAACAAAGAGACGGAGGGTATTGCGGAACTGATACAATATGATCTCGCACAGGCAGGGTTGTCAGTTTCATTATGCCAACTGGAATGGAGCGTTTTTAAAGAAAAGGTTGCCAGCGGAGAAGCGGAAATGTTTATACTCTCATGGTGGGCTGATTATCCTGATATCGAGAATTTTCTCTATCCGGTTTTCTATTCAGGTAACTGGGGTTCAGCCGGCAATCGGGTTAGATATAAGAATGAAGAATTTGACGAAGTGATTCTAAAAGCACGCAAGACCGCTGATGATATGCTTCGTACAGATTTATACCGTCAGGCATTATCAATCATAGAAAATGACGCGCCTTGGGTTTGCTTGTGGCATAGAGACAAATTCGTGGTGGTCCAGCCGTGGATACATAACTTTAAGCTTGCCGGCGTTCACTCGGTTGATAAAGGCACTGATATAACCATAGATGCAACAACCAAACTTCATGAGGACTAAATGCCGTTTGTGTATGTTCTGAAACGATTAACGGAAAGTATCCCGACCTTGATAGGTGTAACTCTTATTACTTTTGTCCTTTTGAAGTGCGCGCCGGGCAATCCTATATATTCAATTGTGGGAGAACGGGTATCTCAGGATAGAATTGAAGAATTGAAAAAATCTTTGCAGGCCGGTGATACCAGATGGTGGAAACAGTATGGCGCGTATATGGGAAATATTCTAAAAGGTGACTTTGGTGAATCATATATAACTAGAGAACCTGTATTAAAAGCGCTTTCCGTCCGGTTTCCCAACACATTGAAACTGGCGTTGTTCAGTATAGTTCTCGCTGTTGTGTCAGGATTGCTGTTGGGCATCATATCGGCATATGTTCGTTCGACATTCTGGAATCAGGTGTTTACGATACTGTCCACCTGCGGCATCTCTACACCGGTATTCTGGTTTGGTTTGCTGTTAATTTATGTTTTTTCCCGGTTATTGAATGTTTTGCCCGCTTCAGGGATGGGAAATGGGGAACTGGCGTATCTGGTTCTTCCTGCAATTACTCTGGGAAGCCGGTCAGCGGCATATATAGCACGAATAACATGTACGAGCCTTGAAGAAGTGCGCAAATCGCGATTTGTGCTGTCAGCGTGGGCGAGGGGCATATCGCCGCTATCTGTTGTGTTTCGTCATACTTTGAAAAATGCATTAATACCGATTGTGACAGTTATAGGACTGGATATTGGCAGTTACCTGAACGGATCTGTTCTAACCGAAACCATTTTCGGCTGGAATGGAGTCGGGCGTTTACTGGTACAGGCCATTTATCAGCGCGATTATCCGCTTATTATGGGCGGAATACTTATAGGTACGTTTATTTTTATAATGGTAAATATTATCATGGACATTGTTTACGCTTTTATAGATCCAAGAATAGAGTTACGGTAATGTTGAGAAAAAGTATAATAGTAGTGTCACTGGTTATTGTCACTGGACTGATTATTGCGACGGTGTTTGCGCCCCTCATTGCGCCATATGACCCGAATGTGCCTGATCTGGACAGTATAAAGGAAGCGCCTTCTCTGGTTCATTTGATGGGAACAGATGACCGAGGCCGTGACATTTTCAGCAGAGTGCTGTTTGCCGCTCGTTTTTCTCTGGTTATCGGGCTGGCATCTACAGCAATGGCTTTGGTAGTTGGGGTAGTGTTTGGATTTCTCAGCGGATACTATGGCGGTCTTATGGATTCAGTAATCGGATTGTTTACGAATATAACGCTGGCATTTCCATCATTACTGCTCGCCATAGGGTTATCTGCGGTAATGGAGCCGGGGTTCTGGTCTGTTTTTATTGCGATTGTGGCAATCAGCTGGGCTGGGTTCGCTCGTCTGGTCAGAGCGGAAACGCTTAAACTCAAGACAAGTGCTCATGTTGACGCGGCACGCAGTCTTGGGGCGGCACATATGTATATATTGATTCGCCACATATTGCCATTATGCACAGGATTAATTATAACCACAGCGACATTACGCATCGGCACAGCGATGCTGACTGAAAGTTCGCTGAGTTTTCTTGGACTTGGGATACAGCCTCCTGAACCGACATTGGGAGGAATGGTAAGCCAAGGGAGGGATTATTTCAGGTCGGCACCGTGGATAACACTGTTCCCCGGTGCCGTTATCACCCTGATTATTATTGCATTAAACACTATTGGCGAAAATTACAGAATACTTTTTCGCACGCGTTTTGAAAAGAACTAATTACTCTTTCCGTACCGGGATAATCAAAATCTGTCCCGGACGTATGATGTCCGAAATACTTTCCATCTTATTGGCGTTGGCGATGTCTTCCATAGTTACCCCGTAATTTTGAGCGATAATCCACAGATTCTCACCGCTTTTTACGGAATGGCGGACATATTCGGATGCATCACCAGATGATTCCATTACATCAACACCAGACGACGTTGAACTCTGCTCTACGGTGGGTTGAGGAGCGGCTTCACCGTAGACATCTTTTTCCACAGACCTGATTCGTTTAATAATACGCTGGTTTTCTTTGAGAACTTCATCAAGAAGAACTTTAAGGCGTTTGGTCGTCTGAGCGTCCATATCATCAAGTCTCTTCGCAAGCTGATTGTTAGCCGCCTGAAGTTCGCTTAGCTGAATATTCAGGGTTTTAAGCTCATCAAGTTTTGAATATATGTACTTGTTGTTTTCGTTGACATTATCGTTCATTTTGATGAGCAGATTACTGATTTCTTCGAGCCGGTTTTCTGTAGTAAGAGTTCTGTCCTGAATACGGTTCATCTCAGAGTTGATGTTTTGTTCCTGCTGGATCATATCTTCACGCAGGTCTTGCGTACAACCAGTCAGCAATATGGGGGCAAAAAGTCCGCATATTAATGTATAAACGACTGATGGAACTATTGTTTTCAACAACAAGCCTCCTTATTTTGCTTACTGGGCAAGTTTGAATTCAGCGCGGCGGTTTTCAGCCCAGGCGATTTCAGTATGCTGTGTGTTGCGCGGCTGTTCTTCACCATAACTGATGGTGAATAAACGGTCGGCAGGCACGCCTTGTTCATTGAGATACCGGCGTACGCTCAATGCTCTGCGTTCACCGAGCGCTAAGTTGTACTGTTCTGTACCACGTTCATCACAATGCCCTTCAATCCTGACCAATACTTTCGGGTGTGTTTTCATCCATTCTGCAACCTGATTCAGGCCAGCCTGCATATCCGCGCGAACATCAGATTTATCATAATCAAACAGTATCGGCTGGAAAATGTATTTGAATTCTTCTGGCGGATCAATGAAAGTGCCGGCAGGTATAGCGCTCAACGGTATATCGCCTTTAACTTTACCTTTGTCCCTGCATTCCGGTGACAGCATGCAGCACCCATTGAGCATTGTTACAACTACTAGAACTGATGACGCGGTGATGATTGCATTTGATAGACGCATGTATTCCTCCTTTTTTTTGCTTGTTATGTTAATGTTACTGTAATGAAGGTCCCCAATCCGGCAAACTGGAATTATTACTATCCGTCGTAACCCTGACGGGTTTTTCTTCACGAACATCCATAAAATATATATCCGATCGGTAGTTTTGTGTCAATGTATATGATACATGAATACCATCCGGAGCCCATGTTGGGTGGTCTTCTGATTCCATAGATGTGGTTAAACGGCGGAAGAAACCGCTTGATGCGTCGATAATGCATAGTTCTGAGTTGCGCCCGTACAAAGAAGAATAAACAATTATATTAGAACCCTTGATGGGTGACCAGTCTGGAGAAGCATTATAATTACCCTGAAAGGTGATTCGTTTTGGTGTGCCGCCCCGGTAATCGACAACATAAATCTGAGGTGTTCCACTGCGATCCGATACAAATGCCAGTGTATTGCTGTCAGGCGCCCATGTTGGAGATGTATCTACTGCCGGGCTGAATGTTACCCGCTGAATAACATTTCCCGAAAAATCAATGACATATATTTCCGGATTTCCGTTAAAACTGAGGGTCAGGGCTATCTTTGTGCCGTCAGGGGAGACGTCAGGTACTGAGTTTAGCCCGGGCCGTTTTGAGATTATCTGCATACTTCTTGTTCGAAAATTCTGCAGGTAGATAAAAGGATAGTTTTCAAAATAGCTGGAATAGATAATTCCCTCGCCATTTGGAAGCCAGTTTGGGTCAAGATTAAGCGAAGTATTGGATGTAACTTGACGGACGTTATGCCCGTCGTAGTCCATCATGAAAATGTTTTTAGCCTTTCCATTTTGTTGTACAAAAGCGATCTGCGTGGTGGTAATGGATGGGCGGCCTCCAGAAACTTTTTCTATGATTTTAGCTGTTGCCTTATGCATCAAAGCCCGGGTTTCAGAGATTGGCCCGTTGACGACTACTGAAGTAAACTCACTGCGTGTCGCCATGTCGTAACAGAAAAGTTCTATGGCAAGTTCGGTGCCGCTCATGGTATAAAGCCCTTTTATAATCATTTCCGTACCGTAATCAAGCCAGAAATCGTAATCAGCGGATTTATAATTTTTCCCTTTGTCGAGAGCGGAGTCAGGGAGAGGTTCCTGCGGCCATAACTCGAAATAGCCGGCATGCTTCAAATCAAATTCCGCAACGGAATACAATTCGCGGGAAGCAACCACATTATTTGTCTCACTGAAAAAGGGCAATATGGTCACGCGAATTTTACGGTCTATTTTTTTCTCGATAGTAATCTCTATTTCTTTCGCCGGAACCAAACTGTTTTCGCATGCCGCGGCTAAGAAAAGTATCAACAGAAGAAATGTTTTTTTCATATCAAGTACCTTTCACTATTGTTGAGTATCAAAATTAATAATAATATCCAGCGACTCTTCGTGCAGGTCTGATGGAAAAGGAGGAAAAGGTTTCGAGTTATCAATCGCGTCAATGATCGATTTTTTTAATAAAACGTTATCCGTATCACTTACGAATTCCATCTCCGACACCGTACCTGTATTCAGGATTCTTATTTTAATAGTTACGATGTCAATTTGTTCCTGTCCCCGAAGCGTACCGGGTATAGCCCATTGAGCATAAACACGTTTTTTTACCAACCCTGCATAATATAAGAGAACCGTTTGCGGCGCTTGGGTTGATGTTTTTTTTATTTCTTGAGGTACAGGCTCTTCAGGACGGGTTACTTTTTTTTTTCCAGATCATCCCATTGCTTTAATATATTATTTTCCAAATTGGAATTAAGAGGTTCAGGCGGCGGCCGTTTAATTACCTTTTGTTCCACAAGAGGTTTTTCCGGCTCCGGTTCCTTTTCAGCCGCCTTTTCCTGTGTTTGCGGCTCTTTCTTGTCTGCCGGTTTTTCCTGTTCCTGAGGCTGTGGTGTGAATAGTTCTACTTCCTGAATTTTAATCGGTTCGCTTTTTTTCTGTTTCCATAAAGGAAGCATGATAACCACAGCAGTGATAATAATTATGTGACAGCTTATAGATATGACCAGAAATTTTCTTTGTTTAAAAAGCACTAGCAGTCGTTGTTTAAAAAGTAATAATAATGAATCTAATTTGCTCATTTTACCCGTTCCACACTGGTTGCAAGCCCCAGTTTTGTTATGCCTGCCTTCTGAATAGTATCCAGAACTTTAACTATAAATTCGTAAGCGAGCCCTTTGTCCGCCCTGAGAACTACTGGTAAATTAGGCACGCTTTCACGCAAAGATATCAATCGCTCTTCAAGTTGCGGTAATGTAACCGCGGTATTACCTATAAAAATTTTTTTATCTTCAGACAGGCTGATAGTTACTGATTCCTCATGCGCCATTGTCCGCGCTGAGGTTTCCGGTAATTTTACGGTAATACCTTGTTCAATAACAGGCGCTATCAGAATAAATATAATGAGCATCACCATGGTCACATCTACCAAGGGGGTAATGTTTATATCATTTAACGCCTGAGATTTATAGAATTCGTCCCGTTGAGACAACATTTATTCGTTGTGCCCTCTTTCAACCAGTGAAAGAAATTCTGTAGCGAAATTTTCCATATCAATCATGAGGTTCCTGATGGAATTCAACAGATAATTATACCCGACACCTGACGGTATAGCTACAAATAAACCTATAACGGTTGTTATCAGCGCTTCTGATATACCCGGCGCCACAGCATCGATACTGGCTGAACCCATTCGCCCCATATCGTAAAAAGCTATTAGCAAGCCGTATACCGTTCCGAGCAACCCCAATAGCGGACTGATGTTGGCCGATGTCGCCAGAATAATCATATTTCTCTCTAAAGTTTGAGCCTTTTGGGACATTATACGTTTCAAAGAAAGTTCCAGATCGTTTTGCTGTGATTTCGTCAGAGATGTATATCGTGTGTCTGAAGAGGTGATTTTTCGAAGCTCTTTTATTCCGGTAGAAAATACCGCACTTAATAAAGAGGCATTTGTTTGGTTACTGTTTTGAAACGCTTTTTCCAGAGAGTTCACTGAACCGCGAAAGAAATCGAGAAACTCGCGTCCTTCACGATTTAGTTTTCTGAAAAAAATGAGTTTTTCAATAATAACCGACCAAGCGGTTATCGAGAGTATCAGCAGAATAATCATGATACCCTGTCCAATAGGGCCTGAACTTGTAAATGAAGTGATTAGTGGATGGCTCATGATAGTATTCTACCGGTTTCGTCCGATTCTATGTGCAGTTATAAATTGACACCTGTTAAATCCGTGACAATCAGCGTATCAAAACGGAAAAACAGGTGTCAATTAAATCTATATTATAATTAATGAAAATATTTATTTCTGCATGCGTTCCTGATAAATTTTCTGTCCCAGTTCATACGGTACTTCGGCGTACTGCTCAAAATGCATGGTATAGTTTGCACGGCCTTGTGTTAAGGAACGCATAGCAGTAGCATATCCGAACATTTCAGATAAAGGAGCTTCTGCTTCGACAACCTGAACGTTTCCGCGCATTTCCATGCCGAGTATTTTGCCGCGACGGGAGCATATGTCGCCCACTATATCACCGAGAAATTCTTCCGGTGTGGTGACTTCAATCGACATAATAGGTTCAAGAAGTACTGGATTCGCTTTCATGAAGGCTTGTTTGAACCCTTCAATGGCGGCGGTTTTAAAAGCCAGTTCAGAAGAGTCGACTGCATGGAAACTGCCGTCAAGGAGCCGTACTTTTACATCGACTACCGGGTATCGGGCGTATACTCCACGCCGCATTGCTTCAATAACACCTTTTTCTACAGCGGGAATATATTCACGAGGAATGCGTCCACCGACAATTTCGTTTGAAAATTCAAACCCTTGACCCGGATCAGCAGGTACGAGTTCCATGACAACATGCCCATACTGACCGCGCCCGCCGCTCTGTTTAGCGTGTTTGTAATCTACTTGTTTGGTAGTTGTAATAGTTTCACGGTACGCAACCTGCGGCTGGCCGACTTCTGCTTTTACGCTATATTCATGAAGCAGTCGGTCAACAATGATTTCAAGGTGGAGCTCACCCATGCCGGAAATAACGGTGTCTTTCGTTTCTTCATCGGTTTGAACAGTAAAAGTAGGATCTTCCTCAGCAAGTTTTACCAGCGCTTTGGATAGCTTATCTTCAGCGGCTTTATTTTCAACAGTGACTTTAACAGACATCACAGGTGATGGGAACTCTATAGCTTCAAGGATAATAGGGTTGTCCTCATCACAGATGGTATCTCCGGTAATGGTGTTGCGTAACCCGATACCCACAGCGATGTCGCCGGCGTAAATCATATCCTGGTTTTCCTGCTGGTTGGCATGCATCAACACGATGCGTCCGAGACGTTCTTTTGAATCGCGCGTGCTGTTATATACGTAACTTCCCGCGGCAATCTGTCCTGAATAAACTCGGAAATAAACCAGTTTTCCCATGTGTTTATCAGCCATAATTTTAAACGCGAGGGCTGAAAACGGCTCGTTGTCGCCCGGTTTACGGGTGATTGTCTGTTCTGTGCCGGGAAGAAATCCTTCAACCGGAGGAAGATCAATTGGCGACGGAAGATAGAAACATACAGCGTCGAGCAGTCTCTGAACGCCTTTGTTTTTAAATGCTGAGCCGCAGAGTACGGGAATAATCTTATGAGACAATGTGCCGCGGCGAATCACAGAAATAATTTCTTTTTCCGTAATTTCTTCCTCAGCAAGATATTTTTCCATGATGGCGTCATCAAGGTCAGCGACTTTTTCCAGCATTTTATGGCGGTATTCGTGGGCTAATTCCTTCATATCTTCAGGAATTTCTTCAATATGATAGTTTTTGCCCAGAGTTTCATCATCATAAATAACAGCGTGCATTTTAACAAGGTCAATAATTCCACGGAAATTGTCTTCACTGCCGATGGGAAGCTGGATAGGTGCAGGGTTGGTTTCAAGGCGTGTTTCCATCATTTTCAGCACACTGTAAAAATCCGCGCCGAAACGGTCCATTTTATTGATAAACGCCAGCTTGGGAACATTGTATTTGTCAGACTGGCGCCACACTGTTTCAGACTGAGGTTCCACGCCGCCGACCGCGCAGAATACCGCGATAGCTCCGTCAAGTACGCGCAGACTGCGTTCCACTTCAACAGTGAAATCAACGTGGCCGGGCGTATCAATAATGTTAATACGGTTTTCATTCCACATACATGTTGTAGCGGCTGAAGTAATGGTAATGCCGCGTTCCTGTTCCTGCTTCATCCAGTCCATGGTTGCGGCACCTTCGTGTACTTCGCCGATTTTATATGAACGCCCTGTGTAATAGAGTATTCGTTCGGTCAATGTTGTTTTTCCAGCGTCAATGTGTGCCATAATACCAATATTTCTTACTTTGTCGATACTGATCATTCGAGGCATGGGGTGTTTTTCCTTCCGTAATTTATGTTTACAGTTTAGTTTTATTTCAAAATATCGTATTATTTGGTTAAATAAATCTGCCCAATTGAAACAAAGGGGATTATATTATCTACATTTTGCATTGAAAGTAAATATATTTTTTAGTTAAAAAATATTTATGTATTACTTTATGAAATAAATTTTATCCTCTTTTGCCAAAAGAAGTTATATGCATGAAAAACAATTAAGCAAAAATGTCGAGTTATTGCGTGCAACGCTCAGGCGGGGACAAGTTGTTCCCGGGGAAGTATATTTACGCTTAACTGAACGGGAGGTACTTATAAAGGTGAAGGGCAAGATCATTAAAGCGTACACGAATCTGGCTTTTTCGCAGGGAGATAGTGTTTATTTGCTTATCGAGCAGGTACACCCTCAACTGCGTTTTAAGCTGTTAAGTAAGGATGACTATAACCGCATACTTACCAGTGGGATCGACTATACTATTTAATCTGTGACCGTAGGTCGGCGCTCATTTGCGGGTTTATAGATTCCAGCCGAGACGCAATTTCCTCAGTTTTCTTCGTATCATGCATATCATTATAACTGAGCCCCAGAGCAAATAAGCCTTTAGCGGATTGAGGGTTATCGGTTATAAGCGTATTGAGTGTGCCAATAGCGTTTTTCAAGTCGCCTGCGGCTCGATAAGTTTCTCCGAGAAAATACAGCGCATCATAATATACCGCTTTTTTTTCTGTGTCATCACGAGTTATTTTCGCCACAAATTTTAGCTGGTGTTCGGCTTCCTGATATTGTTTTGTGTGAAACATACAGATTCCCAAAAGAAGGTGTGATTCCATAAAGTTTGGTTTAACAGCCAGTGAGTTGCGTGTCCATTGAAGGGCGTTTTCGTATTGGTGAAGATTTGCATAGCAGTCAGCGATGGCGAACAAAATAAAAAAATCCTTCGGAGTGATGTCTGCGGCATACTTCAAATGGTTGATGGCGGAATCATAGTTTCCCATTTCCTTGTAGCTGCTGCCCAGAAAAAAACGCGCTTTGACGTTTTCCGGCTCAAGTTTAAGTCCCTTTGTGAAATGAACGCTGGCACGCTCATAGTTGCCGGCGTTGAAGTCACTCATCGCCTGTTCAAAATACTCCTGAGCGCTTTTGCCGCATCCGTTCAAAATACTAACCGCTATAATAAATAATGAAACTGCCGCTGAAATACGAATTTTATATGACATATTGTTCTCCTTTCTCAAACCTTATAACAAATCATCGACATAAATGTCAATCATTGCAAAAGTAGGATGAAAAAAACCTTTTTGTTGCCACAAAAATATTTATAATGTATGATTCGGCACATAGATGAACCTAACTTGCATTAAAGATAAAGATAAAAGAGGATACGAGAATGGTTTATGATGAAAGAACAGGTTTTGAGATAGGTGATCCGGCTATTCAGTTGATACCTGCGGGCACATCGTTATCAAAAGAAGATAAAGAAATCTTTTTGAAAAACACTATTCTTTCAGTATCTGGATGGCGGAGAGTTTTTGCTGTTGATGGGGATGAGGAAAGCACAACTCCCGAAATAGGATTACCGGATAAGATTATGGTTGGATCCTGCGCCCGCCTGTTTACTGAATTTCTCTGTGCGGAACAGAAAAAGAAACGCCCAACCATTGCAGTCGGGCTTGACGCCCGTCATACAGGCCCTGTCATTGGGATGATTCTGATCCGTGCTTTTCTTGCGTATGGATGCAATGTACAGTACCTTTTTATCGCAGGCGCGCCTGAGATAATGGCATATGCCAAGACTAACCCTGATATCGATGGTTTTATGTATGTCACAGCCAGCCATAACCCAATAGGGCACAACGGATTGAAATTCGGGTTAAATGACGGGGCAGTTATTGGTAAAGCTCAGGCTCAGCCGCTTATTGACAAGTTCAAAGTTCAGTTTTTTAATGATAAATGGATAGAAGAGCTTGTCCGCGATATTAATGCCGTTGACGTCATGGCGGTAAAAGATGTTTTTTCTAAGATTAACATGTATAAGAATGAAGCTTTACGGCAATATCGTGAATTCACGGATGCGGTCATAACCGGCATCACGGATAAATCAGGACGCGAGGAGATGCTCGCAACAATCCGCCGGAAAATAAAAGCGATGAATGTCGGTGTTCTTGCGGAATTCAATGGGTCTGCACGCGCAGTTTCCATAGATGTGGATTATCTTAAGCAGATAGGTTTGCAGGTGACTGCTCTTAATGATAAACCCCGACAGATCGTACATCGTATAGTCCCTGAAGGGCAGTCACTCGACCTTGCACGTCAGGAACTAGAAAAGCTCAGCGCTTCAAATAAAGCGTACAGGTTTGCGTATGTACCTGATTGCGATGGCGACAGGGGTAACATTGTAACTCTGGACGCCCGAGGTAAATCATGGATTTTAGAAGCGCAGGAAGTGTTTGCGCTGAGCGTTGTTTCTGAACTGGCATATCTGGTTTATGCCGGAACATTAACATATGACAGTGCCGGCAACCCTCAGCAGAAAGTCGCGGTTGTTGTGAACGGGCCTACATCCGGGCGGATAGAAAAAATTGCCGAAGCGTTTGGCGCAGAGGTATTCAGGGCTGAGGTCGGTGAGGCGAATGTTGTCAGCCTTGCCGCGCTGAAACAAAAACAGGGATATATCGTTCGTATTCTTGGAGAGGGAAGCAACGGCGGCAACATAACGTTACCTAGTACTGTTCGTGACCCTATCAACACCATTTTCGCTTTTATAAAGATGCTGGTGCTTCGTTCAGAAAACGGTAAACCGGGTTTGTTTGAAATATGGGCGAAACGCTCGGGCAATATGTCTGTCTATTGTGCTGATTTCGAGTTGTACAGTGTTGTCGAGTCGTTGCCTGTATTTACCACCACCAGCGCTTTTGAGAACCGTGCCATAGTAAGAATCACCACAGAAGATCACGCCAAACTAAAAGCAGAGTATGAAAAAGTTTTTCTTGGTGAATGGGATAATAAAAAATCAATGCTTAAAGAGAAGCTTGGAATAGAAAAGTACAGAGTATTGAATTACGAAGGGATTGAAACAAAGGAAGGGATCGGCTCAAAATTCCGGTCAGGCGCAGAACGCGGCGGTTTAAAAGTTCTCTTTGAGGATTGTAAAGGTTCTCAGGCGGCATTTATATGGATGCGCGGTTCAGGGACGGAACCGGTGTTTCGTGTACTTGCGGACGTGCGGGGCGATAATCCTGCCGCAGAAAAAATATTGCTTGACTGGCATGTATCGATGATTCAGCAAGCTGATAAAGCCTGAATTATAGCAGTTTTTTCCCTTTGAGAAAGACGGATTTGATCTGCAGTTCGTCATCAATAATTAATATGTCGGCGTCAAGGCCTTCTTTTATGGCGCCGATGTAATCCTGCAAGCCGAGCACTCGTGCAGGAGTGGTGCTGGTCATGTGGATTGCTTCTGAAAGCGAGACATCACCGAAACTGAGAATATTTCGAAAGGCGTCCAGCATGGTCATGCCTGTGCTGGCAAGATTGCCTTTTTCATCTTTGACAATGCCATTATGGTAATGGACTTTTTCGAAATTGCCGAGCATGTACTCACCGTCGGGCATGCCTGCGGCGCGCATGGCGTCAGTGACAAGGCACACGTTAAAGCAGGATTTGAGGCGCACAACCATTTTTACAATAAGCGGGTGAAGATGAATACCGTCACATATCAGTTGAACCGATAACCGGTCATCCATCAATGCCGCTCCGAGAGCTCCCGGATACCTGTGATGCAATGGTTCCATTGCATTGAAAATATGAGTAACATGCGAAGCGCCAAGTGTGATTGCTTTCATTACCAGTTCATAATCCGCGCCTGTGTGTCCTAAAGCGGCAATGATTCCGTATTCATTACAGAATTGAATCATTTCCAGTGCGCCTTCAAGTTCAGGTGATAGCGTCAGCATGCGGACAGTGTCATACGATGCGTCTACCAGTTGTTCCAGTTCCTTGATATTTGGGATGCGTAATTTTTCAGGAGGAAGCATCCCTGCGTATTCAGGATTCAGATACGGGCCTTCGAGATGTACTCCGACCACGGATTCGTGAGTATCCATAGCTTTTCCGAGTTGTTCAACATGATATGAGAGTTCTTTAATGGGTACACCTGACATTGTTGTCAGCATTAATCCTGTTGTACCGTGGTTAAGATGAAAATTAATAAATGTCTCAATACTGTCGCTGGAAGCGTCAGTCACATCGGCGCCGCCTCCGCCATGAGAATGGAGGTCTATGAAGCCGGGAATGACACAACTGCGTTTTGCATTAATTACTGTATATGATTCCAGATTGTCTAAGGGAATGGGATCGCTGTCTGTAAGAATACGTTGTATGGTGTGTCCGCTGATCAGTATTTTTCCGTTATGGATAATGCCTGTCGGGGTGTATATATCTGCATGCTCAATGAGATACTTCATACGTTTTTCTTGATGATATGGTAATTATCTCTGTATTGGTTATGTCGGTATGAAAATACGCCTGCTGTATAGGAGTATTATCTGTATCGCTGATTGCGGCAAAGACTTCTTTTAGTTTGTGGTTTTCGCTCCATTGATTCACCTTAGCGATCAATAATAATAATATAAAAATAATAAGTATTTTGCTCATTTTTTTTATCCTTTTTTTGATATTATATTCATCGGTACAAATTTTTTTTAAATAAGCAAAAAGTATGCGAGCCGCAGTTATTCTCTTTTGAACTTAAAAATACAAATTTCATTCGGATCTGATGTGCGACTATGTTTGGTGACGTTCGGTATAATAATTTTAACAGCTATTTGCAAAAGAAATTCGGATGCAGAGTATATAAGATATCGCTTGATGCGGGGCTTGGCTGTCCTAACCGGGAACTCGGAACGCCCTGTGTTTATTGTGATGCGCAGGGTTCGGGTACCGGAGCGTCTTTAGAGCAGGCATCAATAGAAGATCAGATGACAAAGTGGATGCGCAGTTACCGCAAATATTATAGCGCGGAAAAGTTTATCGCTTATTTTCAGGCATATACCAATACCCATGCAACTGTTTCCGAACTGAAACAGTTGTATATCCGGGCGTTGCATTTTGACGACGTTGTCGGGCTTGCTATCGGAACTCGCCCTGACTGTGTCGACCATGAAAAGATCGATATGATCTCCTCATTTGCCGGTGATTATGAAGTATGGGTCGAATACGGTATGCAGACATCTCACGATAAGACACTTTCCCTGATTCAGCGAGGGCATACATACGCAGATCTGAAAAAGGCTGTGGCGATGACAAAGGGGAGCGGTGTGAAGATTTGTGTTCATGTTATCATCGGTCTGCCGGGTGAAAGCTATGATGATATAATGCAGACTGCTCATGAAGTCGCACAGCTCGGTATCGATGGGGTAAAGATTCATCTTCTCCACGTAATAAAAGGTTCTCAGCTTGAACAATGGTACCTGAATGGGGACATTCGGCTGTTGGATAAGGAAACCTACGTCCATTTTGTATGTGATTTTCTTGAAGTTCTGCCCCCGAATATACTGATACAGCGTTTGACCGGAGAACGGCATCAGGATATGCTGACAGCTCCAAAATGGTGTCTGCAAAAAGCGGTGGTAATTCGGGATATACAGAGAGAATTAAAACGAAGGAATTCCCGTCAGGGATTGAGATGGAAGGACAAAAACAGTGGATTATAAATCATTTTTTTTGACGTATTTTACTTTACGCAGTGTTGCCCTGATATGCATTTCAGGATGTATACTTGGCGCGCTATTTATTATTAAAGTCTATTTAAAAGGACATCTCGGATATACCGGAAATGTTATTAGGAAACTGGTGCATATTTCTGTCGCGTTATGGTCATGCTGGGCATTTTATGTGTTTGATAACAAATACGCCGCATTGACACTGCCGCTGTTTTTCATCGCTGTCCATGTACGTCCGTTGAGAGTACGGCTTTACAGGATTGCTCATCTGGAAGGAGAATACCATGCCGGTACATTATATTTTCCTGTTGCAGTAGCATTGTTATTTTGGTTTTGCTGGGATTTTCCTGCACGCTGGGCGGCTTTGATCGGTTTGCTGAATATGGGCATAGGAGATCCTATGGCGGCGCTTATCGGTTCGCGCTACGGCAGGAGACAGTTTTCTTTCGGAGCGGCAGTCAAGTCGTATGTCGGTTCTTCAGTCATGTTTATTACATGTTTTATTACTACAATGTGTATGTTGTGGCGTGCGGGATATCTGACGGATATTTCGTCGGTGATCGCTGTTTTTTGCATTGCGGCGTCTGCCGCAATACTTGAAGCGATAAGCGGGAACGGACTGGATAACCTGTCCGTCCCGCTGGGATCGGCTTTTATATACTCATTATTTTATCAAATATGAGATATCAGAACATGGTTTTGTTCTGGCGTCTCATTCTTTTCTGCATACTTTTCTCACGTTCGTGCTGGCGCCAATCGGCTTTATTTTTCCGTGACGGCTTCAACTCTTCATAATCATCCTCATCAGAGATTGTTTTTTTCTTTAGAGCACTACCACTACTTTTTGAAAACTGCGCCGATTCAAATTTCTGTCTGAAGTCGAATTCTTTGTGTGTTAACTTCTTTTCCATTTCAGTGAGCTCCTGTAACTCAAGACCTTTTTTGCTTTTCACCAAAGCTTCTGCCCGAGCTTTGATTTGATTCATGTTAACCAGCCCTTCAACCCACCGGCCGGGGATAGCAGAAAAACCCCGGTAAGACCCGGTGAGGGCTCCGACAAGAGAAGCGAGCGTATCCGTATCGCCTCCCATATTTACAGCTTCCACAACAGGATCGTAAAACGATGTATGTGAAAGAAAAAATATACGCATTGCAAGCGGCACCAGAGTAAGCGCATAGGGAACAGTCAGCTTATGAAGCGGCTGTGAGGCATACTGCCGGGCGTATTCTAAAATAAATAAATCTATCGCGGTACTGTCTGATGACTGCAATATTTTTGAGAACTGCGGAATCATATTGCTTACGGCATAAATGCCGTCAGGATGGCTGGCATACAGCAGATGGCTGTATTGTGAAGCGAGTAATTCTTCACCTTCTCTGCAAAACCCGGCGCAATATGACAGCAGGCCATCAATGTCCAAAGGCGCGTCAGGCGATAAACGCAATAATTGTGCTATGAGTGATCCCTGCCATAAAGCGGCTGATATGCCGATGGGGTCTTTATGCGTAACAAGTGCGGCTTCAATAATTTTTAGCTTCATCTGAACAGGGTCGTCGATATAATAAATCGCAACAGGCGGTATGCGGACAGCCGCCATACATCCTGCGGTAGAGCCTTCTGCCTGATCCCATTCAGCGCCGTTCAAGTAGCTTTGCATGGTTTTACGGAAGCAGTATCCTGAACCTCGAAAAACACCACAGTCACCATACATAGTATGTTTGCTCATGGATATAAATGTATCGCTTAATATATCAGGGGTAAGGCTGTTGTGGATGATGAGAGTGTCGCACACAGCAAGGACCTGTTGAGTGTCGTCGGTATACAACCCTTTCATGCGGAAATACTTGATGCCTTTTTTTTTGAATTGTTGAACGTCAACGAATGAATCCAGTCGTTTAAAGAGTGTTTTTATATGACCCGGTCTGAGTCCTTCAACAGGGGCTCCCAGAGCGTCACCAATCGCTGACCCTATAATAGTTCCACAACTTTTATCGGTAAAAAAAGAATTTTGCATAATATATAATTGATTAGTAAAAAATACGAGCTTTATTTTCTATTAAATTTTATCATCATTCCGAACTCAAAGTAAAGCAAATTATCGTGAAATAAGTTCGGATGTTATTTTATAAAAACGCATTTCAAGCGAGGGGTCGCTTTGCGGCTTGCTCCCGGTGTTTCTGCCGTCGTCTGTCCATGTTATTGTTGCGCCTGTTCCTGCTCTATCCGGTCCTGCCTGCGTCCATGTTGAGGCTGAACCGAGCGTGTTCGAGTAATAAATTCTGTATTTGTATGCGTCTGATGTTGAAAACGATACCTTTGTCGCTGTCGAATCATGAGTAAAAACGACTTGTTCAGGGGAGAGCGGATTAGTGCCTTGCCGGAACTCATCGAAATTTATCACCGCGTCGCAGTCAGGGTCATGAAAACCGGCATACTCCGTTATGTGTGAGAAATAAGTTGTTTCCCATGAATCCTCGATCCCATCATTATCCGAGTCGGTATATGTGAACTGACCGGTGTCTGAGATCGTTTCATTTCCTGCGGGGTCGCGGGCTGTTACGTAAAATGAATATTCAATGCCGGGTTCTATCCCAGACAAAATAATGCGCGAATGCCGTGAGTACCATTTTGTGTATCCTGAGTCCTGTACGTCATTCTGTGATGTAAAATATGTTACCGAGTGATCGGTTATTTCATCTGTATCCCATGTAATGGACATGGCGTTGTATCCCGCAGGGCTGGCTGAGACATTGCTGATAATGGGAGCGGTGGTGTCGTTATCAGGAGTGTTTGCATAAGGATTGAAAAGCGGGTCACCGAGCAAAATCATACGCCACCTGAGCGTGTTTGAGGCGCACCAGTACGATTCAGCGAGGTTGAATCCCTTGTTCAGACGGTCATGCAAAATACCTCCAGCCGGAAACGCGAGGGTATATGGTTCGCTGACTGAACCGTACACCGCTGTTGCGCCGCGAGTTATCAAATGGATACCCCAGTTGTTGTCTCCGGTATTATACAATGCCTGAAAACTGGCTGAATCAAGGTGCCCTGCTATTGACCCTGGCAAAAAAGCGTCCGCGAAAATGTCTTTGAAATTCCAGTATGAATACCAGCCGTAATAGAATTTGGGGTCAGTACAGCTATTATTGGCAAACAGCGCGGATGTTTTTTCCTTCACAATCACCGTATCTTTGGCAAATACAGCAGTGGTTTTTATAAAGCGTTCCGCCTGAGCGTAACCGCCGTCGTATGCATTCGGAGATATATTTCTTTCATCAAGGCACGTTGAACCGTAGTGAAAATACTGCGGGTATTTCTCCGCATACAATGATCGGTCTATAAGATCTTTGACCATCCCAATCGACGGTCCGTCCAACCGGGCTGTGAGTATCATATTGTAGTCGCCAGTGAACCTCTGTTGTGCCAGATAATACGGATGGACTGAAGCTGACATATCTTCCACATTGGGAATATATTCCTGATTGGAATTAAACAAATCCGCCAGAACCGCGTCTGTGCTCAGTCCTGCGGTTGTAACTTTTATCGGAATGCCTCGTGTAGTGGCTATAAACCGTATTTTTTCAGTAAGCCCATTCTGGGTTATATAGTTATAAACAGGCTGATAAATCTGTGGTATGAACGATTCCGCCGATATGTTATATACGTCATATGTGTTCAGGGTAATCATGTTGCTTTCTGGTATGCCGCGTGCGTTCTGATAATATTCTCCTATTTCAAGTGATACCGGATTATGCATGTTCATCAAAACCAGTGTTCTTTCGGCATCTGTCCAGCCTGCTGTACCGGGGAGTTGTTTTGATGGCTGGCTTTCATTGCCGGCAGTGTCTACCGCTGTAATATAATAGGTATATGTCTGGTTGACGGTTCCGGTACTATCCGTGAATTGTGTTGATATCCCAGAATTTCCCAGCAGGGTAGTTGTACTGCCTGACTGCCTGTATATCTTGTATCCTGATATATCCGGTACAGCGACAGGTTCCCACCTGAGGCGGACAGAATCCTGTTCATTATAGACGCGTAACCAGTCAGGAGCCGGAGGGATTGTTGCGTCTTTCGATGTACCTGACGCCGCTGTTGAAGTGCTCAGGTTTCCGTTCTCGTCAAATGCAGTTACAGTATATGTATAGAGAGTGTCTTTGGAATTTGCTTCGTCAATGTATTCAGTTGTGTACGCAAGATTTGCAAGGGGATTGCCATTCCGGCTGATTATGTACCCCGCTGTATCTGATGATGGACTGTGGTTCCATGTGATTACCATTCGGAGATAGTCCGATGGCGTAACAGTTATATTTGTGGGCGGTGAAGGAGTAGCAGAATCATCCGATGGTTGTGTTAAAATGGTTATGATATTTGAAAGATCAGATACGTTGCCCTGATCGTCGGACGACTGTATTGCGATATAGTACTGCGTGTTTGCCTTTAGATGCTCGAGTAACCGTGATTCAGCTGAGCCTGATATCAGCGGAACTGTTCCGTCTATGATTGATGGGTACTCCGTATCTGGTATGATTGGTTCTTCGGAGTATATAAAAGTATATTGATCTGCTTGTCCGCTTGTTCCGTCATCGCCCGGTGCGGAAAATGATAACTCTGCGGACTCAGATGTTACTGTTCCTGAAGAAAGATCAAGTATAGCGGACGGTGGCATCACATCTGTTTTTCCTTGCCAGCAGAGCCCTAACAGCAGGAGTTTATGTGATGAGTCGGTATGATATGTTATGTCGCCTGTTCCGTCTGCGTTCTTATATACAATATGAAAATATTTTCTTGTCACGCTTTCAATAACAACAGTAACATCATAAATGAATGCCAGTTGTGTACCGTCCGGCGACCATGCAGGAAAATATTCATTGTGGTCGCCGGTAGACGTTATGGCAGTGAGGTTTGTCCCACTGGAAGATACAGTGTAAATATCATATGTTCCGTTCTGGCTGTTGGATGCCTGAAACGCTATTTTTGTTCCGTCAGGGGAATAGCAGGGGTATTGTTCCGCCTGTGATGATGACGTGATTTGCGTTACTGATTTCGTAGTAATATTAATTGTGTATAGATCGTCTCTAACAACTTGTCGGGAGACAAACAATACATGTGTTCCGTCCGGGGAAAACACCGGATACCGGTTGTTCTTTCCGTTTCGAAGCAGTTCCGTTTCATTTCCTCCGTCACTATCTATCATATACAAAGAACTTTTTCCGCTTGCCTGTTTGACATATACAAGGCGATTACTATCCGGCGATAATGAAAATCCGTATTCGCTTTCAATAAGTGAGGATGTGACCTGAAATACCTCTCCATTGTGCATATTTTTTTTGTAAACAGTGTTTTGTGAGGCGTAATAGAGCCATTTACGATTTTTGCTCAGGCAAATTGAAGGGGACGCAACGGTTGCAGACTGCATTGAAACGGAAAAAGACTCGCCTGCATCTTCCGTATATGCCGCTTCAGTGATGCTGGCTCGAGCGATAGTATTGATGACTGAGTTGTCGTTCATCAGCCATGGGTTGAAATAATAAATATAGTCGCTCAGGCGGTAATACGCGAATGTTCCTTCGCTGTGCGGAGTCGCGGATAGTATCTGAGATGGGACGCTTTGCGAGTCATTGTCTTCGGCAATAATGTAGTACTCGTATGTTGTATCAGTGAGAACATTTTCATCTCGGTAAGATGTTTCCGCCCGTGTAGCTTCGAGGGTAAATGAGGTATCTGAACCGGCTTTTTTGTATACTTCATATTCCATCGCACCGGGTACGGAACTCCAGTTCAGTTCGATGACCGCATTGCCGGCAGACGCAGAGACTTTGAAAGGCGGCTGAATCGCGTAAGTGTCCGCAATCTGCAGAAAAATATAAAAGCATAATAATATTTTAAATAAATTCATGATTAAACACATCCGTGAGTTGAACACATTCAATTATATATTACATAATCGACGCATTTATAACAGAACTTATATATTTAACTTCATGATGGTTATATAAATAAATCGGCAATAAAACATTAAATGAAAAGTTTTGCCCTGATCCGCCGACAAATAAGTTTGTGCGAGGGCTTAACAGACTGTGCTTAATTGACTTCAAAACTGTAATTGTGGTATTATGTTAGTGTAAAGTTAGTTGATAAAACACAGCGTTTTAAAAACGAAAAGGCCCTTGTCTGTTATGATCAAAAACAGGAATATTCTGAAATTTATTTCTATAGCGCTGATCGAACTTCTTTTCTGCCCTGATGGTATATTTGGCGCTGACCTGCCGGAGCGGTATTCCGTACCTGAAAAGTATGGTTCAGTAAAGATGATTCATACCGCACCGAACTCGGATAAATGGATCATTCATATTCAGGATGCCCATTGCAACAGTGATGCTCAGATGAATATTGCCGCGATTCTCCAGCGATTGAACAGAAATGAAGCTCTTGACCTTGTGTTATTGGAAGGCTCAGAAGGCGTCATAGATCCCGCCCCTCTTCGTGATTATCCCGACCATAAAGCACGTAATACGGTATCAAAATATTTGGTTAATTCCGCTGATATATCAGGAGCTGAGTATTTTTCAATATTGAGTGATCTGGATGTGCCGCTTTATGGTATTGAGGAAGAAGATCTGTACACAAAAAATCTTGAAGCCTTAGTCACTGTAATGAATTTGAAAAACAGGAATATGGCGTTGCTGGATATGTTAAACCAGTGTGTCAATGACTCGATTTTGAATCGTTGTTCCAAAGAAGTACAGGAATTCGTCTCATGGAAAACACGGTATGACCATCACCAGACAGATGTTTACGATTACGTGTCATATATAAAACAATATATTGATATTGAGCATGATGCATATCCGAATATATCGTTCATATTGGATCTTACCGCGAAAAAGAACGCTGTTGATTTTGGCACGCTTGAAGAAGAGACCGCTGACCTGCTGAATTATTTTTCAGCGAATCTTGCGCGTGAGAAGCTGGCGGAACTGTTTAAGCTCAATCTTCGATTTAAAGTAGGTGAGTTATCTGCGAGCGCTTTTTTTCAGAAAATACGTTCATTTATGCAGGAAGAAGAGATCAATGAGGAACGCTATCCTCACATAGTGCAGTATTGCGGTATGATCGATCTGTACGCCTCGATAGATCACAGGGTTCTGGCTGATGAGATAGCGGTATGTGAAGCGCAGGCGGTCAGTACATGTGTAAAATCTCAGTTCGAGATGGATTGCTATGATCTATGGTACAGGTTAGGCATACTCAGGAACTATATGAATCTTGAACTGACGAAAAACGAAAAGGCGTATTATTCTGCGAATACGGAGCTGTTTGCGTTGCCAGCCATGCGCGGGTTACTGCAATCGGCGGCTCCTGATAAAGCAGGCAGTATGGAAAGCGCTTTGAATGAGCTGGATAGTAATAGGAACAATATATCTTCTTTTTACGAATACGCTTATAAACGCGATGAGATTCTGGTGGAAAAAACGCTGGAATATATGGATTCAACCAATTCCTCCTCAGCGGCGCTGGTGGCTGGAGGCTTTCACACGGAAGGCATTACGCGAATACTCGCTGAGAGGGACGTCAATGTAGCGGTAGTGGTTCCGAAAATAAGCAAAATAACAGATCAGGATCATTATTTTTCAATAATTTCACATACCAGATCGCCGTATGAGCAATTTATAGAAACCGCTCTGAATTCTCTTGCGGATACATCGTTTCTGGCTCAGAACCAGATTGGCCCCGATCAGATGCGGCGTCAGATTAAACTGACAAAAGCAATATCATTATTTATGGGCGAATCTGCGGATAACCTCCATGCGCAGAACCGCGCTTTCGGCCCTCAGGAACTGATAAACAGCCTGAATAGCATGTTGCAGGGATATGATACTCATTCAGTCCGTTTTGAGGATATGACGTTCATTGATGGATACCGTTTTTATATGCTGTCCATAAACGGCAGGAAAACAGTCTTCTATTTTGAGGATAAAGGTTCACCAGCCATATCAAAAATTATGGATTCCGTTGTTGATGACATAGCTTCGATTCTTGAGACAAAGATAGAGTTGGACGGCGAAAAAAATGTAACTGTGCTGCGCCCGGAAATCATGGCACGGCTGGAAGAACAGAGATCTGTGATAGAAGCCCGGTTACAGTCGCAGTTGTCCGGAGCAATACAGATGACCGCAGATTTAAAGAAACAGTTGAAAAATGCTATTGTCGATTTTGCATATCTGAACGATCAGGAATTTACGCTGGAAGAAGTAGTGAATATGCTTCGCCAGACTTACGGTATGGTATTTGACTACCGTGCCGACCTTCAGCCTGTAATTGAAGAAATGATCCGCGAAAATTGGCTTAATGGAAATTTTGATATTCCTGAATTGCCTTTCACCCTTGATCTTGATGTCCGTCTGGCTTATTATCTGAGTATGATGGCTGAGGACGAAAATTATTTCCCGAAAACGTCCGAACTGTCGGAAATGTACAGGGCTCGTTTCCGTCCGTTCAATATAGAGAATATCATGATTGAACAGGGCGTGCCGATGGAAGCGGTTTTATCCATTGTGCGCCAAATGGATAGTTATGGCACATCAGGCAAGTTAGAGACGGTTTTCGGGTATACTCTCCCATCCGGAGATGCGTTCGAAGGGCGTATTATAACAAACGAAAACGGATTCAGTTATCTGAGCATTTCGTCGATAGGGCAGTCGGCGATAGATAATTTTGGGGCAGGCTTTGATTTTGATATGCCCGCAGTACCCGATGTTGAACTTGTTCAGGAACAGACCGCTTTAACGGTGATGATTGAGAATAATCGCTATATTGTTTCTTTAGTGGAAATGGGGGATGAAGAGAAACCCGCAAATATTCTTCTTCAGGAGGAGATACCGTTTTCAGAGACAGCCCGTGAATCGCTTATGAATATTCTTAATACTATTATAGTTAACTATGTTCCATACACATCATTAAACAGTCTGGTGATTATGAATCAGGATCGAGTTCGTCTTTTTGATATTAGTGAAGGAATTGAACCGGAAGATATTCAAGGGCTTATTCCTGATGCTGAGTTTGGGAATATATTAATTTCCGAAATTAATGGTATCAATCAAGCTGTTGCCAATATCATCGACGGTGAGCCGCTGGACAGCCTGAGCCCGATTCTTGATGAACGCTCGGATGATTCTGACATTATACGTAAACTGAGCGCTTATAATCCGCACGCTCTGCTTGAAATTGCGCGCACATCACGGAATTCAGCGTATTTAAAAGTGCTCGCCGGACAGGATCTTTATTCTCAGCCTGATTCACCCGTAAGGCTCTCGGACTTTAATACGTTTCGCATTAAAGAAGTACTTATTGACAACAAATTTACGCCTACGGATTCATTACGTGAACTTGCCATGGACAGTCACTTTTTTGAGTATCTTTTAAAAAGAAACCCTCAGAAACTGAAACGGCTTATCGATCATGAACAGTCTATACCTGAATTACTTGAACTTGTTGGCGATCAACTTGAAGAAATTGATGATACCATTGACTCTGCTGTGGCGGAAGACCTGAAAACCTATATTATTCAAAGCAAATTAGCTGATGATACTTTGTTGCTGAAATATTTAAATGATCCTTCGCTGAAAGTGCGCGTTGCTCTTGCCCGATCTCAATTATCAGATGTGATGGCGCATGATCCAGCCGAAGAAGTGCGCATTGAGGTCGCGAAGAATCCGAAAACAACATTGATTATTTTGAAAACCTACCTTGATTCCGAAGGCACAGCGGTTAAGACTGCACTGGCGTCAAATACTATGATTGACCGTGAGATTGTTGATTCATTAATGGCTGAAACTGATGAAAACCTCAAAGCCGTGCTGGCGCGTACATTAAGCGCTGAATCGTTACCGTTGCTGGAACAGTTTCAAAAGGAAATATCAGCCTATTTGATACGCCTTATGAATGAGCATGGTTCTCTGGTGGATGAGGCTATTGCCCGCAGTAAGGGCAAACTGGATGAGCAGGTGTTGCTGAAATTACTTGAACAAGGGCCCAAAGTGCAGGAACTTGTTGCCGCTCGTTCTGATATCACCCCGAAGGTGCTCAAGGAATTATATGACATAAAGGCAGATGCTATTCGCCACCAGCTGGTCATTAATAGTGTTGTCGATTTACCCACTAGCGAATATATCTCCATTATCAATAAGAGCAAAAATGAAAAGGATGGATGGAAAACACGGCGCGCTATCGCATCGAAAAAGCATTTAAAAGAGTCCGTGATGGAAATTCTCGCGGAAGATGAAAACGTCTTGGTTCGCGCTCAGATAGCTCATCGGCATGACCTTAAATCAGATCTGTTTGAGGTGCTTGCCGCTGATCCAGTCCCGTTAGTACGCTCTTTTATCGCCGCAAACAGTGAGGCGCCCATAGGGGTAATACTTGGTTTAAGGAATGATGAAACGCTTTTAAGCGAAGGACTGGTCACGGAACGTGGATTACTTGAAGGAATAACGCCTGATATGGTAGACAGGCTGAACAATCAGAAAACAACTGTTCTGACAAGGCTGGCAAGCAACCCCAGAATGTTACAGAGCCACAAACTGACGGATCGCCTTATTCGCGATTATAAGTATCACATTATTGTACTTCGCACGATTCGTGACCAGCGGCAGAAGGCCGTTGATCTCTACAATGCGGGTGATTTTCATGGCGCGAAAGATATTCTTAAAATGCTTGCCAATTCGCATTATGCTCCGTACGGAACACATTTTCAGTTGGCTAACGCCATGATCCATATTCGTGATTTCCACCGCGCTGAAGAGTATTACAAGCGTGCTGTTGAGGAAACGAATAATGTCGCGGCTCAGATTGCCTTGACCTCATTGCAGGGGCAGGTTGAAGTTTCTCCGCACTTGTTATACCTTGAAACGCCGTTACTGACGATTTTGCAGAATTTCCATAATGTTTTACCGATCAAACCGGCAGACCACAATGTCATTCTGGAGTTTATACAGGACGCGCAGTCCACTGTTTCCGGCGCGACGAGTATTGAAAATATACCCGACTATATTTCTCCGTCTTCCCGCTGGGTAGATCTCCTGAAAAACGAAAATGTCGAACAGTTAGTCGCATTGCAGGTATATGCGTTGCGTGACGTATTAAGCCAGAGACTGATAGATATTCCCGGCGTATTAAAAGTACTGCGGCATTCTTTGCCGACAATGCTTGATTACCGCAACGTGACTGCGAAAATGGATGAGGTTCGCGGTCATTTCTGGAGCGAAGTTATTGATAATTCCAACTTATCTGCGGAATTAAAAGCTGAAATGAGAAAAACTTCACCGGAACTGGTGGAATTATTTATGCGAGGCGGCGTAAGAGCGCTGGCAAAACGTGAAGAATACAATGAGTTCCGCCAGTCCATCATTATGGATAATGTACCGTCGATGATACGGGAAGACGTGGCCCGTTCCGTGTGGCTTGAATTTCTCGAAATGACTGAAGATATGTTATTTAGCGAGCCTGATTACTTCAGGCGACTGAACCTTGTGAAACAATACGGTACTTTCGGCGGGATAGACCAGACCCTGAAAATAAGCCTTTCCTTGAGCGGCGGCGATTTTTATTATGGAGTCGGCGATATAAATTCGGTAGTTCGGTCGGAGGGGGCGCATAGTATAACCAGCGGTATTTTCCGCAACCTTGGAGAGTATCGGTACGTTGACGAGCTTCAGGATCGGGCGGCGCATTTGTCTTTTCCGGCGGATCTTGATAATTCCATTGAAGGGCAAAGAGTTCTCGCTATTTATACTAATCATGACGCATTGGCAATGGATCTATATCATATGATTTCCACAAAGCTGTCTTCAACGCAAATTATAGAGACAATCAGGAATTTTAAAGGAAAGAATTTAGTAGAAGATTACACTGTGCGCAACGCCTTGACCGCCTTGAGCGAACTCGATGATACCACATTGGGAAAACGGCTTATTGGCGAAGCCTTGTTTTATTTGTACCGTGACGAGTCGAACCTTGAATTAATCGATGAGGAATTGCCGCTTGTGATCCAACGGCTTGGACAGTTGAAGGATGATATAAAATCGTTGCGCTGGAATGTTCGTGCCTTTTTTGAGGGCGGTGCGTACCTTGAAACGTATAACCAGCCTTTCCCAACACTTGCGCCGCCACTGGATTTACTGGTAGGCGTAGAGGCTCTTGATAAGCTTAACCAGCCGAATATTAACAATCATTACACAGGAGAATGGCTCCATTATTTATTGCGTATGAGAGTTCGTGAGCTTCTTGTCGCGAACCAGTTGACTCAATATAACCTTCGCCGGTTTTATACTACTGCTGTCATTTACCTGTCCGCGGTGACGAAACATGGCGAGCTGTTTGGGCATCTTGCCAATATAAAAGCTAAGTTTGAACAAGCCGATCAGAATGTACTGCCTGATGTGGTTAATATGCTGAATAATAACCGTATAACCGGATTGTCAGCGGTGATGCAGGAGCATATGCTTGACCTTCGGGCACGGGCGTCATCGCTCATAAAGTTTGATAAAATGCGATTGATGGCATTACTTCAAAAGAGCACATTGGATAGATTTGTCGATACGGCTCACCCTTCGTATCCGATGACTATGAGTTTGGCGAATCACATTATTGACCGCCTGAAAAAGGGACAGTATCCTGAAGCGGCATATTTAACCTCGAACCTGATGGAACGCCTGCGAAAACATCAGTACCTTGGATATGCTCAGGAAATTGAAAGAAGTATTTTACCGATGGATGAGGAAGCTCGTGCGTTTGTTCAGGGCTTCTTTTCTGAATTTGAGCGATATGATGATTTGCGCAAAACCGCCGCGACAACTTTGCCGCAGGTAACAGAGGTGATAAAATCATTAACGCCGGAAACGGTTTTTGGCGCTGTGGAGAACCGGCAGGTAG
Source organism: Candidatus Auribacter fodinae (assembly GCA_003599815.1). Classification (GTDB taxonomy): domain Bacteria; phylum Auribacterota; class Auribacteria; order Auribacterales; family Auribacteraceae; genus Auribacter; species Auribacter fodinae. Next base: position 34,499 of record QZJZ01000094.1, read on the forward strand.
CGGCGGCGGAGCCTGAAAAAGTTATGCTCAAGGAAATAGGGTCGCAGTTGACTAAGCTTCTTCTTATGACAGGCGAAATCACGTTTTCACAGTTTATGAACCTTGCCACTGATTATTATACAGGCGCTTATCAGGCATTTAAGAAGTCAGGTCAATTTGTTCCTCAAGCCGCTTTCGTGCCAACGTCACCGGTATTCTGGTCAACGCTGAAAGATCAGCTTTTTGGTTTTCTGAAGAGATACAGTTTCATCAATATGGCATCCCTTCTTGAAAAGTTTAAAGAGGATTTTTCTATGAATGCCAAAACTGACCGCGGCGGCGCAAAGCTGTATACGCATTGGTCGTCAGTATTGCCTGTCTTCTATATTTTTGGAGGCGAAGCAGTACGGTCTGTCATGTCTATGGTGGGAGGCGCCGCTTTTATTGCGCTTGGTATTTTCGGTATATTTAAAGCAGGACAATTATTAGCCCGTTATTTCGCCGAACAGAGAGAACGGAAATTTGCGGAATCCGGTACGGATACTCTTGTCCGTCCTGAGTTTTCTCAATGGGGTAATGGCTTACAGCCGTTGACGCCTGAACTGGATATTAAAGCAGTTGACTTGATCAGGCCGTATATTGTATCCAGCGTGCCTGAAGGCAGAAAACGTACTACTCTGATTATGGATTTCGATTCTTTATCATCAAATTGGGATGTGGTGTCTGTGATTGAGTATTACCTGAAAAACGATTTAGCCGATGGCAGGCAAATCTTTTTTGTATCGGCAGAAAAGTCACAACGGCAAATGCGGCATATTCTTAACAAAGCGGGCATAGTCCTGACACCGGCCATACGAACCATAGGTATTGATGATTTACGGGCGGGCCTTGAGCCGGGCGCTCAGCCTGAGGATGTATTTCGCTATTTACAGCGGAATTACAATATTTCAGTTCAGGAGTCCCTGTTGCTGGTCTCGTCATCATATGACTCATCTTTCACGCCATCCTTTATGAATCAAGGAGGTATTATATTTCAGCTTACGCCTGTTGAGAATATAGGGAGTATTTTTACCTTTTTTGATACAGCATTATCTTTCTCTGATGCTGATAAAATACCCTATATGTTACCTTTGAATGACGTTTCTTCGCAAAGCCCATATTATGATTGGTTTATGCATAAGAAAGAGAACTATGGTACCGTCAGTGTTGATGATCTGATTCAGGAAATAGAACGGCGAGGAAAACAACCATCTCCGCAGGATATGGCGGGAATATCTTTTGGTATTCTTCCTGCAGGAGGTTATCTTGGTGTACCGAATTCAAAATTGAAACTCAATCCCCGATCTGATATAATCGAGTCTTCCTTGTAATACTATCATTTTTTCAATGAGGCATATTCTGTGATAACAGGATTACTATATGGTTAGAATTATTGCCGGTAAATGGCGCAGTAGAAAAATTGTCATACCGCAAGCATCTAGTATACGCCCTACTTCCGATAGGGTGAAAGAAGCCCTATTTTCTTCTCTTGGCGAGAAGGTTGTTGATGCGCGTGTCCTTGACTTGTTTTGCGGTGCTGGCAATCTGGGGCTGGAAGCGTTGAGCAGGGGAGCACGCTCATCCTGTTTCGTTGAGAATAATACAGTGTGCCTGAGATTTCTGGAGACCAATATACGGGCATTAGAATGCAGTGAATCCTCACGGGTGGTCAGGTCTGATGCGGTGAGGTTTATTGAATCATATAAATCTTCTGAAAACGGATTTGACATAGTTTTCGCCGATCCCCCGTACGATATTGTCACACAATTGTTTACACTGCATGGCAATAGAAATATATTGCAACTGATGGTGGAACATGGTATAGTTAGCGGCTTTACAACGATTGTCCTTGAGCATGGGGCTAAGTTTGCTATACCAGAGAGCCTGAATACCATCATGAGTGTCAAAACACGGCGATATGGTGATACGGCTGTTTCGTTTTTTCAATTGATAAATAAGGATTATACGCAATGAACAATACGCTTGCAGTATATCCCGGAAGTTTTGATCCTGTTACATTCGGGCATATTGATATAATTGAGCGTGCTTCCCGGTTATACCCCAACCTGATAGTTGCGGTTCTTGGAAATTCTGCGAAAAAATCCTGTTTTTCACTTGAGGAACGGACTGATATGTTGCGGGCGGTTCTGGGGAATAAAAAGGGCATTGAGGTCGACAGCTTTGATGGATTGCTTGTTACATATATGCGCAACAAGCGGGCGAATATTCTGGTTCGCGGGTTGCGGGCTATATCGGATTTCGAGTATGAGTTTCAGATGGCTCTTTTTAATAAATCGTTGGATGATAATATAGAAACAGTATTTTTAATGTCTCGGGCGGAGTATTCGTATGTCAGTTCGCGGCTCATCAAAGAGATAGCCGTTCATGGCGGGGATATATCCTCTTTTGTTCCGCATATAGTTGTGGAAAAAGTACATGAAAAACTTCAATTCAATTAATTGTAAGGTGGTGATGGTCATGTCGCATTATCCTAACAGGTTTAAAATCAGAGTAGACAGCGTCACTTCAATGGGGATTGACATTGAAAGCGAGCTCTCTGTTCTTCTTCTTGACGAGGATACGCCGCTTGAATTCATAGATCCTATTACAGTGAAGGTGCATGCCAGCAAAGTGGAGAGGAGCATTGCCGTTAAAGGGACTATATCCGTTCGCGCGAAAGCTGCATGTGCACGATGTCTTAACGAGCTTAACTATCTGGTGGAACGTGATAATTTTTTTGCATTTGTAAAAATTCCCCACGATGAGAATATAGACTTGACAGAGCAGTTGCGTGAAGATATTATTGTCTCTTTGCCTATCCGACTGCTTTGTAGCGATGATTGCAAAGGGTTATGCGATGTTTGCGGAACAAACCTGAATGAGAGAACGTGTGAGTGTACTCATACAGAGTTTATTAAGGAAAGCGCATTCGACGGTCTCGATAAATTAATGGACTTAAAAAATAAACAGGATAACGAAAATTAACGTTAATAGATAATATAAGGATGTTTAACAATGGCTAATCCTAAGAAGAGAATGTCAAAGTGTCGTACTCACACCAGAAGATCGCATGACAGGCTTGATATGCCTGCAGTGGTGTCATGTGATAATTGCGGCCAGCCGAAACTGCCTCATCGTATTTGTCCTGAATGCGGTTATTATGGAAAAAAACAGATTGTTGAGGTAGAAGAAGGGGTCTGATTGCTCCAATGAGAATAGCCATTGATGCTATGGGGGGTGATTACGCCCCTGAAGCAGTGGTGCTTGGTGTAATTGAGGCGCTCGACGTTGTAGGGGACAGGTGTAAACTGGTTCTTGTCGGCGATGAAGAACGCATCAAGCAGATACTGGATAAACATGGCGTAGGCCATGATAAAAGGCCGGAGATCGTTCATGCACCGGAAGTTGTTGGTATGGATGAGTCTCCAAGCATTAGTCTTAAACGTAAAAAGCGATCTTCAATCGCGGTATGCGCCAGCCTCGCTAAATCAGGTGAAGTCGATGCGCTGGTTAGTGCTGGAAACACAGGAGCTGTTGTTGCCGCCACTAAACTTCGGTTGCGTTTTTTACGCGGCGTGGAAAGACCGGCTATCGCAACCCCTATACCTACTCCAAAAGGTATAACGGTGATGCTTGACGCAGGCGCGAATGTTGATTCCAAACCATATAATTTGCTTCAGTTTGCGGGCATGGGCGCCTGTTATTCCAAATTAATTTTCGGTATAGAAAACCCTAAAATCGGTATTCTCAGCATCGGCGAGGAAGAAGGTAAAGGAAACGAACTGACCAAAGAGACATTTAATCTGCTGAAAAATAGCGGGCTGAATTTTATCGGCAATGTGGAAGGCAGGGATATTTTTACTCATAAAGCTGATGTTGTTGTGACCGATGGGTTTGTTGGAAATGTAGTTTTGAAAGTAACCGAAGGTGTGCATCGTACCTTTAAGACGATGTTGAAGGAAGCAATTTCTAAATCTATATTAAGTAAATTAGGGGGGCTTCTTATTGCTCCTGCCTTTAAAGATGTAACCCGTCGCGGCGATTATGAAGAATATGGCGGAGCTCCGTTGCTAGGTGTTGATGGTATTTCAATAATATGTCATGGGTCTTCCTCTCCAAAAGCTATCAAAAACGCTGTTAGAATTGCACATGAGCTCGGTCAAATTGAAGTCAATCGCCATATCGAAGATTTGATGGACCGCTTGAAGGTTCTAAAGAACAATAATAATACTTTTTAAACTATACCATATTGAGGTGCGTAGTGGTCGAAGCAAAGAAAACCATTAAAGTCATAGGGACTGGCTCGTTTCTTCCAGACAAGGTATTGACAAATTCCGACCTTGAAAAAATGGTGGAAACATCTGATGAATGGATCGTTACGCGATCTGGTATAAAAGAAAGGCGACTGGTTGGATCCAATACTTCGACATCGGATATAGCCGCCGCCGCCGCCACAAGCGCTCTGAAAAACGCGAACCTTACGCCGGATAAGTTAGACTTAATTATTGTGGCTACTGTCACAGCAGATTATGTGTTCCCGTCAACGGCCTGTCTTGTGCAGGATAAGATAGGGGCTGTTAACGCCGCGGCTTTTGACATTTCTGCCGCATGTTCCGGCTTTCTGTACGGACTAATTACTGCCAGTTCGTTCCTGTGGTCAAAAGTACATCAAAGAGTTATGGTGATCGGGGCTGAGACCTTATCTAAAATTACTGACTGGACTGACCGTTCAACATGTGTTCTGTTTGGCGACGGCGCTGGAGCGGTTATACTTGAACTGGGGAATGGCGGTTTTGAAATGCTTGATTACTGCATGGGCGCTGATGGTTCGGGCTCTTCTCTGCTGGAAGTTCCCGCAGGTGGTTCTGTCTGCCCTGCATCGCCCGAGACAGTTGAAAATCATATGCACTTTATCAAAATGAAGGGCAATGAATTGTATCGTTGGGCGGTTAATAAAATGAAAAATCTGCTTGATGACGCCATAGAGCGTTCAGGCATTACTGTTGAGGACATTGCCTACATTATACCTCATCAGGTAAACATTCGGATCATTGACGCGGCTTTAAAAAGATTGGATTTATCGAGGGATAAAGTGATAATTAATCTTGATAAATATGGTAATACTTCGGCGGCGTCGATACCAATTGCGCTTGATGAATTGTCACGATCCAATGGTATTAAAAAGGGTGATGTAATTATATTTGTCGCTTTCGGTAGTGGACTTACCTGGGCATCATGCACGGTGCGCTGGTAATTGCGAAATTGAGAGGTGATAGAATGAAAAAAACTGCGATTGTATTTCCCGGACAGGGCGCGCAATATGTTGGTATGGGCGCTGAATTGCTGCAGGAGCCGTGTTGTCAGGAAACGGTAAAAACTGCTTCGGAGTGCCTTGGCTTTGATTTGGCTGGCCTTTGCCTTAATGGGCCGATTGAGGAATTGACCAAGACGAACAATAGTCAGGTTGCCTTATATACTTTTGGTTACTGCGGATATCAATTATTGAAGAAAAGTATGCCTGAAGGATGGAATCCGTCATTTGTTGCGGGTTTAAGTCTTGGAGAGTTAACTGCTCTTGCTGTTGCGGGTGTCTTTAGTTTCACTGACGGGTTGAAGCTGGTGCGCAAACGCGGCGAATTTATGATGAAGGCATGTGAGGATTATCCCGGAACAATGGCATCGATCATGGGTGCCGGCAGAGAAGAGGTTCAGTCGGTTATAAACCGTACTGTTGCGGCAAACGAAGTGCTTACCATGGCTAACCTGAATTGTCCCGGACAGATTGTGATATCAGGAACACGGCGCGCTGTTGAGGCCGCGGCGGCTCAGGCTGAAGCGGATGGGTTTAAAGTTGTGGTATTGCAGGTAAGCGGTGCATTTCATTCTCATTTAATGGAATCCGCACGGGTAAGGCTTGCTGAGGAAGTTGCCCGCATGGCATTTAATGACCCTGAATTTCCTGTTATCGCCAACTGTGACGCCGGCATCAAAAAGTCCGGCTCTGCAATAAAAGAATCCATAGTGACTCAAATCGTCAGTTCTGTTCTTTGGGAAGATTCGGTTAATTTTATGATAGGTAATGGTGTTGAACTTTTTGTTGAACCCGGATGCGGTAAAGTACTCAAAGGATTAATCAAACGTATAAATCGTGCTACACCGTGTCTGACAGTAGAATCAAAACAGGATGTTGAAGCTGTAGTATCTTCGCTCTGTCAGCACGTTGGATGATCTAGGAGGAATAAGGTTTATGGAAATCAGTCTCGCTGGCAAAACAGCATTGATTACCGGTGGCGGGCGCGGTATTGGAAAACGGATCGCTGAAGTTATCGGGCAGGCAGGCGCCAAAGTAGTTATTTGTGATCTGGATGAAAAAGTCGGCGCTGAAGTAGTTAAAGAATTTGAGCAGAATAATATTTCCGCTGAGTTTTATAAGGTTAACGTGTCTTCCTTTGATGATGTGAATGATACCGTTTCGAAAATTCTTGACAAGAACAAGGTAATTGATATACTAATCAACAATGCAGGAATTACACGGGACCAACTGTTGTTGAAAATGACTGAATCTGATTGGGATGCAGTTATTTCCGTTAATTTAAAAGGGACTTTCAATTTTACGAAAGCCCTCTACAAACCCATGATGCGCCAGAAGAGCGGACGGATGATTAATATCGCATCAGTAATCGGGTTGATGGGAAATGCAGGCCAGGCAAATTATGCGGCTTCTAAGGCAGGTATAATTGGTTTTACCAAATCGGTTGCCCGTGAGCTCGGACAACGCGGAGTAACGGTTAATGCAATCGCGCCTGGATTTATTCAAACAGCAATGACTGATGTTCTCAGTGATGAAATCAAATCAAAATTACTTGAGCAAATACCGCTTAAAGAGTTGGGAACCACCGACGATATTGCAAACGCAGTATTGTTCCTTGCCTCAGATATGGCGCGCTACATTACCGGCCATGTACTGAACGTAAGTGGTGGGATGGTAATGTAAATAATGAGAAGTATAAAGTTATAAAATAGCTACGACACTTAAATGCAAGGAGGAATGAGGATGTCAGTTGAAGCAAAAGTGAAAGAAATTATTGTGGAGCAGCTTGGCGTTAATGCAGACGAAGTAACTCCGGATGCTTCTTTTGTTGAAGATTTGGGCGCGGATTCACTTGATCAGGTTGAACTGGTTATGGCGCTTGAAGAAGCTTTCAAAGCTGAAATTCCTGACGAAGCCGCTGAAAAATTGAAAACAGTTGGCGACGCGGTAAAGTACATTACGGATAACTGCCCTAACGCAGAATAAGGTATTACTTACAATATAATCTTTTTCGGCAATTAACCAAAAAGGGACATTTAACGCAGTTGTACGGTTAATGTCCCTTTTTGTTGAGAACATAGAGGTGAAGTAATGAGAAAAAATATTTCCCCGCGAAGAGTGGTAGTTACGGGACTCGGTGTCGTTTCACCAGTTGGTAACACGATAGATGAATACTGGGATTCGCTTTGTAACGGCAAAAGCGGTGTTGATTATATAACTCATTTTGACGCCTCTGAGTTTACTACTCGATTTGCCGCTGAAGTAAAAAATTTCGATCCTGAAAAATATATTTCTAAAAAAGACGTAAAACGGATGGACGAGTTTGTCCAGTTTGCTGTCTGCGCTTCATATATGGCTGTTGAAGACGCCGGGCTGGATTTTTCCACTATGGATCCATATGCCGCCGGCGTGCTGATTGGTTCCGGTATCGGCGGAATGAATGTTATTGAAACACAACATAAAATCCTGCTTGAACGCGGACCTGCGCGTGTATCTCCGTTTCTTATACCGATGCTGATTACCAATATGGCTTCGGGGCAGGTATCGATTAACTTTGGTATTCGAGGCCCGAATCTCTGTATTGCAACCGCATGTGCGTCCGGGTCGCATGCTATAGGCGAAGCCTACCGTCATATTGCGCTGGGCGAAGCTGATGTGATGATTACCGGGGGCACGGAATCCGCGACAACGCCGCTTGGACTTGCAGGATTCTGTTCTATTAAAGCGCTTTCTCAACGCAACGATGAACCACAGCGCGCGAGTCGTCCTTTTGATCGTGACCGTGATGGTTTTGTGATGGGAGAAGGTGCTGGTATCGTTATTCTTGAAGAATATGAAAGCGCGAAAAAGCGGAATGCAAAAATTTACTGTGAATTGTTGGGTTATGGGTGTACGGGCGATGCGTATCACATGACCGCGCCGTCTCCGGGTGGTGAAGGCGCCGCGCGCTGTATTCAAATGGCTTTACTTAACTCATCACTTAACCCTGAGCAGATTGACTACATTAACGCACATGGGACTTCTACTCCGTTAAATGACAAATTCGAGACACAATCAATTAAATCGGCTTTTGGCGATCATGCCTATAAGCTGGCAGTGAGTTCTACAAAGTCGATGACCGGGCATCTGCTGGGTGCCGCAGGCGGTATTGAATTGGTTGCGTGCGCGAAAGTAATTGAAACGGGTGTAATACCTCCGACAATAAATTATGAAAACCCCGATCCTGAATGTGATCTTGATTATGTACCGAACACTGCTCGTGAAGCGGATGTTAAGTACGTAATTTCAAACTCGCTTGGGTTTGGCGGACATAATGCTACTCTGGTTGTCGGAAAAATATAACCATACTGCCAGTCTGACCAGTACGACTAGAATGTACTGAATTACATGAATAATGCCAAACCGATATCTAAACATGAAGTGACTCGCAAGGCTGGAACATTCGGTGCTGTCACCATGCTCAGCCGTGTGCTCGGTTTAGTTCGTGACATGTTGTCTGCCAGTGTATTTGGAACATCAAGCGCATGGGACGCTTTTGTGATTGCGTTCACCATTCCGAACATGTTTCGTATGATGTTGGGCGAAGGCGCTCTGGCGGGAGCGTTTGTCCCTTTGTTCAGTGAATATCTTCATAAAGACGGCGAAGAAAAGGCCTGGGATTTTACAAACAGGGTTATAACGCTTCAGTCGCTGGTATTGATTATACTAGTCATTCTTGCCTGTTTTGCGCTTGGCGGCGTATTACTATTTGACATTTCACCTCGGTTGCGCGAAGTTTTAATTCTTTCCATGCTTCTTTCACCATATCTGTTTTTTATTTGTAATGTAGGGCTTTTCATGGGCATTTTAAATGCCTTTTACCATTTTTTTCTACCTGCTTTTGCCCCTGTTATATTAAACATAGTCCTGATTATTGTCATGATTTCCGTTGTGAGAGTAACGTCTATTTCCGTGGAGACGAAGGTCAGTTTTGTGGTAGTGGGTGTTCTTATCGGAGGGATGATACAGCTTATGTCGCATTTCAGGCTGGCAGTGAAGCATGGATTGCGTTTCAGAGTTATTTTTGACCTGAAGGATGAAGGTGTTCAAAAAATATGGCGATTGATGTTGCCCGCGGTGCTTGGATTGTCGATCACCCAGATTAATCTCATGATCGATCGTTTTCTCGCGTACATTATTGGTGAAGGCGCCGCATCGTCACTGTATTATGCGAACCGGATCATCCAGCTTCCTGTTGGCGTTTTTGGTGTTGCGCTGGCAACTACCTCATTTCCATTGCTTGCTCAATACGCGGCTCAGGAAAACAAAACTGATTATCGACAGACCTTGATACATGTTATCAAAATGATGATATTTATTGCCGCACCTGCTACATCCGGATTGCTGGTACTGAGTTATCCGATTATCAAGATGATTTTTCAGTATAACGAGTTTGACAGCAGTTCTACGCTTACAACTGCGCAGGTGCTTTTTTGCTACAGCATTGGACTGATAGCATATTGTGTCAGCAAAACGGTGATACGAGCTTTTTATTCATTGCAGGATACAAGGACACCGGTAAAAATCGGGCTGATTACACTGGTGCTGAATGTGGTGCTAAACCTGATCCTTATGATCCCATTGAAACAAGCGGGATTGGCGTTGTCGACTTCCATCACGTCGTTTATCGGATTATTTTTATTGTTTCACCAAATGGGAAAGCGAGTAGGCTCTCTAATGACTGCCGATCTTGTCTCTAACATAAGCAAGGCGGCGTTTTGTTCGGGTGTCATGATGCTTGTGTCTTATATATTATATAAAGTTTTGGATAGAATAATTGTTGCCCCTTTATTCAATAAAATAATGACAGGTATTGTACCTGTCGCCGTTGGAGTACTCGTGTATTTAGCGGTCGCGCATTTCATGAATATGCCCCAGACACGTGAGTTACTCAAACTGGTGGGAATAAAAATACCGCCGAGAACCAACCGTGTCAGCTGATCAATAATACTAAAATCGACTTGAAGAGAATATGTAAAAGTGATAGGGTAAGATTCTATCGCAATTAAAATAAGGCTTAGAAAGGATTTGCATATGTTTAACTGGATTCTGAAAAAGATAATAGGAAGCCGGAATGAACGGCTGATAAAAAAAATAAAACCATTGGTTCAAAAGATAAATGAACTGGAAAAATCCTATCAGTCTCTGACAGAAGAACAGTTAAAAGCGAAGACATCTGAATTCCGGGAACGTCTGTCGCGCGGTGAGGCCCTTGATGATATTTTACCTGAAGCTTTTGCTGTGGTGAAAAACGCTTGTCGCCGGTTATGCGGTACATCGTGGCTGGTATGCAATCATGAAGTGAAGTGGGAAATGGTGCCGTATGACGTACAGATTATTGGCGGTATTGTTCTGCATCAGGGGAAAATTGCTGAAATGGCTACCGGTGAAGGAAAAACGCTTGTCGCGACCATGCCATTGTATCTCAATGCACTGGAAGGTAAAGGGGCACATCTTATTACGGTAAACGATTACCTTGCTCGACGTGACAGCCAGTGGATGGGCGGTGTGTTTAAGTATCTGGGGCTGACCGTGGGATGCCTGCAGAACAGCATGGAGCCTCAGGAACGGCATGAACAGTACGCTTGTGATATTACCTATGGCACAAACTCCGAATTCGGGTTTGATTACCTGCGTGACAATACTGCACGCAATTTCGAAAATCAGGTACAGCGGTATCACCATTACGCAATTATAGATGAGGTTGATTCTGTCCTTATAGATGAAGCGAGGACACCGTTGATTATTTCCGGGCCTGTTAGCGTATCAACACAGGAATACGATAAACAACGCCCGCTGGTTGAAAATCTTGTGCGCAACCAGCTCATGTACTGTAACCGACTCATAGCGGATGCGAAGACATTGATTGAATCAGATCCTGAAGCCGCGGGTATAAAACTGTTTCAGGTTTCCCGCGGTCTGCCGAAAAACAAACAGTTCCTGAAGCTTCTGGAAGATCCCGCGATACGTAAACTTTACGATAAATCCGAGTTGGAAATGATGCGCGACGAAAATAAGGAATATGCGCACGATATACTTGAAAGTCTTTTCTATGTAATTGATGAAAAAAGTAATAGCGTCGACTTGACAGAAAAAGGGCGTGAAACCATATCTCCGGGTGACCCTGACCGGTACATAATTCCTGATTTTATTACCATATCTCAGGAAATAGATGAGGACGAGGGGGTGTCTGAATCGGAAAAGGAGCAGAAAAAACTTCAGCTCCAGCATGATTACGAAAGGACAAACAGGATAATTCATAACTTGTCTCAGTTGCTTAGGGCATATTCATTGTTTGAAAAAGATGTTGATTATGTTGTGCAGGACAACAGGGTTATGATTGTCGACGAATACACCGGGCGTCTTATGCCTGGAAGACGGTTCGGCGATGGGCTTCATCAGGCGCTTGAAGCGAAAGAACGGGTCAAAATCGAACGTGAAACCCAGACATTCGCTACTATTACCATTCAGAACTATTTTCGGCTATATAAAAAACTGGCAGGTATGACCGGTACCGCTGAGACAGAAGCGCAGGAATTCAGTCAGATTTATTCTCTGGAAGTAGTAGTCATCCCAACAAACGAACCTATTCGCCGACTTGACCTTGATGATGTTATCTACAAAACTAAGCGGGAAAAGCTCAACGCAATCATTGATGAGATTGTTGAATGTAACACCCGTAAACAGCCGGTGCTCGTTGGCACAATTTCAGTCGAGACTTCGGAACTGTTGAGCCGGATGCTGCGTATGCGCAAAATACCGCATCAGGTGCTCAATGCCAAATATCACGAGAAAGAAGCAGAAATTGTAGCGATGGCTGGTCAGCCCGGTGCGGTAACGATTGCTACTAACATGGCAGGGCGCGGTACGGACATTAAACTCGGACCCGGAGTCGTGAATGTTGACCCCCGCAAAGAGGAAAACGGCGTTTTTTCCATGAAGAAGTCTAAATGGCAGGAGTACATGAAGACATATGGAGGATTACATATTATTGGTACTGAACGCCATGAGAGCAGGCGTATCGACCGTCAGCTTCGCGGGCGCGCAGGACGGCAGGGTGACCCGGGGTCATCACGTTTTTATGTTTCTCTGGAAGACGATTTAATGCGTTTGTTCGGATCTGACCGGATCGCGTCGGTTATGGAAAGGATCGGTATCGAAGAAGGACAGGAACTGACTCACCCCTTATTGAACAGATCCATAGAAACAGCTCAGAAGCGAGTGGAACAGCGCAATTTCAGCAGCCGCAAACACGTGCTGGAATACGATGATGTTATGAATAAACAGCGTGAGGTTATATATGGTTACCGGAATAAAATTCTTCGAAAAGACGGCTTAAAGGAAATGATTATTGGCATGATGGAGGATGAAATCGCTGAAAAAGTGGCTGGATTTATCCCTCTTGACCAGAAAAACGCAGACCTGAGTTATGAGGCTTTCGGGTTATGGTGGCTGGAAACATTCCTCTTTCCGATTGATATGAAATATATTCGGTCTCTCAAGACGGGTGAAGAAATCACTGCGTTTGCCTCGCAATGGATGAAGCGCCATTATGACTCGAAAGAAATGCTTGAACAGCCTGACCGGATGCGTGAGCTGGAAAAAATGATCGCGCTTCAGACTATTGATAAGCTCTGGATCGAACATCTTTATAATATGGATAATCTTCGCCATGATATCGGATACCGCAGTTATGGACAGAAAGATCCGTTGATTGAATACAAACAGGAATCTTATGTTCTCTTTTCACAATTGGTGGATGATATCAGGAAGGATATTGTCAACATCGTGTTTAAAGCGTCTCTTATTCAACCTCAGGAACAGCGGAACATCATGGCAAATATGGTGGAACAGTTCGCGCCGCAGTCATCCGCATCGATTTTTGATCAGGTGTCCGCTGAACGTGAAATGTTTACCAATTCGCCTGAAGCTCCAGCCCGGCCCGATTTAAAACCTCTTACGCGCCAGTTGCCTAAGGTAGGGCGAAATGAACTCTGCCCATGCGGCAGCGGAAAAAAATTCAAGAAGTGTTGCGGCAACTGAAATCGGAACTGATGAATAAAGTAAAACGGTTTACTCTCATTCGATGTATTGGCGCCCTTATGACAGGGTTGTTAATGACACTGGTATTTCCGCCATATGGTATGTCAGCGTTGATATGGTTGCTGTTCATTCCATTATTTTTTGCGGTGGAAAATGTGTCATGGAGAGCGCGGTTTTTTATAAGTTATATTGCGGGGCTCTCGTTTTTTACCGGGCTGGTTTACTGGCTGATACATGTCACCAGTATTGGGGTGATATTGCTGATTGGGTATCTTGCGTTATATTTTCCGTTGTTTATCCTGTCAATTCATTGGTTGAGGAACTCGATACAACTGCCATTTATCATCAGTGCGCCGCTGGTATGGTGTTTTATAGAATATCTCCGGGCTACGGTTATGACCGGTTTCCCGTGGGATAATCTGGGGTATGCCTTTTATGCATCAAAGCCATTAATGCAGGTAGTTGAGATTACCGGAGTGACAGGTTTATCGGCACTGGCAGTGCTTGGCAATGTTTTTGTGTTTAACTCATTACAGCGTATAATCAGGCAGAAGTCACGGTCTAGAATAATAACTGTTACGGTAATTAAAATCTTGATTCCAGTTTTATCTTTCTTTGCATTTGTTGCTGTTTTGCATCAGTTGGGAACCGTTAGAATCATGCGGCTCGCATCAATGGAACCTGATAAGAAGGTACGTGTCGCTTTGATTCAGGGAAACATCCCGCAATATATTAAATGGGATCAGGCATATAAAGATCGGATCATGCGAACATATGATGGACTTACCCGTCAGGCGGCGGAATTTGAACCTGATCTAATTATCTGGCCTGAAAGCAGTTTGCCTGTTTTTTTTCAATACGATGATAAGGGAACATACCTTATATACTCTTTGGTGAAAGAGTTGCAAATACCATTGTTGTTTGGCGGCAACCGCTATGTATATAAGGAAAATAAGGATTATTATTTTAACAGCGCTTATTACGTTGTTCCCGGCGCTGAGATAGTCCAGACGTATGATAAAATGCATCTTGTGCCGTATGGCGAGTATATCCCAAACAAAAAAATGCTGAAGAAAATTATTCCCAAGCTTGAGTCGATTGTTCCATTTGAGGATTTTACGCCGGGCAGGGAAATGACAGTTTTTGAGGTGGATGGAACAAAATTTGGTGTGCTGGTGTGTTACGAGGATATTTTTCCTGAACTGGCGCGCCTGATCCCTGCTCAGGGAGCGGATTTTATAGTGAATGTTACCAATGACGCATGGTATATGAAAACGAGTGCGCCGTACCAGCATTTCGCAATGGCTTCGTTCAGGGCGGTGGAAAACAGGGTGCCTTTTATCCGGTGTGCGAATACGGGGATTACCGGTTATGCGGGAATAGACGGTTCCACGACTGTCTTTATTGGAAAAAATGGTTCGGCTATATTTGAAGAAGGGTATTTAATAGCGGATATACCGATTTACGATGTTCCTCCGACATTTTATACGCGACATGGCGAACTTATCCTATATTTAGCGAGTATTATTTCTGTTTTACTTTTATGCGTATCTTTTGTATATTCTTTGACTAAAAAACGACTGAGGAGAGATAGATAATATGATTGAAGAGTTGAGAGAACTGCTTAGAGATAAAACTGAGCGTTTAGACCAGCTATGGAGGTATCTTTGACCTCGCTAAAATGGAAAAAGAGCTTGCGGCGTTGGATGAAGTCATGGCAAAACACGATTTCTGGGACGATCAGCAGGCGGCCAGAACGGTAATTGATCAGGCAAAGGTACTGAGAGCATGGGTTGAACCGTGGAAACGGGCAAAAAAAGCGTGTGGCGAGGTTGGTTCTATTCTTGATCTGCTGGAAATGGAATATGATGAGGATATGGCGAATGAACTCAAAAAGGAGTTTGATGCCATCGAACACGACCTCCATAAACTTGAATTCAAGAAAATGCTCGGTGGCGAACATGATATTAATAACGCGATTTTTACCATTCATTCGGGAGCTGGCGGAACAGAAGCCTGTGACTGGGTTTCGATGTTGAACCGCATGTATCAGCGGTGGGTAGAAAATCAAGGGTTTTCGATAAAAATAACCGACCTGATACCCGGCGAAGAAGCAGGGATAAAAAGTATCACCTTTATTGTTGAAGGGGAATACGCGTTTGGGTATCTCAAGGCGGAAAAAGGGGTGCACCGTCTTGTTCGCATATCCCCGTTTGACTCAAATAAGCGCCGTCATACGTCGTTCGCCTCTGTTGATGTAATTCCTGAAGTTGATGAAGAAGTTGATATAGAAATTGACGAAAAAGACTTGCGCATAGACACATACCGTTCGTCAGGCGCCGGCGGACAGCATGTTAACGTAACGGATTCCGCTGTAAGAATTACCCATTTGCCAACAAATATTGTTGTGCAATGCCAGAATGAGCGTTCTCAGTTTAAGAACCGCAGTTTCGCGATGAAAATTCTGAAGTCTCGCCTTTTTGAGCGTTATGAAAAAGAGCGTGAGGCTCAGTTAATGAAAGAATATGGCGCTAAGGATGATATTGCATGGGGGAGTCAGATCAGGTCATATGTCATGCATCCGTATTCAATGGTAAAGGATCACCGTACAAAGGTTGAGACCAGTAATGTTTCCGCAGTGATGGATGGGGATATCGACGAGTTTATAGAAGCGTATCTGAAGATGAGCAAGATGCGTGACAAGGACGTACCAAAAAACAAACCGTAATGATTAATGATAAAAAAGAGATGGCAGTAATGGATGAGAGATGTGAGCATTTTCAACAGAAGCTGGGCCAGTTGAATGAATTAAGACAGGCTGGCATAAATCCGTACGGAAGCAGGTTTGAGCCCCAGTCAATACAAGCGGTCAAAGATGCGTTTGAAGAAGGCAAAAATGCTGTAATCGCGGGTCGCATTATGGCGTATCGCGCTCATGGAAAAAGTATTTTTGTTGACCTGAAAGACAGCTCAGGCAAAATGCAGATTTATGTTCAGAAAAACGCAGTGGGTGACAGTCAGTTTGAAATTTTTGAAAAACTTGCTGTTGGCGATATAATTGGTGTTGAAGGACAAACCTTTATGACTCGTATGGGCGAGCCGACTGTCAAAGTAGATGCTTTTATTGTGCTGAGCAAGTCGCTGTTGCCGTTGCCGGAAAAATGGCACGGGCTGAAAGATGTTGAGACACGCTACCGTCAGCGGTATGTTGACCTGATCGTGAATGATGAAGTACGCGATGTATTTCAGTCGCGAAGCAGGATAATCCGGGAAATTCGTCGTTTTCTTGATGATAAACATTTTCTGGAAGTGGAAACACCGATGATGCAGCATCTTGCCGGTGGTGCGACCGCTCGTCCGTTTGAAACGTTTCACAATGCTCTTGGGATTCCTCTTTTTCTGCGCATAGCTCCAGAATTATATTTAAAGCGCTTGCTTGTCGGCGGTTTTGAACGGGTATATGAACTGAACAGGAATTTTCGTAATGAGGGAATATCTCGCCGGCATAATCCTGAGTTTACCATGTTGGAAGTGTATCAGGCGTATGCGGATTATCAGGTTATGATGGATCTGACCGAAGAACTGATATCTTCTCTTGCGCAAATAGTCTGGGGTGATACGAAACGGCAGATGAACGACGGGAATACGCTGGACTTTACCCGCCCCTGGAAACGAATTACCCTTCGTGACGCAGTTAAAGATGCGTCCGGCATTGATTTTATGACCGTTGAGGATCCGGTTGGGGAGGCTCGTAACTTAAAAATCGATATACCGGTGACACTAACTCGTGATGAAGTGCTGTGCGAAGTGTTTGAGGCGTTGGTTGAACCGAATCTTTATCAGCCTACCTTTATCACAGAATACCCGGCCAGCTTATGTCCGTTGGCTAAGACACTGGACACTGACCCGTCATTAACCGCGCGGTTTGAATTAATCGTCAGAGGACAGGAAATGGCGAATGCCTACTCGGAGCTGAATGATCCATTGGAACAGAAAATACGTTTTGAAAAACAGCTTGCGGCATCTGATGAGGAAAATAAGGAAATGGATGAGGATTTCGTGCGGGCGCTGGAATATGGCATGCCGCCTGCCGGCGGCTTGGGTATAGGTATTGACCGACTCGTTATGGCATTGACTGATTCTGATTCCATACGTGATGTGATCTTGTTTCCGCAGTTGAAACCGGAGAGCCGTTAACTCTTACAGAACAACAATCAGGTGAATTAGTTATGCTGTATCCCAGTTATGAACTTCTGATTACGCTTCGTTATCTCAATTCAAAACGGCGAGAAAAATTTGTTCCTTTCATAACGATGTGTTCTCTTATCGGTATCGCTATTTCCGTGATGACATTGATTGTGGTCATCGGGGTTATGGCAGGGTTTGAGAGAGACCTGAAAAGCAAAATGATCAGCATGAATGCCCATATTACCATAGAAAATCAGGTAGGGCAGGGCATAGATAATCCGCAACAAGCTATTCAGGCTTTAGCTAAGGTGGCGCACATAGAATATACTGCTCCCTTCCTGATGGGTGAGGCTTTGATTCGTACGCGTGCGGGCGGCAGGGGAGTTGTTCTGAAAGGTATTAATCCAGAACAGGAAAATTATGTATCTGAACTTGCGAAATATGTATCGATCGGTGAATATAGGGTTACCGGCAAGGAAGTTCTGGTCGGTTCCGAGCTTGCCCGCTATTTCAGCATAACGGTTGGCGATGTAATTGTGCTGAATCTTCCAACCCGGTCGGCAACATCGTTCGGTATGATACCGCGTGAACTGAAGTGCAGGGTGAAAGGGATTTTTGTATCGGGGCTTTACGAGTTTGACATGAATTTTGTCTATATGCCGCTTGATACCTACCAACAGTTTCTTGGTGTCGGTGAGATGGTCTCCGGCATAAATGTGCGCGTAGATAATTTTGATCGGTCGTTTACGGTCAAAAGGGATATTATGAATGTTCTGGGATTTCCTTATTTAGCACGGACGTGGCTTGAGCGGAACCAGAATTTGTTTCGTGCAATTCATACTGAAAAAGTAGTTATGTTTATTATTCTGGTCATAGCTATCGTGATAGCGGCGTTTAATATTTCCAGTACACTGGTTATGACAGTGATGGAGAAAACACGCGATATAGGCGTGATTAAATCGCTAGGGGCTACCAGTGGCAGTATAATGAAGATATTTCTCTATCAGGGTTTGTTTGTAGGCGTTATTGGAACAATTAGCGGTGTGCTTATCGGACGATTGATTATCAGCCGGATTGATACGATTGCTGATCTGGTATCACGCCTGTTCGGTTTTGAGGTTTTTCCGAAAGATATCTATTTATTTGACAAAATTCCGGCATATATTTCAGGTTTTGATACAGCTATAATTGCCTGTGCGGCTGTGCTCGTAAGTGTTGCCGCCGCAGTATATCCTGCATGGAAAGCGTCTATTCTCAAACCAGTTGAAGCGTTGCGATACGAGTGAGGCATGATGACTGAAAAAATAAAAAAACAAATTATTATACAAGCGACGGGTATTGGGCGTGAGTACCGGATTGGAAAACAGGTTGTGTCCGTACTTAAAAATATTGATCTTACTATATATAAACATGATTTTATGACTATTTCAGGCGCATCAGGGGTGGGAAAAAGCACATTGCTCCACATTCTTGGTTTGCTTGATGAGCCAAGTGAAGGAAAAATAGCGTTTCAGGGTATAGAAATTCAATCTTTGTCAAACGCTAGAAAAGCGGAAATACGCAATAAGTCTATTGGATTTATTTTTCAGTTTTTTCATCTGTTGCCGGAATTCAGCGCTATGGAGAATGTATTGCTTCCTGCCCTGATGAGGCGTAATACTACACCGGTGAAAGAACTTAAAGAACGGTCAAAAGCTTTGCTTGATAAAGTCGGGCTTAGTCACAGAATGAAGCATAAACCCTCTGAATTATCAGGGGGAGAACAGCAAAGAGTTGCTATCGCTCGTGCAATAATGAATAAACCGGATGTGATTTTTGCCGATGAACCTACTGGTAACCTTGATAGCAAAGCAAGTCTCGAAATACAAAACCTCCTGTATGAATTGAATGACCAGACGAATCAAACAATCGTAATTGTGACTCATAATACGGAATTAGCGGCGATTGGCAGACGAAAAATGCATATGAGTGACGGTTCTATCCATGAACTGGAATGAAACTTGTTTATTCAGATTTGTCTAACATTATGTTGTGGGTAATTTGATTCTGTTTATTACATTGTACCGGGATTCAACACTCGGTGAGATAATAGCTCAACACAGTATGTCTAGCCTGTATAGAAAAGTCACAGTTGACACATGAGGATAACTAAAATGGTGTGTGATATTTGCGGTAAGAAGGAAGCGACTGTCCATTATACGGAGATTGTCCATAACCAGATGATCAAAATGGATATTTGTGAAGATTGTGCTCATGCCAAAGGGGTGGGAATACAGTCACCTTTTTCCATATCTGACTTATTATCAGGACTTGCGGAACTGGATTCAGAAGTATCTGCCTATGCTGACCCTGTATGTTCATGTTGCGGTTTGAGCTTCAAGGAATTCCGCAAACGAGGCAGGCTTGGATGCAGTGAATGCTACGAGACATTTAAAGCTCCTTTGGAATCTTTGCTTCAGACCATTCACAAAAATACCCGGCACAAAGGCAAAAAATTCCGCGAACAGCCGGATAAAAATATATCCGATACTGATATGAAAACGAAACTGAAAGAACTGAAAAATGAGCTGAAACAGGCTATTGAGAAAGAAGAATACGAATACGCCGCAGATCTTCGTGACAGGATAAAAGATATAGAAAATGCATTGAAAACAGGGAAAAAATAATGGATTTTAACAAAATTTCCGCAACGCAGGCAGAATGGCTGCTTGGAAAGGGACCGAACAGCGATATCGTGATGAGCTCACGTATTCGCCTTGCCCGTAACCTGAAAGGGGTACCATTCCCGCAACAAAATTCTCCCGCCAATAATGAGAAAGTCATTGATGTGGTTTTCGATGCGCTCAAGAAAACCAAGTTTTTTAAAAATGGCATTATTGCCAGGATGCAGGACATCCCTGATATTGATAAACAAATTCTTTTTGAAACGCATCTTATAAGTAAAGAGCTGATTACACATAATCATGCCAGCGCCATTGCAATCAGCGCGGCTCAGGATTTGGTTATAATGGTCAATGAAGAAGATCACCTTCGTATACAGGTACTTAAATCAGGATTTAATATAGATGCCTGCTGGGAGTTGATAAATAAAGTCGATAGCGCGCTTGAAAAAGTGCTTGATTTCGCGTATTCTCCCTCGCTTGGATATCTTACTGCGTGTCCGACCAACGTGGGAACTGGGATGAGGGCATCTGTTATGCTTCATTTGCCGGGACTCATGTTGATGGAGCTGATCAATAAGGTAATGCAGGCGGTTATTAAACTTGGGCTTGCTGTACGTGGTTTTTATGGAGAAGGTTCCGAAGTACTCGGCAACCTTTTTCAAATATCGAATCAGACAACGCTAGGTAAAAGCGAGAAAGAAATAATCGCGAACATCAGCAAGGTTATTGATCTGATGATTGAGCATGAGCGTAATGCGCGTGCGATGCTCAATAATAAAAGCGCTGAAAAAATTAAAGATACGGTTGGGCGTTCATATGGAATTCTGTGTAATGCCCACATTATAAGTTCAAAAGAAACTATCAGCCTTTTATCTGCGCTTCGAATGGGAATGGATATGGGATATATAACCGGTCTGGATACATCGGCTATAAACGAGTTATTTATCCAGATTCAGCCTGCGCATTTACAAAAAATTTCCGGTGAACTGCTTGATCCCGGCATGCGCGATGTGCGCCGTGCTCAGCTCATTCGGGAACGATTACGGCAAAATAATGATAAACAATCATGAAATAGAGGGGTGAGAACATGTTTGACAGGTTTACCAACAGAGCAAAGCAGGTGATTATCCTTGCCCGAAAAGAAGCAGACCGGTTCAATCACAATTACATAGGAACCGAACATTTGCTTCTTGGTTTGATTAAACTGGGGCAGGGTGTCGCGGTAGATGTTTTGCGCTCTATGGGGGTTGATTTTGAGACAATCCGCATGGAGGTAGAAAAGGCAGTTGGCACAGGGCCGGAAAACAAGGCGGTCGGCGATGTGCCGTTGACTCTTCGTGCCAAAAAGGTTATTGAACTGGCTGTCGAAGAGGCGAAAAACCTTAACCATACCTACATTGGTACGGAACACCTTCTGCTTGGTTTGCTTCAGGAAGGTGAAGGCGTTGCGGCGCGAATTCTTAAAAATCTTGATGTTGACATTGAAAAGGCACGTAACGAAATACGGCGTGAACTGGAATCCGGTCTGGCAAAACCGGTTGAAGAATCACCGATCAGCGGTACCGGAGAGAAAGCTGACAAAACTCCGGCTTTGACTGCTTTCGGACGCGACCTGACCGAACTCGCTCAGGAAGGGAAACTCGATCCGATTATCGGAAGAAAAGACGAAATTGAACGCCTTATTCAGGTGCTATGCAGAAGGCGTAAAAATAATCCGGTTCTCCTTGGCGAGGCTGGTGTTGGCAAAACCGCTATTGTTGAAGGGCTTGCTCAGGAAATTATCGCGGGTAACGTACCTGAAATTTTGCGTGATAAAAAATTAATCACTCTTGACCTTGCATTGATGGTTGCCGGCACGAAATACAGAGGCCAGTTCGAAGAACGTATTAAGGCGGTTATGGATGAGATTCGCAAATCAAAGAACATTCTGTTGTTTATTGACGAACTGCATACCATAGTCGGCGCCGGCGCCGCGGAAGGCGCTATTGATGCTTCCAACATATTAAAGCCGGCGTTGTCACGCGGTGAAGTGCAGTGTGTTGGAGCGACCACACTTGATGAGTACCGCAAATATATTGAAAAAGATGCGGCGCTCGAACGACGTTTTCAAACCATTATGGTTGATGCGCCGAACGTTGAGGAAACCATCCTGATTTTGCGAGGGTTGCAGAGCAAATACGAAGAACATCACAAAGTGCATTATACTGATGATGCCATTGAAGCGGCTACGACATTATCAGACCGCTATATCAGCGGACGGTTCTTACCTGATAAAGCGATAGACCTGATGGACGAAGCCGGCGCCAAAGCCCGCATATCCGCTATGACGGTGCCTGTTGACGTGAAAGCTATTGAAAAAGAATGTGATCGCCTGCGGTCACAAAAAGAAGCGGCAATAAAAGAACAGAATTATGAAAAAGCCGCTCAGCTCCGTGACAAAGAACGCGAAGCGCGCGAACGGCTGGAAAAGGTTGTATCCGGCTGGAAAGAAACGAGAGAAGAATCTGAAGTTGTTGTTAATGCTGAAGATATCGCGCAAATTATATCAAAATGGACAGGAGTTCCCGTGTCTACATTGGAGGAGCCTGAAGCGAAACGACTGCTCAGCATGGAAGAAGATGTTCATAAGATCGTTATAGGGCAGGACGAAGCCGTTAAGGCGGTATCCAGAGCAATCAGGCGTTCACGCGCTGACCTGAAAGACCCGCGCCGTCCGATCGGATCATTTTTGTTTCTTGGCCCAACCGGCGTTGGAAAAACGTTGCTCGTGAAAGCGCTGGCGAAAGTTATGTTTGCG
Organism: Candidatus Auribacter fodinae; assembly: GCA_003599815.1. GTDB lineage: Bacteria > Auribacterota > Auribacteria > Auribacterales > Auribacteraceae > Auribacter > Auribacter fodinae. The sequence continues at coordinate 57,558 of QZJZ01000094.1, forward strand.
GATGAAGACGCGGTTATTCAGATTGATATGTCTGAATATATGGAAAAATTTGCCATATCCCGTTTGACTGGTTCTCCTCCGGGTTACGTCGGGTATGAAGAGGGTGGACAGTTGACCGAACAGGTACGTCGTCGCCCGTACTCGGTGGTGTTGTTTGACGAAGTCGAAAAAGCGCACCCTGATGTTACGCATATTCTTCTTCAAGTACTCGAAGAGGGTAAACTGACAGATAGTCTCGGGCGTACTGTTGATTTTCGTAATACCCTGATTATCATGACTTCAAACGCGGGCGCTGATTTGATTAAGAAAGAAACTACAGTCGGGTTTAAAACAGGTGATAGCCCTGCTACCGATTATGAAACAATGAAATCGAAAATCGTAGCTGAAGTGAAGAAAATTTTTAAACCGGAATTCCTGAACCGCATTGATGATTTGATCGTATTTCACGCGCTTTCACGTGATGATATTAAGAAGGTCGTCGAACTTGAACTTGAAAAAGTTCGTAAACGCCTTGAACAGAAAAATATCCACCTGACAGTCGATGCAAAAGCGAAAAATTTTCTCTGTGATAACGGCTACGATCAGAAATTTGGCGCGCGACCTTTGAAACGCGCTATTGAGCGGTTTGTGGAAAACCCGATGTCTGAAGAAATTTTACGCGGCAATATCATTAAGGGGCAGAAGGTTAAAGTGACAGCCACTAAAGATGGGCTGAAGTTTAAACCTGAGGATCCTGAATAAATTATCTTGACAGTATGCGTGGATATATCGTAAAAGATTATTCGATTTTTCGTGATAACCGCATTTTAGTGTGCCGGAGTGGTGAAACTGGTAGACGCAGAGGACTCAAAATCCTCCGGGGGCAACTCCATGCCGGTTCGATTCCGGCCTCCGGCACCAATTTTAAAATGGATGTTTCAAACTATTGCATTTAAGAGTGATAGTTAAAAAGATATTGACTTTTTTTGATTATGCGATAGAATGAAAAAAATTAAAGGTGTGAAAACTATGGATTTACGCACAAACTACCTCAATTTTTTGGTTTCCCTTGTCGCAGTAGTAGCTGTGGTAGTAGTGGTGCGTGTAGTCCGGTTTTCACCGTGAGGGTAACCTGATAGAGATTTCAGCCCCTGCTGGTGAGCGAAGCCGGCAGGGGTTTTTTTTTGTCCTGAATACGTGCTTCGCCAACCGGCTGGCCAACAGAAGGTTGGTTAGTAGTAATGAAATGCGCTGGATGCATTATAGAGCAAAGAAAAATTGTGGCGCAGAGCATGCCGCCATAGGGAACTTATTTAAGTGACGGATATTAATTTTTGTACTGGAACAATAACATAGCATGGAGAAAAAACAATGAAAATGAATGGAGCGGAAATCACGATCTCTTTCCTTGAGTCTCGGGGAATAGAGTGTATTGCCGGTATACCCGGTGGGGCGAATTTGCCTTTGTATGATGCACTGCATAAGAGTTCAATCAGGCATATTCTGGCTCGTCATGAACAGGGGGCTGGTTTTATTGCGCAAGGTATGGCGCGATCTACGGGTAAACCCGCTGTTTGTTTCGCGACCTCCGGGCCTGGAGCAACTAACCTTATCACAGCTATTGCTGATGCTAAACTGGATTCTATACCGGTTATTGGTATCACCGGACAGGTTCCCACTTCCCTGATAGGTACTGATGCGTTTCAGGAAGTTGATACCTATGGTATGACATTACCCATAACAAAACATAATTTTCTGGTTCGATCAGCAGAAGAGTTGATTACAGTGTTACCTGAGGCGTTTCGTATTGCGGCGTCCGGACGTCCTGGCCCGGTTATAGTTGACATACCGAAAAATGTTCAGTGTGAGCACATTGAATTTGCAGGATGGCAGAAAGAAAAAACGAAACCAGCGGCTGAACATAAGATAAATGATCTTCCTGAAGCAGATATAAAACACATAGCGGAAATGATCAATAAATCAAAGAAGCCTGTTTTATATGTTGGCGGCGGTATCATCCATTCCGATGCGGAATCGGTTCTGATTGATCTGGCGCGGCGTAGTTCGATACCGGTTGCAACAACATTGATGGGACTTGGATGTTTTCCCGCTGATGACCCTTTGTATATCGGAATGCTTGGAATGCATGGCGCACGATATACAAATTATATTTTGAGCGAAGCGGATCTGCTATTGGCTTTTGGTGTCCGATTTGATGACCGAGCTACAGGTAAAGTTGAGGAATTTTGTCCGAATGCTTCGATCATTCATATAGATATTGACCGTTCGGAAATAGATAAGATAAAGAAGTCCAATATAGCTCTTGAAAGTGACATAGCCGACGCTATGACAGCAATGCTACCGCATATCAAAAATAACGCACGTGAAGCATGGATAGCGCGTGTAGAGCAGTTGCGAGATGAGTATGGTTTTAAAATGCCGTTCTCAGCTGACCCATTGAATCCTTTAAATCTCGTTAAGCATATTGCCGAACTATCACCAAAAAATTCCATTATAACAACCGATGTCGGCCAACACCAGATGTGGGTGGCACAGATATACCCGTTCAGTTTACCGCGCACTTTGTTAACTTCAGGCGGGCTTGGCACTATGGGATTCGGCTTGCCTGCCGCTATCGGAGCCGCTCTCGCAAATCCTGATAAGCGGGTGGTCTGCGTGAGTGGCGATGGTTCGTTTCTGATGAATATACAGGAACTGGCTACTCTGGCTGATTTAGGGCTTAATGTTACGGTAATAATCATGAATAATGGGCATCTGGGCTTGGTACGCCAGCAACAGGAACTGTTTTATAAGGAAAACTATATTGCCTCGCGATTTCAGTCGAACCCTGACTTTGCTGCGATCAGTAGAAACTTTGGCATTCGCAGTTATGATCTGGGCGATGAATCCGAACCGCTGGCGGCATTGGGCTCTGCTTTGTGTGTGGAAGGCCCTTGTGTGGTTAACGCGCCGATTCACTTCGCTGAGAATGTTCTGCCGATGGTCCCGCCGGGTAAAGCTAATCATGAAATGATAGGAGGGTAATCGATGACTACCATTACACATAGAATTATTGAGTTAACGGTGAATAATCATCCGGGTGTTATGTCGCACGTAACAGGTTTGTTTTCACGCAGGGGGTTTAATCTTGAAGGCATATTGTGTTCGCCAATCGGTGACGGTGCTAGAAGCCGGATGTACTTGCTTGTGAAAAGAGAAGAACGTATCGACCAGATCACAAAACAACTGGAAAAATTATATGATGTGGAAAATGTCTCACTTCGCGATGACTACGACCATACTCTGTTTGATCGCTTGCACGACCTTGTAAAAGGCATTTAGTAAAAAAAAGCGGGATATGACTGCTCGTAATGGTCATATCCCGCAAAAAAAAATTATCTGTTTTGATTCTGAACTACTGATCCCTGCCCTTTATCGCCTTTATGGCGAATCTTGTTCTGATCTCCGCCAGCATACGCAGAAACCGCTGAAAAGATGAAAATTGCTGTTAAAACATAGACCAGATGTTTGCTTTTCATAACATACCCCCTAAAGGTTAAATAATAAAAGCTCCCTTTAATTATAACGTAAAAACATTCAAGCGTAAAACAAAAAAATAATAATCACAAAAAAATCTAATGAAATCATACTGAAATACTATGATATAGTTGGTGTTGGTCGACTGGCTTGAATGTTAAATTGTAATATAAAAAGAATGCATAATTTTTTATTTTTTAATCGTGCTGAATCTGCTATTTTTAATGATGTGTTATTATGATTAAACAGTGCGCATGTGTATAATGAGTGATGTTATGATGAAAAATTTTTTTAATTTACGTGTATCGACTCAGCTGGCAATTCAGTTGTTCCTGATTATCATTATGATATGCAGTGTTGTCGGGATAGTGTTTTATGCAAAACGGAATGTGAATTACTATTATGAATCCACTATTGAAGCAGTTACTCATAATCAGAGGCTTGCCAATCATATTAAAAAATTGATTTATCAGATGTCCGAACAGCTTGGCGAATATATTGCCGCTTCTGATCCCGCACAGCAGGAAGCACTTAAAGAGGAAATACATCAGACAGATTCTTTAATAGCAGAGTATGAGCAAAAGCTTTTTGCTGATGAGGATCAGCTTACGCTTTTTGCGCATGTGCGTAGCGAGTTCGCGAAGTGGCATGGTTTAAAAGAGGAAATATTTCTTTTAAAAAGGAGCAACGATGTCCAGAAAGCAATGTACGTACTGAATACATCAGGCAAAGATATTTGCGCTCGCTTCGAGATATTGATTCAGGTTTTATTGCTTCATGACAATGCGTTGCTGAACCATATGCATGAATACATCGCGAGTGGTTTTTATAAACTACTCTATTACATAGCCGTGATTGTTATTGTGATGTTTATTGTGTTGTTGTTTATGATGATTGTGATTTATAACAGTATAGTAACTCCTCTTGCCCATATCAAAAAAGTGGCGGAAAAAGTAAAGGCTGGCGATTATTCCTCACGAGTGCAGGTCGGGAATGATAAGAGTGAACTTGGTCATGTCGCCGCTGTGATAAATAATATGCTTGATCAGATAGAACATAACAAACAAGGCTCGGATGGCATAATCAGCTCGCTTGATAACCTGAATTGCAGACTGCAGTTAAAAAATTCTGAGATGGAAGATTTTGTAAAAGTCATTGCGCATGATATAAAGTCTCCTCTCAGTACAATAGAGATGTATGGAGACCTGCTTCAGCGGGAAATTGGCCATTCTCCAGAGCGTGTTCTGCACGACATCGAACGAATTCAGGCAAATACCCGGCGACTGCGTGTTCTTGTGGACGATTTGACAGAGTATTCACTCGTTGGGAGCGTTGAACTGGATAAAAAAAACATTCCTGTTCAGTCAATCATCGAAGATGTGCTGGGATTAATGGGTAAAAAAGAATCCATTAATCAATATGATGTGATTATTGAGAATAATACTATTAAAATGACCTTTCTTATTGGGAAAACTGAAAAAGCAATGTTGTGCCTAGACAAATCTCTTCCCGATTTGTATGCTGTTCCTTCGCAGATCAGCCAGGTATTCATGAATTTTTTCAGCAACGCCATAAAATATAGGAGCGAGAAACCTCTTGAAATACACGTTTCCGGCACGCTGGGAAATGGGGAAACGCATCTTGTATTTACGGATAACGGGCGCGGCATTAATCCTCAGTATACGAAAAAGATATTCGATATGTGCTGTCGGCTGGTTGCTCTGAGTGAAGTGGAAGGAACGGGCATCGGATTGGCAATGGTTAAGAAAATCATTGAGCGCCATAACGGGCGTGTGTGGGCTGAATCTAAGGGAGAAGGACATGGGGCATCGTTCCATATCATATTACCAGCGCAGTAAGATATTGTGCTGTATCTTTCTTTGTTTCTCTTTGTTGGTCGGGGTATACGTTGTTTTTGCTCAGACAGATGAGCGTGTTGTGTTTCATAAAGCATACCTGATACCCATGCATGGCGAAGTTGATTTTGCTCTTTCGCGGTTTATTTCACGAAGTGCAGAGTCTGCTGTGAGCGATGGTGCGGACGTTATTGTTTTTGATATCGATACCTTTGGAGGCAGGGTCGATTCCGCGTTGGAAATCTCGCATACAATCACTAATCTCCAGAATGTGCATACGGTCGGTTATATATCAGTGAAAGCAATATCAGCCGGAGCGCTGATAGCGTTGTCGTGCAATGAAATAATAATGAAGGAAAACACCACTATCGGGGACTGCGCGCCAATATCAATGACAAATGAAGGCCCGACCATGCTTGGTGAAAAGTTTCAGTCCCCATTGAGGGCGGAATTCAGAAAACTGGCTGATCGTAACGGGTATCCCGTTGTTCTTGCCGAAGCGATGGTAAGCGCGGATAGCGAGGTCTTAAAAGTTTTTGATACTCAGGGCGGTTATGTGTATATGACGCGTACTTCTTACGATAACCTGACTGACACTGAAAAGGCGAATATCTATAAAACTGAAGTGGTTATTGAAAAAGATAAATTGCTCACCATGCATGATAAAGAAGCGTTGGAATATGGTTTCGCGGCTCTTGTTGTTAAGGGTATGGATGATGTTAATGAATACCTTGGTCTTAATAAAGATATGATAACCTCAACAGAGTTCTTATGGTCTGAGAAGCTGGTACGGTTTATCGATTCTATCGCGCCGATCCTGATGCTGCTCGGACTACTCGGACTGTATACGGAGTTTAAAGTACCCGGATTCGGGTTGCCCGGCATATTCGGCATTACCTGCTTTGCTTTGGTTTTCGGCAGTAAATTTCTTGTCGGGCTGGCGACATATACTGAGGTTCTGCTGTTTCTGATCGGGCTGATACTCTTATTTCTGGAGATATTTGTTATTCCCGGTTTCGGAATTACAGGTGTGACAGGGATTTTCTGCGTCATCATAAGTTTGTATCTTGCTTCGCAATCTTTTGTTATTCCTCAGTTTCCATGGGAAGTGGTGCTGGCCCGCCAGTGGCTCCGGGCGTTTCTCTGGACTATTCTGGTATTTTTTGTGACGGCCATTCTTATGGCTCGGTTCCTCCCCGGAAGCTGGTTCGGGCGCAAGATAATGCTTTCTGCTGATTTGGGGCAATCAACAACAAAAGTCGACATGAAACAGGATATGTCCGCATATCTCAATCAGACAGGTATGGCTGTGTCAATGCTTCGCCCATCCGGGCGCGCTAAATTTCAGGATACAATTCTTGACGTTATAACTGACGGCAGTTTCATTGAAGCGGGTACAGCGATCAAAGTCATTCGGGTTGAAGGTAAAAAGCTGGTTGTTGAACAGGATACGGGGGCTGTGTGAGCATGTCAGTGGTCATATTTCTGGCGTTAGGAGCGATATTGCTGATTGTCGCAGAGTTTTTTGTACCGGGCGGTGTACTCGGCTTTATTGGTTCGATTATGGGAATAATCGCGGCGGTGATGTGCTTTCATCTTTTTGGGGTGCGAACGGGTTTGTACTTTGTATTCGGTTTGTTCTTGTTTGTGACCCTGATGGTGGCTATACTGGTGACTGTAGGACATAAACTGCCTTTTAAAAAATCATTGTATCTCTCATCGACCACACAGAACGCCAATGTATCGCTCGACTATCTCGCGTCTCTTGTTGGTAAAGATGGAACTGCGCTTACCATGCTTCGTCCTTCAGGCAGGATCAGTATTGACGGTAAGCGATATGATGCTCAAAGCGAAGGGATTTATGTTGATAAAGGTACTACCGTGAAAGTGTTGCGAATTGAAAATAATCATTTAATCATAAGACCGAAATCATCAGAACAGGAGGAATAGCAATGGAATTCATCATTATTGGTTTTATAGGCATAGTCTGCCTTTTTATTTTTACCGTTATTATACGGTATATTAACCTCTGGATTCAGGCAATGGCTTCAGGAGTGCCTATTGGAATACCGTCTCTGTTCATGATGCAGTTACGTAAAATTAATCCCCGCGTGATTGTATCCGCGCAGATTATGGCGGCAAAAGCAGGAATATCTATTCCTACCAACCAGTTAGAAGCTCATTACCTCGCCGGTGGAAATATTGAAAGGGTCATCCGGGCTCTGATCGCCGCTGATAAAGCCGAGATTGCATTGTCGTTTACAAGAGCAGTAGCAATTGACCTTGCTGGCCGTGATGTATTGGAAGCGGTGAAAACCAGTGTCAACCCGAAAGTAATCGACTGCCCCAAAGCTGGCGGTACGAAATCTACAATCGACGCTATCGCCAAAGATGGAATCCAGTTGAAAGTTACTGCGCGCGTTACAGTCCGTACCAATATCGACAGGCTGGTTGGCGGCGCTACTGAAGATACTATTATCGCTCGTGTAGGTGAAGGCATTGTGACCTCAATCGGATCAGCGGAGCGTCATACGGAAGTTCTCGAGAATCCGGATATAATATCCAAAAGAGTCTTGGAACGAGGATTGGATACCGGTTCATCCTATGAAATTTTGTCTATCGATATCGCTGATGTTGATGTGGGAGAAAATATCGGAGCGAAGCTTCAGACAGAACAGGCGCAGGCAGATATGCGAATCGCTCAGGCGAAAGCCGAGGAACGCAGGGCGATGGCTATTGCCGCTGAACAGGAAAACAGCGCTATGATTTATGAAATGCGGGCCAAGGTGGTCGAAGCTGAAGCGCAGATTCCGCTTGCTGTCGCTGAGGCTCTGAGAGCAGGCAATATCGGCATTATGGATTATTACAATATGAAAAATGTTATGGCTGATACGGATATGCGCGCATCAATCGCCAAGACAGGGCAAACGGATAAACCGACTAAAAAGTGATTGTAATACATGGAACAGCTTATAACATTACTTATACTCGCGCTGGTGGGGCTGGCGAAATTTCTGGAATTCTATAATAAACAGAAACGACAGGATACGCCTGCCCCTAAACGTCATCCCGGTGTACCGGTTCCACAACATAGAGAGTCTGTTCCGCTACCGCAGGAAGAGTATGAATCCTATACAAAACCGGAAGAACCGCGGCCTGTTCGTCCTGAACAATCGGAATATCGTGCTCCTCAAGAAGATATAGAACGATTCCTGCAGGATATCGGTATACTGAAACCTAAACCTCAGCCTCCAGTGGCGCGACCGAGAATTGAGCATGAACATCCTCGGAAAATAGCGAGAAAAAGGAAACATCATGTCGAACCGGACTCTTCGTCGCAACAAACAATCACCAGTCCTGTCGCTCCGGTTGCAATATCCGAGCAGAATCCAATACTTCATGCAGTAGAACCCTCTGAGCCCGAAGAGAATTTTTACGAAATGCTCTTCCACGACTCTGACTCATTGCGCACCGCCTTTGTGATGAACGAAATATTTCAGCCACCTAAATCGTTTCGCAAAAAAAGAGTTTAATCAACCCGCTTAATTCTAAATTCCAGA
>QZJZ01000096.1 GCA_003599815.1 Candidatus Auribacter fodinae
ATCGGTTTTCGATGTCGCGCTGACCTGCCCTTCCCAATCTCCGTCTGTGTAGAACTTCGTTACATTATTCTGCGCATCCCAGATACTCACAAGGCTGTCGGCTGAGTTATACGCAAAACTTGATACCTTGCCGAACTGATCTGTCGATGTATCTATATTGCCTGATTCAGTGTTAAACGCGCGGGTCGTGAATCTACCGTCTATGCCGCGAGCAGTTTCAAAACTGCGTACTACATCGCCGCTTTCCAGCTCATAGCTAAATACAGACATCAAGATGTCATTTTTAGATATATCACTGACCTGGCCTTCCCAGATACCGTCTGTGTAAAATCTCGTAATGGAATTCTGCTCATCCCAGATACTGATCAGGCGGTCTATGCTGTCATAATCGAATGATGAAACATTGTTGAAACGGTCTGTCGAGGTCGCTATGTTGCCTGTTGCAGTATTGAACGCGCGAGTTGTATATCTCCCTGTTACCCCACGGGTGGTTTCAAAACTGCGTACTACGTCACCGGACACCATCTCGTAACTGAATGCCGCTGTTAAAGTATCGGTTTTTGACGTTGCGCTGACCTGGCCTTCCCAATCTCCGTCTGTGTAGAACTTCGTTACATTATTCTGCGCATCCCAGATACTCACAAGGCTGTCAGCTGAGTTATACGCGAAACTGGATACCTTGCCAAACTGATCGGTCGATGTATTTATGTTGCCTGATTCAGTGTTAAAGGCGCGGGTGGTGAACCTGCCGTCTATACCACGGGCAGTCTCAAAACTGCGGGAAACATCGCCTGAAACGAGTTCATAGCTGAATACTGAGATCAATGCTCCGTTTTTCGACGTATCACTGACCTGCCCTTCCCATGTTCCATCAGTATAAAAATGAGTAATGGCATTCTGTTCATCCCAGATACTGATTAAGCGGTCTATGTTGTCGTAATCGAATGATGAAACGTTGTTGAACCGATCCGTCGAGGTCGCTATATTTCCTGTATCCGTATTAAAGGCGCGAGTAGTAAACCGTCCATCCACACCGCGAGCGGTTTCAAAACTACGGACTACGGTACCGGATTCCATCTCGTAACTGAATGCTGATGTCAAAGTATCGGTTTTTGAAGTTGCGCTGACCTGCCCTTCCCAGATACCGTCAGTATAGAACTTCGTTACATTATTCTGCGCATCCCAGATACTTATAAGCCGATCAGATGAATCATAATCAAAACTTGAAACTTTGCCGAATTGATCAGTTGAAGTAGCTATGTTGCCGGATTCAGTATTGAAAGCACGGGTCGTGAAGCGTCCATCAATACCGCGAGCTGTCTCAAAACTGCGGGAAACATCGCCGGATTCCAATTCGTAACTATATACTGCTGTTAAAATATTGTTTTTAGATATTTCGCTGACCTGTCCTTCCCATACACCGTCAGTATAGAAATGAGTTACGCCGTTACGGCTATCCCAGATACTGGTAATTCGGTCGAACGAATCATACGCAAACGAAGAAACACTGCCGAAACGGTCTGTCGAGGTTTCAATGTTGCCTGTTTCCGTATTGAACGCACGGGTCGTGAACCGCCCGTCTATGCCGCGCTCTGTCTCAAAACTGCGAACTATATCACCGGATACCATCTCATAGCTGAACGCAGAAAGAAGGTTACCATTTTTGGATGTACCGCTGACCTGCCCTTCCCAAATACCGTCTGTGTAGAAAGATGTTACATTGTTACGGCTGTCGATAACGCTCAGCAGGCGGTCAACTGAATCATAATAATATGAAGATACTTTACCGAACCGGTCTGTTGAGGTGGCTATGTTGCCTGTATCAGTATTGAATGCGCGAGTCGTGAAGCGTCCATCGATGCCACGGGCAGTCTCGAAACTGCGAACTATATCACCGGATACCATCTCATAGCTGAATGCCGCCGTTAAAATATCATTTTTCGAGGATGCCATAACCTGACCATCCCACTCTCCGCCGGTATAAAATTTGGTAACCGCATTGTTAGTATCCCACACACTGACCAACCTATCTATGGTGTCGTAATCATAGCTTGATACATTACCAAAACGGTCAGTTGAGCTGGCGATATTTTCTGTTTCAGTGTTAAATGCACGAGTCGTGAAGCGTCCAGCTACACCATACTGAGTCTCATAACTATAAAGCATTGTTTCATTTTGTATCTCATACGAGAACACAGCCATAAGGTCAGAGTTCTTTGAGGTTTCTTTAACCTGGCTTTCCCATTCACCATCAACATAGAATTTAGTGATATTATTGTTTTTATCCCAGACACTGGTAAGGCGATCCAGCGAATCATAATCAAATGATGATACTTTGCCGTATCTGTCTGTAGAGGTAGCTACATTTCCAGTATCAGTATTAAACGCACGGGTCGTATATCGTCCAATAATACCTTTTTCAGTTTCAAAACTACGGACAACATCACCAGAAACTAATTCATAACTAAACACGGCGGTTAAACCTGTTTCGTCAGACGTTGCGCTGACCTGACCTTCCCAGTCGCCGTCTGTGTAGAATTTGGTCACATTCTTCTTCGTATCCCATACGCTCATAAGACGATCAATTGAATCATAATCAAATGACGATACCCGTCCTTTCACATCTGTTGAAGTGGCTATGTTGCCCGTTGCAGTGTTGAAAGCGCGGGTTGTGTATTTACCCGCTTCGCCGCGGGTAGTTTCAAAACTGCGGACTACGTCGCCGCTATCCACTTCATAACTGAACGCCGCGCTTAAATAATCGTTTTTGGATGTCTGGCTGACCTGACCTTCCCATGTTCCGTCCGTATAGAACTTCGTCACGTTATTTTGTGTATCCCATACACTGACTAGCCGATCAGCGGAATCATAATCAAATGATGTCACCCCGCCAAACCGATCTGTTGAAGTCGCTATATTGCCGGTATCCGTGTCAAACGCTCTTGTCGTGAACCGGCCGTCTATGCCGCGTGATGTCTCAAAACTCCGGACCACATCGCCGTTCGTTATTTCATAACTGAATACTGCTGTTACATTATCATTTTTGGAGGTCTCGCTGACCTGCCCTTCCCAGTCGCCATCTGTGTAGAATTTGGTTACGGCGTTTCCTTCATCCCATACACTGACCAGACGGTCAATAGTGTCATAATCAAAACTGGAAACTTTGCCGAACCGATCTGTTGATGTCGCTATGTTGCCCGTCGCAGTGTTGAATGCACGGGTGGTGTACCGTCCTGCAACGCCGCGGGTGGTTTCAAAACTGCGAACAACATCGCCGCTTTCCATTTCATACGCAAATACTGCGGTCAACTCATTAGTCTTCGACGTCTCGCTGACCTGCCCTTCCCACACGCCGTCAATGTAGAATTTCGTAACGTTGCTTTGTGAATCCCATACGCTGATCAGAGCGGCGACAGAATCATAATCAAATGATGTAACGCCGCCGAACCGATCTGTCGAGGTGGCTATATTTCCTGTTTCGGTGTTAAACGCGCGAGTCGTAAACCGGCCGTCTATACCACGCGCAGTCTCAAAACTGCGAACGACTTCACCGCTTTCCAGTTCGTATGTATATGATGCGAGCAATCCGTCATTCTTGGATGTCTGCCATACCTGTCCTTCGGAAGCGCCGTCAGTATAAAATTTGGTGATGCGGTTTTGCTCGTCGGCGACGCTGACCAGACGGTCAAGTGTATCATAATAGAATGAGGTGATCGCGCCGAAACGATCGGTTGAAGTAGCTATATTGCCAGTTTCCGTGTTGAAAGCGCGGGTCGTGAACCGTCCGTCTATGCCCCGGGATGTTTCAAAACTGCGAACCACATCACCGTCAACCAGCTCATAGCTGTAAGCCGCTGTAAGAGCGTCGTCTTTGGATGTTGTGCTGACCTGCCCTTCCCATGCGCCGTCAATATAGAACGCCGTTACATTACTGCGGCTATCCCATACACTGACTACACGGTCAAAAGCATCATACGCGAAAGATGAAACCCTGCCGTACTGGTTTGTACTTGTAGCGATATTTCCGGTTTCGGTGTTAAAGGCGCGAGTCGTGAACCGGCCATCAATTCCACGAGCTGTTTCAAAACTGCGTGATACCGTACCGCCAACAAGTTCATAACTGTATACCGCTGTGAGTGCATCATTTCTTGATGTTTGGCTGACCTGCCCTTCCCAGACACCGCCAGTGTAGAACCGTGTCACGCTGTTCTTGCTGTCCCATACACTGACAAGGCGTTCCTGAGAATCATAATCAAACGATGAAACACTGCCGAACCGGTCGGTTGATGTCTCTACCGTGCCATTGGTTACATTAAACGCACGGGTGGTAAACCGACCGTCTATACCATACTGGGTTTCGAAACTACGCTGTATATTGCCGAGGCTGTCAAACTCGTAACTGTAGGCAGAAATCAATCCGGCAGGCGCAGAAGTCTGGGAAACTTGCCCTTTAGCTAAACCTGACGTGTAGAAATTGGTGACACGATCCCTGTCATCTACAACACTGTTCAGAATCTGCCCATCATAATGGAAACTGGTAACCTGGCCGCTCGGGCTGGTTGATGTCTGGACGTTGCCGGAAACCTGTTCAAACCTGCGAGTCGTGAACCAGTCAGGATGCTGGCCGTTGGTCTCGAAACTGGCAAGAATGTTTCCTGTTGCGGTATCAAATTCATATGAAAACGCTGAGGTTAAACGGTCAAAGCGCGATGTCTGAGCCGCCTGCCCTTCCGCATCTCCTGCTGTATAAAATGTTGTTACTGAACCTTCAGTATCAACGATACTGGACAAGACATCTTCATCCACATAATAAAAACTGGTAACAACACCATTTTTATCGGTTAAGGATTCAATAGTATCATTCGTTACATTAAACGCGCGGGTGGATATGGCTGAAGGGAACACGCCGTTCGTCTCATAACTTGCCTGCATTGTGCCCAGTGAATCGAATTCGTAGGTGAATGAGCTGACCAGCCCGCTGGAATCGGAACGTTCTTTAACTTGTCCTTCTGCAGAGCCGTCAGTATAGAGGATGCTCAGATTGTTGTTAGCGTCAAGAACGCTTTCCAGCACATCCTGCACATTATAATAATAGGATGTAGCCAGCCCGTTCTTGTCTGTTGAAGTTGCGAGATTGCCATTCGCAGTATTGAACTGGCGGGTGGTTATTGCCGCCGAATAATCGGAATCGCTCTCAAAACTTCGGAGCATGGTGCCTCTTGAATCAAACTCATAAGAGAATTGAGTCTGTAAACCATCGTTATCATGCAACTCGGAAACCTGCCCTTTCGGCTGTCCGGTAAGATAGAAATCCGTTCTGTTGCCTCTGTCATCCAGTATGCTTGAAAGAACAGTGTTGTCATAATAAAAGCTGGATACGCGCCCACGAGGTGTCGTGATAGTATCAAGGTTGCCTACCGTGTTAAACGCTCTGGTGGTTATCGCCGCAGGGAATTGAGCGTTGGTTTCGAAAGAACGCTGTAATACGCTTGCTGTATCAAATTCATACGAAAAATACGACTGGTCTTCGCCGTTGCTGACTGTCTTTTCTGCCTGCCCCGTGCTTTCGCCGTCTGTATAATAATAGGTAACGTTATTGGAATCGTCTTCAGTACTTTCAAGGACATCATTATTAATATAGTGGAAACTTGAAACCGAACCATCGCGCGCGGTAACAGTGTTAAGGTTACCATTTGAGCTAAAAGCTCTGGTAGTTATCGCCGCCGAGAAGCCGGCCGCTGATTCGAACGAACGGCTGATATTTCCAAGCGTATCAAATTCATAAGTAAATGTGGAAACCGGCCCTGCCGCGTCGCTCAAGCTGTCTATCTGTCCAAGTGCCTGTCCGACAGTATAGAATGTGGTGACATTGCCGCGGTTGTCAGCAGTGCTTGCAAGACGGTTGGCATTGTCATAATTATAGCTCAGCACACGCCCGCTATGATCGGACAACGCAACTAATGAACCGGTATTAACATTAAATTCACGTTCCAGACGGTATCCAGGGAATAAACCGTCTGTAGGCCCGTCAAGTTCCACAGACTTCCGCATACTGCCGAACGAATCAAACTCATAGGTAAACGAACGGACAACTGCGCCGTCGTTATCCTGTATTTCCGTCACGCGCCCTTCTTCGAGCCCGGATGTATAATAGAGAGTGTACCGTTTTGGCGAAGATAAATTGTCTTTCAGGTACAGCTCAGTTTTATCAAGTTTTTCAGCCTGATTGTATAAATAATCAGTCACATTACCATTCTGATCAGTTACAGAACTCAACGCGTTATTAAGAACATTGAACGCACGGGTCGTTACGGATGCCGGAAAATCCGCGTTGGTTTCAAATGACCGAACTATATTGCCAAGCGAATCAAGTTCGTAGCTATAGGCAAACTCAATACCGTTCTGATTAATAGAAGTAACACGCCCTTCACCGTCATACGAGCGAACAGTAAGCGCATCAGGAAAATCAGGCATGGTTTCCTGAATACTGGATAAGCGGCCTTCGTCATCCAGCACATTAGCATAATTTGTAACAAAGCCGTTTCTCGCGGTTGATGATACTACCTGTCCTTCAGTGTTATATTCACGTTCAACTGTTCCTGAGTATTTAGACGATGTTTCGCGAATAACTGAATTGTTGCCGATAGCATCTTTTTCATATTCGAAAGACGTAATAACGCCATCTTCATCAATATAGCTGATAAGATCATTCTCTTTGTTAAATGTTCGTTCGGATTTCAGTTGGCGCGCAACGTTGTTCTCAAAAATCCGATAAATTGAGAACTGCATCATAGAGGTAAACGGGAGATTCTCGCCGCTCTGCGACGGATGGGTTATCTGGCGGGTACGGTGTTCATCAGCATAATCAGGGTTATTATATTCGGTAATGGAATCAATAACCGAATATGTGCCGCCTGCCTGATAGTTGCCGAGATTGTTCACTGTTCTGTAGGAATACTGCAGCCAGCGTTCTGCTGTGCCGCTTGCGTTATACACTGCTACCCGGTATACCTGACCGCTTGCGTTAAACTCTACGGTGCGAACAAGATCGCCTGAAGCGGACTGA
Source organism: Candidatus Auribacter fodinae (assembly GCA_003599815.1). Taxonomy (GTDB): domain Bacteria; phylum Auribacterota; class Auribacteria; order Auribacterales; family Auribacteraceae; genus Auribacter; species Auribacter fodinae. The sequence continues at coordinate 7,067 of QZJZ01000096.1, forward strand.
TGCCGCACTTCCGCAGATTGAATAACGTCACCGGAGTAGACGATGTTCGTTACATAATCGTCACCTGATTCTATAGCGGTAATATGGCCGTTTGAAGTGTTGTATGTAATTGTTCTTTTCAACGCGCCGGCTGTACCTGAACGCTGTAAATCATAGACTCTGGCATGTTCAAGCTGATTACTGCCGTTATAAGTATACGCCCATATTTCACCATTGATATAATCAATCGCGCTCATAGGTTTCGCCGTGGTCGTATCCGCATACTGTACGACACGAATAAGACGGTTACCTTTTTCCCCTGAGTCAGTCAGGTTATAAATATAATTGGTCAGGATTCCGTTATCGATTACGGCTTCAACATAACCATATGTTTCGTTTTCAAAGTTGAATTGAGGAACTGTGTTAAAAAAATCAGACTCATTATATGGGTGTGACTGGACTGTACCGGTAATATTTTCGTAAATATCTTTTGCGTAGGAATAATGTGTGACCTGATTATTAAAATCATAAATCGCGGTGACATCACCTTTACTATTATACTTACGGGTTGTCGTCCGTACATATGTTGCCCCCAGTTCAATCTGAATCTGAGCGCGTAATTCACCGAACGGGTCGATTTCATACTGATACTCAACATACTTGCGTTCAACTCCGCCGGATCCCAGCGTCCGTTCCGAGATTACTCTCCCATCGTTATCAAACTCGCGAACAATCTGCAAATCAGTGTATCGCGGGTCAGTCTCAACTGAACCGGTATTCATACCCTGTTCATTGTAAGCTAAGGTATATTCCTTGATATAGCCGTTTTTATCGGTTATGGAAATTAAATTATCCTCAACATCAAACTGGCGGGTAGTTATCCCAAGATTCTGTCCGTTAAACGAAAAACGTGTTTCATAGCTATTAACTCTGTTGCCGAACCCGTCATAGTCATAGGTAAATGTTGATACGTTCCCGTTGCGGTCGGTCAAACTGATGATATCACTATTATCATCATATTCACGGGTGATTTTTCCGGCAATAACACCACCAGATTCATATTTGCCTGTCTCTTCAGTTATTGAGCCGATATACGTAAATTCAGTTATGCTGTCTCCTTGTTTTTGCCAGATCGTACGGTAGCTCTCATCATAAGCGCGAATCAGTTCAAATCCGGGTGTATCAGGATGCGTTTCAGTCGAAATCGGCTTGCTGTTGCCGTTAATGTCCATGTTTCCGTAAGTAAAATTGCGTATCTGTCCATTTTGATTGATCTGAGAGAGCAAACCGCGGGCAACCATCTGGTCGTCTGTGAGTGAAGCATCAAATGTAAGGGAAGGAGTTTGGAGAGTACGCTTGATAGACAGTGCGCCAAAAACGAAATCGACTGAGGTGTTCGTTCCGGCAAGGTTGCTTCTGGTCTCAATGTAATACGCGATTTCCCAATCTTTATAATCCAGCACATGACGAGTCGGGCTGGAAATAACCGTAGTATCAATCTGCCCGTCATTGTCACGGTCTTCGGTTATATCCGCCGTAAGAAAGGCATCACCATTGAGGTCTTCATTAACATGGTTATCAAGCAATCCGTTGCCATTAATATCTTCACCTGCATCAAGCAAGCTGTTGCCGTTTGTATCCTCGTCCCAGTCGATATCAAGCTGACTATTTCCATTAAGGTCTTCAGTATATGTAGGATCCAGAGACCCGTTGCCGTTAAGGTCTTCAGTGTATCCAAGCGCATAATAGGTAAACATACGTATATTACCGTTCCGGTCAGTAATTGACGTAATCAGGTTTTTCTGGAAATCATAAATTGTTATTTTGTTAGCGTCAGGATATTCAGGGTCATACTCGACTTCAGTTTTCGTTCTGACTAAATCAACATTGCTGACATCAGGTTCATAGCTATAGGTTAATGTTTTGCCTGTATCAAGATAGGTAATCTTGTGTTCCAGCCCGTTAGTGAGGTATTCCGTCAATATCCCGCCTGCCTGAACTGACAGCAGGTTGTTGTCTTCGTCATATGTCTGAACAATGCCGTTTGTATCAATTATGCGGCGTTTCAAAGAGCCGTCATTATACCATTCATACTTGTAACTGGTAACCGCAACATTGTTGCCTGTATAATCTATGCTCTGGATAATATTACCTTCATCATCCTGACGAAGGACTTCATTCCCATAATAATAAGTGCTAAGCGGAACTTGCGCAGCTTTTGTATATCCTATTGTTACAGGTTCAGAACCGAGCATGGCAATGGTAATAAGCCCTGAATTGGCAACAGCTATGGTCAGTCCGCCATCAATGGATGAACTCAATCCGTAGTCTGCTCCTCCCATAATATTACCAAAACCGGAAAGCCATAGCGATGAACCCAGAGATACAAAAGAATTCCCCACTTTAAGTGAACCATCTGCCTGAATCTCAAGAGTAACCGTACTTCCATTGAGATTCAAAGAATAAGCCCCATTCTCATATTTGACCGCTACATTGTCCTGCATAAGGTGATGGATTTTCTGATATATGGTAGATCCATTCTGAGAAACCTCATCAACCATAATGACCGCTTTGGTATTTGCAATAACAAACGGCGATGTTCCATCAAGCTGAGCCTTAAGCTGTCCGTGAATATCAAAAATAAAGGTTACAGTCTCGCCTGAAATCAGTTCAAGATCATAGGATGTTTCGGTTTCATTAGCAGGTACACTGATCACATGTCCGTCCACGCTAACCTGTCCAGGATCAACAATTGCGACAGTAACGTTTTCATCGCCAACAACCAGCTTGAAAGTTCCCCCGTCATCAATCATTTCTACAGAAGCGTTACGGTTTTCCAAGCGGGAAACAACCACTGTACCCTGCTGATTAGTTTCGTAGTCATACCACCATACTGTACCATCTGGCAATTCCTTACGTGAAATGAGCCCGTTCTCGTAGTAAGTGACAGTTGTGCCTTCGTCGCTGACGCTGCGAACCCATTTCAATATCCACGGATCCAAAGAACCATTACCATTAACATCCTCTGCATCAAGAGAACCATTGCCATTGAAATCCTCGTTAAGATGTTTATCAAGGATATTATTATTATTAAGGTCTTCTGAAAGTTCCGTATCGAGCTGGCCGTTGCCGTTAAGGTCTTCTCCCACATCAAGAAAGCCATCATTATCCGCGTCTTCATTAATGAGCAGGTCAAGGGCGCCATTTCCATTAAGATCTTCGGAAAAGTCAAGATCAAGCACATTATTGCCGTTAAGATCTTCTCCCAGTACACCGTCAAAATTCTGGTCTTCGCCGGATTCAAAACGATATGTGACCCCCAGAGTAGTTTCCTCATACCATTCAATGCGTTCGCCGCTGACATCCCAGTGATAGACATAATCAGTTTCAAGCCCAGTAGCGGTTTCCTCATGAATCACCAGATCATGCGTCGGATCCCAACGATAAATAACGCCTTGCGCATCACGTGTCTCGCGATAAACGGACTGTTGGCGTGTACCCGACGAATAATCAAACTTAACATATTCGCCTGTGTTGGAATCAAACCAGAGCCTGATACCGGTGACCATCGCCTTGCCTTCGTTTTCATTTGCAACCTCAATATAATGACCGTCATTATCCTGAAGGTAGTTTTCACTTCCATCCACCTGAAAATATTTCAGGTTGCCATTTTCATCTCGCTCATAATGATATTCTACCTGAGTAGGTTTGCCATTTGATCCATAGAGGGGTGAAGGATCGGTCAGTGATGGCGTATATGTTTCCACATCATCAGGTTTGTTATCGAAATTCATAGTAACTTGGGTTAAAATCCCTTCGTTTTCCGGATCTGCCTCTGTAGTGTAAGTGTAGGATATTTTGGTAAGGTTAGTGGTAATACCAGGGAGGTCAAGCACAGCGACATAGTCATCTATATCACTGCTGGGAACTGGAGGTTGATCCGCAGAAAGGATTTCATTACGTATATCTTCAGCATCATTATCTACCTCAGCGTCAGTCGATTGGAAAAGAGGGGTTTCCCAACCGATGCCAGGGAGGATATCTGTGCCTTGTGGTTGATAGGGTTGCTCAGCAGGCTGTTCTTCCTGCTGTGTTGCCTCAGGAGGCGAAATTTCCTCCTGCGGGTACTCCGGCTGCGGCGGACTCTCCTGTTGCGCAACGACTTTCATTGCGTCATAAAAAAGAAAACATTCAATTAACAGAAGTGAGATAACCTTCATCCAGAAACGTCTGGACCGTGAGGTCCACCACTTCCACATTGAGAACGCACCGGTGGAATAATGTAAGTTGTTCATAATTGCACCCCTCTGCTTATGAAATATTTATGAAAATTTGTATACGTAAGTTCACGGATTAACGACCTAAAAAAAACACAAAAAATCCCCATAACTCGCATCTTTTGAGTATAGGAGTCCTTCCGATTTTTGATCATAGTCAAAAATATCCTGCTTATTATCAACTATTTATATACACTATGGCGCTATATACAACAGTAGCGTCAGATTAATAAACACTTTTTCTATCTCAACCACACAATCAAACTATATCTAAATATATACACCGTAAAAACCTGTGAGTCAAATCGCACGCTCTCAAAGCGATTGTTCCCTGAACATAAAAACCCTAAATGTTGAATTCAATATTCAACTTTGCAACTCATAACATTTCTAACTGAGAACTAGTATTTAGAACACCTTCCCCAGCTATTTATTACAAAAAAATATCCAACAATCAAAATATATACCAGCTACAATATCTTTTTATAGAGTATATCGACACAAACACAAAAATCCTTCACACAAATTGAGAGATATAGCCTGTGACCAGTTGCTTTTCAAAGGAGAGCTTTACCAAATGCACCATTTTTTACGACACAAAACACCGGCAAAGGAAGATTGACAACCCGAATTTTGAAATTATTTCGCACAATCAATGAAAGTTATTCGTTTTTGTCTGAATATTATAATATGTTTTATAAAAATATAAAATAATAAAAGTACATTTTATATTAATTTCATCATTTTTTTACTAAAAATTCAATAAACACGTGAAAAACAAACACTAAAAACTATTTTTTCTTGATAAACTTCTTTTTTTTCAGTATACTATTGTTCCCAAAATAAATACAGCTATGAGCACAACTCACTGAAAATAACAAAAGATAAATAAAAACTGCATCATACAGTTATACTTTTCATGATTTTACACTGTTTTTCGAATATAGCAAAGGTAATAAAAAAGGAGTATATGTGTGAACATAAAAAAATGGGTCGAGAAAAACAAATCTCTCTACGATCCTCAGTTCGAGCATGACAACTGCGGTGTGGCTTTTGTAGCAAACATTGATGGGCACAAAAGCCATGAAATCGTGGAAAAAGGGCTTCAGGTTCTGTTACACCTTGTACATCGCGGCGCTGTTGGCGGCGATGACAAAACAGGTGACGGAGCTGGGTTATTATCACAAATCCCTCACGAATTCTTTGTCAGGGAAACAAAAACCCTGAATATAATACTTCCCGATGCAGGAAAATACGGCGTAGGAATGTTTTTTCTCCCTCAGGACAATAATAAACGTGAGAATCTGACAAAAAAGCTGGAGGAGATTATCACTGCTCGCGGATTTAAAGTACTTGGCTGGAGAGATGTTCCATTCAGGTCAGATTGTCTAGGAGAATTCGCGTTAAGCTCTATGCCAGTAATTCAACAGTTATTTATTGATAATAAGGGTTTAGCTGGTGACGAGCTTGAACGCCAGTTATACGTCCTCAGAAGGATTCTTGAAAATACCGCACATGCCATGGGCATTGATTTTGACGAATTTTATGTCTGCAGTCTTTCTGCTCGAACTATCGTATATAAAGGCATGTTCACCGCTCATCAGATGAACGAATTCTATCCTGACCTTCATGACAAAAGGTATGTCACAGCTATGGCTATTGTACACCAGCGCTTCAGTACCAATACCTTTCCGTCATGGCCATTAGCCCAGCCGTTCAGGTACCTTGCGCACAACGGAGAAATCAATACTCTGCGCGGCAATATTAACAGAATGAAAGCACGTGAATCCCAGATGAAATCAGAGTTATTCGGAGATGATATTTCCGAACTCTTCCCTATCATTCAGGCATTCGGAAGTGACTCAGCCTGTGTTGATAATGCATTTGAACTCCTTGTTAATGGCGGCAGGTCGGTTGAGCATTCCATGATGATGATGGTACCTGAAGCTTTTGGTGTCAAATACCATATGAGCCAGGATAAACGCGCTTTTTATGAATATCATACAACTATTATGGAACCATGGGACGGCCCGGCCGCTCTGGTATTTAGCGATGGACGAAAAATCGGCGCTGTTCTCGACCGCAACGGGCTTCGTCCGGCACGCTATGTAGTCACAAAAGACAACTTTGTTGTTCTGGCATCTGAAGTAGGCGTGTTGACTTTTCCGCCTGAAGATATTTTGCAGAAAGGACGATTGACTCCAGGCAAAATGTTTCTTGTTGACCTTGAAGAAGGACGAATTGTCAGCGATCAGGAAATTAAATCACAGGTATCACGAAGCAAACCATATCGGCGCTGGCTCGAAAAAAACAGAATTGAACTGCGCGGACTATTAGATGCTCCGCAACAAGTTGACCCGCATCATGATACAATTTTTGTACGCCAGACATCATTTGGATACACCCGTGAAGACCTCACCTTTATTTTAGCTCCCATGGCAATCAATGGGCAGGAACCGGTGGGGTCTATGGGAACAGACACTCCCCTTGCTGTTTTGTCGAAGGAACCTCAATTATTATTCTGGTATTTCAAACAATTATTCGCACAGGTTACCAACCCTGCTATTGATCCATATCGCGAGTCACTTGTTATGTCACTGATGAGTTTTGTCGGGCAGGAACGCAATATACTTGATGAAACGCCTGAACATTGCAAACAGCTGAAATTATATCATCCTATATTGTCAAACGATGATGTCCCAAAAATCCTGAACGCTTCATCAAAAGGTATTCAAACAGCTGTTCTGCCGATGTTGTTTGACCCGACAAAAGGTGTGGAATCTCTTGAAAAAGCTATCGATAATTTATGCAAGCTGGCGGCGCAAAAGGTTGATGAAGGCAACAACATCCTGATTTTAAGCGACAGGATGGTTGACGCAAACAACGCGCCTATACCCTGCCTTCTTGCCACATCCGCTGTGCACAATTACCTGATTAATTGCGGTAAAAGAATGCAGACCGGCCTTGTTGTGGAAACAGGTGAGGCCCGTGATGTTATGCATTTCGCTCTTCTGATCGGTTTTGGTGCAAGCGCAATCAACCCGTATCTGGCGTTTGAAACCCTTTCCGATATGATAAAAGAAGGCATGCTTCCTTCTGGAGTAGATCAGGAAACCGCTATCGATAATTATGTTAATGCCCTCAAAAAAGGGTTGTTAAAAATTTTCTCTAAAATGGGGATTTCAACCTTACGGAGCTATAGAGGCGCTATCATATTCGAAGCTATCGGATTATCCAAAGACCTGATAAACAAATACTTTCCGGGGACTGTGTCGCGTATTTCAGGAATAGACCTTAACATCATTGCACAGGAAGCGGTACTGCGTCACCGCAAAGCGTATCCGTTATCAGGAATATCGCCAAAACTGCTTGAGCTGGGTGGACAATACCATTACCGCCACAACACCGAACACCACCTCCTGACTCCAAAGGTCGTTGCAACGCTTCAGCACGCGGTTGTGAAAAACGATTATACTATATATAAAGATTACGCCCGTCAGGTGAATGACCAGAGCCAGAAACAACATACTTTACGCGGCCTTTTCAAATTCAGGAAAAACACGCCAATTCCTCTTACTAAAGTTGAATCCGTTGAAAAAATTGTTACCCGTTTTTCAACGGGCGCAATGTCGTACGGTTCAATCAGCCGTGAAGCGCATGAAACACTGGCTATCGCGATGAACCGTCTAGGCGGCAAGAGCAACACGGGCGAAGGCGGCGAGGATGAACGGCGGTTTGTACCGATGCCGAACGGCGATTCCACAAACAGCGCGATCAAACAAGTCGCTTCAGGGCGATTTGGAGTGACGATCAACTATCTGGTTCATTCCAATGAGTTACAAATTAAAGTTGCGCAGGGAGCAAAACCCGGCGAGGGTGGGCAGTTACCCGGACATAAGGTTGACGAGACCATTGCAAAAACCCGTCATTCCACGCCGGGAGTGACACTTATATCGCCTCCGCCGCATCATGACATTTATTCGATTGAAGATCTGGCACAACTAATTCACGACCTTAAAAACTCCAATCCTTCCGCGCGTATTTCTGTTAAGCTGGTAGCTGAAGTGGGTGTCGGAACTATTGCCGCAGGTGTGGCAAAAGCAAAGTCAGATATGGTTCTTATCAGCGGTTATGATGGAGGAACCGGCGCTTCACCGATTTCATCCATCAAACATGCCGGAATACCCTGGGAATTAGGACTGGCGGAAACCCACCAGACACTGGTGCTGAACAGCTTGAGAGACAGAATACGAGTTCAGGTTGATGGAAAACTGTCGACAGGGCGCGATCTCGCTGTGGCTATATTGCTTGGCGCAGAAGAGTTTGGTTTCTCTACCATGCCGTTAATCGCTATGGGATGTATCATGATGAGAAAATGCCATCTGAATACCTGTCCTGTCGGTATTGCTACGCAGGACAAAGATTTACGCAAAAAATTTCATGGCAAGCCTGAATACGTTGTGAATTTTATGCGGTTTATCGCTATGGAACTGCGAGAAATTATGGCAGAACTCGGTTTTCGAACAGTCGATGAGATGATAGGGCAGGTTTCCAAACTTGAGGTGGACAACGCTATCTCGCACTGGAAATCAAAAGGGCTTGATTTCAGCGCCTTACTTGCAGACGTGTCTAAAACCATGAAAAAACCCGTCCTGCGCTGTATTCGCTCGCAAGATCATCAGCTTGAATTAAGCCTTGATAAAGAACTGCTAAAAAAATGCAGTACAGCCATTGAATCTAAAACACCGGTACATTTTGAATCAGAGATTCATAATTATAACCGTACAGTAGGTACAATGCTGAGCAGTGCCATTGCAAAAAAATATGGATCAGATGGTTTGCCGCCTGATACAATTCATATTAAATTTAAGGGATCCGCAGGACAAAGTTTCGGAGCCTTCCTGTCAAAGGGTGTTACGTTTGAACTTGCGGGCGACACCAATGACTATCTGGGAAAAGGGATGTCCGGCGGCCGTATTATAGTATACCCACCTAAAGAGTCTCCGTTTAAATCATATGAAAATATTATTATCGGGAATACAGTGCTCTATGGCGCAACCTCTGGTGAAATATTCGTTGCCGGTGTAGCCGGGGAACGCTTTGCCGTCCGTAATAGCGGAGCAGTTGCTGTTATCGAAGGAGTAGGAGATCATGGCTGTGAATACATGACTGGCGGAGTAGTTGTTGTGCTGGGAGAAACCGGCCGTAACTTTGCCGCAGGTATGAGCGGCGGGATCGCTTTCGTATATGATAAGAGCCATCTCTTTGACACACTATGCAATCTTGACATGGTCGATATAGAAAACGTCGTTGAGAAGACCGATATCGACTTGCTCCGGTCTCTCATAAAACGTCACGCGCAATATACCGGAAGCAGTTACTCAAAAGAAATTCTCGACACTTTTGAAGAAAAACTTCCGTATTTTGTAAAAGTTATGCCTATTGAATACAGGCGTGCGCTTAAACGTCTGGAGGAACAGGCAAATAGAAATGATGATACTACGTCTGTAACTGAGGAGGTATTTAGATAATATGGCTAAACCAACGGGTTTTAAAGAATATAAACGCGAAGAACCGTCAAAACAGACGGTACAGGAGCGTATCCAGCATTATAATGAATTTGTAAAACCATTGCCTCCTGAAAAATTGACGCAACAGGCCGCTCGGTGCATGGATTGCGGAATCCCCTACTGTCATGGTTATGGCTGTCCGCTTGGCAACTTAATACCGGACTGGAACGATATGGTATATCAGGGCCGTTGGAAAGAGGCTCTTGATCTTCTGCACGCGACAAATAATTTTCCGGAATTTACCGGTAAAATTTGCCCTGCTCCCTGTGAATGTGCATGCACGTTAGCGATTAACAATGATCCTGTCAGCATTAAACTGATAGAGATGACTATTATTGAGCATGGCTGGGCTGAAGGATGGGTAACTCCTATTCAGCCAAAAAACGAAACAGGCAAAAAGGTGGCAGTTGTCGGGTCGGGCCCCGCAGGGCTTGCCGCCGCACAGCAACTTCGCCGTGCCGGACATACAGTGACACTTTTTGAAAAAGCTGACAGGATGGGCGGATTACTCCGATATGGCATTCCTGACTTTAAATTGGAAAAATGGTTAATCGACCGCCGGTTAAAGCAAATGGAAGAAGAAGGTGTTATCTTCGAAACAAGCGTTGATGTCGGGTACGATATTTCCGCCAAATACCTCACACAACGTTTTGACGCTATCTGTATTACCAGCGGCGCGCGTGTACCTCGCGACCTGACTGTTGAAGGACGTGAACTTGGAGGAATCCATTTTGCCATGGACTTTCTCACCCAGCAGAATAAAATAAATGCCGGTGATAAAATAGATGAATCAAAACGAATGATCGCCAAAGATAAAGTTGTTGTTGTCATCGGCGGCGGCGATACCGGCTCAGACTGCGTAGGAACATCTATCAGGCATGGCGCCAAGAAAGTGTATCAGTTTGAGTTACTGCCTCAGCCGCCGGAACAGCCGAATATGGTTAATCCTGACTGGCCGTACTGGCCGATAATTATGCGTACATCCACATCACATCAGGAAGGATGTGAACGGCGATGGAGCATCATGACTCAGAAATTTTCAGGAAACAAAACCGTTCAGAAGCTTCATGCCGTGGAACTTCAATGGTCTGAACCGGATGAAAACGGGCGTCGAAAAATGGATCCTATTCCAGGAACTGAATTTTCTTTAGATGTTGATCTTGTCTTACTCGCTATGGGATTTATTCATCCTGAGCACGGCCCATTGGAAAAAGACCTTGGATTATTGATTGATAATCGCGGCAACATTAAAGTAAACAACAAATACCAGACCAGCGTTGAAAATGTTTTTGCTTCGGGCGATTCAGTAATGGGAGCTTCACTCGTAGTGAAGGCTATAGCTCAGGGACGTGAAATGGCGCGTTGTATTGATGAATACCTGATGGGGTATTCGGAACTTCCATCAACCGGAAACGTTTAATACATTACTTATATAGAGGGAGGGTAAACGTAAATGTTGATCCCTCCCCAACTTTACTCTTAACCGTAATTTGCCCGCCATGTAAATTAACAATCTTTTTCACAATCGCCAATCCGAGTCCAGTGCTGTGTTCTTCTCCTGTAGGTTTTGTTGATGTAAGCATAAACGGCTGAAAAAGATTATGTATTTCACCATCGGAAATACCTTGTCCCTGATCGGCGACACTGACAGCAACATGGCTTTCAAGAACGCAGGCTGAGACAGTAATCACCGAACCCGCCTGAGAAAACTTAATGGCATTACTGATAAGATTTTCCAAAACCTGCACAATTCGCTTCTGGTCAGCCCAAACAGGCTTCAGCGCTCCATTAATGTTAGTCCTAATGATAATTTGCTTAGCCTGCGCAATAAGATTGTTTGTGTCTACTACTTCCTCAATCACATCCTGTATGGAAGCAGATTCTTTATCCAGATGCAATTCGCCTGACTCAATGGCGCTGATATCCAGCAAATCATTAATAAGATCTATCATTCTGTCACATTGACGGTCTATTCGGCTATACACATCTCTTTCTGAATAAGTAGCTTTATCTGCGGGCGTTGACTGAATTAGGCTTATAAACCCTTTTATAATCATCAAAGGGTTGCGCAAATCATGAGCCGCATATCCAATGAACTTGTCTTTCAGTTGATTTAAAGCAATTAACTGTTCATACAAAAACGCCTTTTCCAGTATCATTGACAATTCGCCAGCGAGTTGCAGAAAAATATCGACATGTACATTTTCATATGTACATTTTTCCTTGCTGGAAAAAAATATAAAACCAAGTGGTTTGCTAGCGATCAGCGGACAGGTCAGGCTTGATTGTATTCCTTCTGAAAGAATAAGTTTTGTCGATTCTGATTGAGGAGAATGCGCATGATATTCTTTCAGGTTATTTATTATACGGGGTTTGCCGGAATCCATCACTTTCTGCAAACTGGTTTTGTGTAATGGAAGTTCATACCCCACACCGAGTTTAACATCCACGCCATCACTGCGTGCCCAACGCGCCTGCACCGCGGCATCCAGAGTAATAAGAGAAAACCCTATGCGGTCAAAAGGGATATATTTCCTGAAATTATCATATACATGATTCAACACTTCGTCGATTGTCATTCCCTCATTAATTCGCTTAGTTACACGCACTATTTCACGGAGCATTGAGATCTGTTTATGCAGTTTACTGCCCAGTGCAGATAAAGATTTCCCCAACAGCCCAATCTGGTCATTTTTATCCACCGGAACAGGTTCAGAAAAATCTTCCTGCAGCATACGCTGAGCCGCATGGATGTATTGTTGTATGCGTGGATCATCAATATGTGAGAGGTTAATATCCTGATTCCTTTTTACGGTCATGCTGTCTATACATTTCATAGTATCTAAAATTATTTAAAACGAAAAAATTTTTCTTTATTCTGAGGAAAATTGTACAATAAACATTATTCCTCATTCAATTCATAAATTATTTTGAAACATAATTTAAACCATTCTGTCTATAGAAAATATACCGTATAAAACATCAATTATTCATTTTTCAAACGCATAACGATATAAAAAATACTGTGGACTATAATATATGAGTGTGGTATTACTTAAAATACTCTTCTTTATTAATTAAATAGCTAAGTATATTATTTCCAAGTGTAACGTGATTATTTCCTATCCCGCAGAGCTGTATTGTATAATTATCCTGATGTTTAAAAATAGAAAAATTTTGTAACGGAGATGTTGTGTATGAAAAAGTTATCATTGTACTTCATGATCGTTAGTCTGCTGGCAACAGCGGGAAGCCACTCAGGGAGTTATGCAAGTGTTACAAGTGAAGTATATATTTCCTGTACCGTAAAGTCGTTTGGCGGATATACGCTCAAAGCATATATCACGGACGTGGTACGTGAAGCGGGGCAGCACAATATCGGCTATATTGTGGTCGATGGCGCGTGCAATGAACCTTATCCATGGATATTAAGCGTCTACACCGATAACCGTAAATATCAGGGAGCCGCGGGAACTATTCATGCTGAAAAAGTCCTGCAGGGCTTTATCCGTGAAGGCGGCGGAAATATACCATTGATGTTCCAAACGCCAAACACCGGCGATAAATGGGTTTATGTTCCTGACATAAATGACCCGAATTATACATCCTATTACGCTATTCGTGATCTTGGTCCCGGAGCAGTCATCCCGGCTAATACAACACGCCAGCAAGTAGTTCTCGGTATTGACCCTCGCAATGCCGCATGGGTTGCTGGTCCTGACGGAATACTATTTACGGATGATGATAATCTATACGGAGATACAAGCCTCCCTACGCCATTTAAAATTATGCTGGCTGTTCAGGTTCCTGAAAATGTCCCTATGGGACCAAAATCACCGGTGGGCGAATACAAAACAAGGCTTATTTTTGAGATAGTAACTGAACCGTAATTCGAAAAACACAGGAATACGCCATGATACATATAGATTTCAAGAAAATTAGTTTGGTCGCGGCACTCTTTGGTGTCCTTTCAAACAGTGCATATGCGGTTAATGTCGAACCTTTAAAAATGGAACTGTCAATACCAGCAGGGACAACGAAAGAAGTAACCCTTAACCTCAGCAATAAAGCTCCTGAAGCCGTGTCTATTGAAGCTTCAACAAGCACATACAGATTTATGTTAAGTGAGAACAGTGTCTTACCGGAAGGCAAACAGCCTGCCGACTTACTCGCTTCGTGCGAAAGCTGGATTTCGCTGGCTCAATCCTCACTGGTAGTTAATCCCGGTGAACAGCAGGTACTGAATTTCACGATCAGTGTACCTCAGAATGCTTCCGGCGAATATGCCGCCTGTATCCTGATTGACGAGCTGTCCGGTTCAGCCCAGCCTCCGGAAATACTAGACAGCGACAATGAAGCATTAGGTGTGGATCTCAATCTTGAGATGGTATACAGGCGTTCTATAGCTATTTACGTGTTCGTTGAGGGCACCACATCAATACAAGGTGAAATTCTCGGTATCACAATAACAGACATGTCAACGGAAGAACTGGTAAAAGAAAATTTCCAGTTCAAGGCAAACAATCTCAAATTTCTCATCACTCTGCATAATTCCGGCACACGCCACATTAGGGCAAAAGGTAATATAATCATATTCAATAACGCAGGCGAACCGATTGATTCCCTGCAAAGCGGCATCACACTTCCAGTATTTCCCGGATTTTCTGAGCGCATTCCGGTATTTTGGCCTGTTCCGGAAATCCCTGAAGGCGGACAACAGTACACAGCCGTTGTCACCCTTGATTTAGGTGACGGCAATATTGTTCAGAGTGAGACTAATTTTTCAGTTAATGAAAAAGGATTTATCGTAAAATGAAAAAATTATCACTTCTATATGCGATAGCTTTTCTTGGAATCAGCGTAGCGACTGCGGAAGCACAGCTAATTTCTGAGTCACATTATTACAAAAAAACCGCTTTACCGGGTGAAACAGTCACATTTACCGCCCGATTAAGAAATATTTCCAGCTCGGCACAACTCGTCTACGGAGCAGTTGTGGTTACAACTCGCGGTACCGCGTCCTTTGAATTATACCCATCACCCGCACCGCCTCCTCTTCTCATTCAGGTGCAAGGACGAGGCGAACTCAATTTATCTGTACGGCTTCCGGAAGAAGAAGGCAGTTATTCTGTATCCATGCTGGTATTTGACGCTTTTACCGACACGCGTATTCTTACAGTATTTGGACAAATGCCATTGTTTATCGGTGACCCGCAACAGAGCATAAATGTACATCCGTCACGTGTAAATTTCGGTAAGCTGGAATACGGAAGGTTCATGTATCCCATCCCCTTCAAAGTTCGTTATAAGATATTTCTCCCCAATGCAATAGGAGACCAAAGCCCTTGGGCAATAAGGATATATACCGATAACGCCAATAAGTACAAAGGGTTGCGGGGAACCATCCGGCAACTAAGCCCCGCCGGATTGGTACACTCTACGGGTAAATACACTATCCCAATTAAATTCTGGAATTTGAACTGGGGGCCTGATGCCCACACCACCGGCTGGGACGCCGCAATACAAGGCCCTCCCCCTATTGAAGACGATAGGTTTTGGAAAGGAGTACTCACCGATGAAAGCACTCCTGACCATCCGATAAATGATCATGATCTTAAACCATGGCTGAGTATACATGATTATGCAGATATGACTGTGGAACCAGACACATGGCGTCGTGCAGTTGGATTTTTCCCGTATGACGGACAATTTCTTAACCCAACAAATTTAGTTGGAGATTACCAGTTGTCCCGTTCACCCGACCCGTTTGAATTTTATCTCGCTCTGGAGTTAAATTCAACAGCGGTACGGGGCAAATACAGCGGCCGGCTTGTGTTGGAACTTATATCGCCCTGAAATCATAAACTGAATCTTTAATCATAAAAAAAAGAGATGATCATGAAGAAATTAAATCATTCTGAGACAGGTTTAATTTTTAAAACCATCTGCACGGCCATAATTACCACTACTTTGATCTTTCCTCCCGATCTGATGGCGACGATGTCAGTACCCTTGTTAACCGGCCGAGCGGTGTATCTTTATAACGAAAACAAACTTGATGAATCATTGATACAGTGGAACAAAATTCTTGAACTGGATCCGGCAAACAAACTGGCACAGTCATATACCCAGAAGATCAAAGAATCAAAGTCACGGCGCAAAACTAAAGCTGAAGATTCTATTGATCCAGCCAACCTAAAACCAGTTGTATATGATCCAGTTGCAAACGTAATAGAACGCAACGCATCACTGGGGCTTGAATATTTCCACCGCAAAAACTATGAAGAGGCGGAAGGCAGATGGAATGCCATTCTCAATAGGTACCCCGATAACATCACTATCCGTAAGTATATGGCTCTTACCTTGTTTAAAGAAAATAAGTTCGACCGTTCTTTACAGGAATGGATACGCGTTCAAAAGCAAGACTCTGAAGACGCTCAGGCTAAACAGTACATCGATATACTGTCTGAAAAAACCTATGTCGAGCTGGAAGAAATCGCTCAGGGAATCACGCTTCCAAAACCAAAAATCAAAAGTGCAGACGTTACCGAAAAACCTTTCCTTAGTTTTGAAGGTGTTGACTCAACATTATTATTCAGCGGTTACTCGGTCGACAGGAGTCGCATTGACGAAGATACCGCGGCTTTTGATGAAGAAGTGCGAATTAGAACTTCCATTAATGGAGACCCTCTCCACATCGAACAAGCGAATACCGTTTACAGAAACCATCCTGATGCTTTAGATGGTGTCGGAACGCTTGATTCTGGCGACTATGAAGCTTTCGACCGATTTCGCCGCCTTACAACAAAATACTACGGAAAAAATCTCCAGGTTCTTGTTGGAGATATTCATACACATTACCTATTCAGTAAAAACCCCAGCAAATTCATTTATCCCGGTATTGATTATCGCGGCGTAAACGTTATTTATACCATGGATAAATTTCGTGGAAAATTTTTATGGGGATTAATGCCGCTATACGAACTGCGGCGTACAGTTACCGGCGCGCCGCGTGAAGGCTCCCTCAACCGGTTGGTTGCGTCTCGTGATAGTCTTGAGTTCAGCAGAAACTACTTCTATCCTCGCGAAGTGACCGCCGTCGATGCCATGTACGAATTCCATCCTCAGTATACACTGGGCGCTATCTATGCTCATACTGAAGACCACAGCCATATCAAAAAGATTTCAAACCGTTTTCCATCAATAAACAACTATATGCTGTCTGTCAACCAGTCCATTAACCTTTTTCCGGGAAAACGCGTTGATTTACAAAGTTATGAACCTGAATTTCAGGAAGGAAAAACATTAGACAATTTCCTTGAGTATCTTGCCTACATGAAAGAAAATTTCAAGTGGTACATTTTTCATGAAGTCGTTTATTCATGGTACTCAGCGAAAGTTGACAATTCTCTCGAAATATACTCTCCGCTTGATGAACTGAACAGGGATGAAAACCTTGAAGACTGGGCAACATTTCTCCGCAGTGAAATGGCAATGCCAAAAGTCCACTCGGAAATTATCTACCAGCGAGTAGGCACTGATTTCAGAAACCCTTCCGGCTTTACATATGCCCAGACAGTCACATACGACCGTGAATATATGATGGCAAAAACGTATTATTATCCTAAAGATGATTTGAATTTCAGTTTGAATACATCAAAAATTCGTTCAGACCTTCCTCGTGACCCATATGTGGCAAAAAAAGACTGGAACGAAGCTAAATTGAATATGCGGTGGTTACCGGGTGGTATGATGCCCGACGTTTCCATGGATGGCAGTTTTGCCAACTATAAATCATCCGAAAGAGGCGAATATGCACCCAACGACTGGTTAATCGGCGCATATTGCATAGGTTTATCGAAGACCATAATGGATTGGGATTTGCATGGGCAATACAAAATTACCAGCAGTAGAGACGACCAGCATGCTTTTGATGAAACCTACATAAATTTCTTTTCTTTGGAAGCGTTTAAAACCCTGTGGGAAGGGGTTGATTTCTCGGTAGGACATTTCAACACGGATAAAAACATTCATCAGCCATCACCATCATGGGATTTTGACAGGGACACTATTCATACGGATGTAACACTTTCTTTTGACCTCTGGGATACATCCTCACTGTCATTTTTCTACAGTTATCTGACTGATACAGACAACTTTGAAGATCCGGATCAGGCGAAAGTCCATTCACTTTCTACAACCTACGCATGGCCAATTTACATCACTCTGCGCGATGAGAAAAAACTCGATTTATACCCGTATATTACCTGCCTTACGAATGAAAGCGGTCGTAAGAAATTTGATAACATCATTGTTGAACCGTCTTTCAGAGCAAAATACCAGATCAACCAAAAAAGTTTTATAAATCTTCAGTCGTCATACCGTCATGACACTGGATACGAAGATGAATTCCGGTGTTATATGTACCTTACTTTCGGGTTTGACGCAGAGTATGTTAATGTAAAAAGCGCTGATTCAATGCCCACTTTGAATCATCTTGTAAAGAGACAACAGCAATTAGCTCTTAATACAGGAGAGAGTATAACAATCAATGTCATTGACAAGAAAAAACTTCATGCCATCGCCTCTGAAACGGTCGTGATAGACTCCTCTGGCATGATCAATTCGTCATTATGTGCGCCGGTATCAGTTTTAAATGCGTCTTCTGAGGAAGTAGAAACGAGAATAGAAAAATTGCTCACCGGTCAATTGGCACATTGTGAAGTTAAAATATCTCCGGCAAATCAAAGCGCCGGTTCTGTCGTGGTGCTTGGCGAAGTACTGAACCCGGGAATATACTCAATAAACCAGCAGATAAACCTTTATGACGCGATTTCACTTGCCGGCGGAACGGATCCATACAGAGCGAATCACACCGCCATAAAGGTCACACGAAACTCCACTGGAGAAACTTTTGTAGTGAACCTGCATAACTATCTTAATGATACTGATACCACAAAAAATATCGCAATTCTCGATGGTGATATTATCAGCGTTCCTAAAACAGCTCCAGCTCATATGGATGATTTTTTTGCGGGTATCTTCGGACGATCACGAGACAAAAAGCTGAGGACTAAGAAAGCTGTAGACAATATTGATACACAGGAAACAACTATGCAGGAAAAGGATTCTTCCATTTCCAATTCTTAATAATTCAGTGCTTAATGAATTCATTGTTTTGAGTTGTTTTCGAAATAATTTAGTATGCCGCGGGTAATACCATCTGCGATGCACTCTGTCCTGTCCTCGTACAAAAGGCGATTTTGCTCATCAGGACACGACAGAAATACTGCTTCAACAAGTACTGCGGGAACGTCCAAGGTTTCTCTCGCCATATGAAGATCTTTACCGGATATCCCTTTATACGGAGCTATACTCTCTTCATATTGTCTGCTGGCGTCCCTGTTACGCTGAATAATTTCCGCTGGTATTTTTGGTTCTTCTTCCGGCGGTGCAACAGGCGTTGAAGGATTTTTCTCTTTCCATAAAGCAGTCCGTCGTTGCTTTACAGACGCCAATTTCTGTTCTAATTCAGAAGATAATACAAAATCAACATCCAGCTCTGCCTTTAATGCCCGTGATATCATATCAGCCAATTTAACGGATTCCTCATACGCATGCGAATTCTGCAGGCGCTCATGAATATACCAGTACATCGGATACAAAAGATCTCTTTCACTCGGGCCCCACACATAAACCCGCGTATAGTTTAGTTCCGGCAGAGCAGTATCAGGCTGATCGAATATAGGAAACGCAAACTCACTTGAATTAAGGTGAATGGATACAGCTATATCGGGGTTAATAGCACGGCATAATGCAGACCGTGTATCCAACGATAATGTCGTCTGTTCGGAATCTCGGGAAAGAATAACCATTATTCCGCAGTTTTCAAGATTCCGCTTTACCAGCCGGGCAATAGCAAGATTTACAGTATTCTCAGTGATAAGGTATGCGGTAGTGTCATTGTCTTTTTTAGCCGGATCAATAATAGCCGCCCCAGGATCAGAACCGCCATGTCCGGGATCAAGATAGACAACCTTCTGTTCCACACTATCTCTTTCAGATTCAGGCGGCAAATGCCGCAATCGTTCAGTAATAATTTTGCGTGCTTCATTAATACTTTCATATCGCCTTTTTAACAAGTTTTTATATGTCTTTTTCGTATATGATGTATTATCAAGCTGATGTATTATTTCAGGGGTATACTTTTCCCGGAGAAAAGCTTCTTCGCCGGACAAACGCCGTAACGCTTGTTGAAGGACTAAACGCTCCTCAGCGCAGGCAATTGTGGAAACGGCTAATACTGTTATTAGAAGGGCATATCGTATCATAATGTCATATATGACGGTAATTCTCGTACATTGTTCACTTTATAGTTATATCGCTTGCAGGTGATGGAGGGAACAAGATCCCGACCAGAAACGTCCACGCAGTTCCAACAACGATATACCACGGCCACGCAACAGGTGTTTTTGATACAAAGTACACCACCGGCAAACTTGTCAACATAGCAACAATAGTGCCTGTCTCATTTCCCCGTTTCGTCAGTGTTCCAATAAGGAAAACGCCCAGTAGAGCGCCATATGTAAATGATGTTATTTTGAATGAAACTATCAACACTGTCCCCATGTTCTTACATAAATAAGCAATACCAACAAGCAGTATCGCGAAAACCAGCACTGAAATACGAGAAATCAGCAGATAGTGCTCTTCCTCTTTATTTCGATTAATATACGGTTTATATATATCGCATACCGCACTGGATGCCAGCGCGTTCAATGCTGAGTCCAGACTTGACATGGCCGCCGCAAACACACCGACAACAAGTAATCCCGATATACCGTTTGGTAAACGGGTTAATATGAAATAAGGAAATATATGGTCTGGTATTACCGGTATATTTGGATCAGGGTTTAATGAATAAAAGACAAAAAGCAGTACTCCTATTCCAAGAAAGACAATTACCACCGGAAAATCAAGAATACCTGTCATGATAAGCGCTTTTTGCGCCAGCTTTACATTTTTACAGGTCAGCATGCGCTGGGTCAAATCCTGATCTGTGCCCAATGCGGCGAAAGTCAGAAAACAACCGGCGATAATACCGGTTAAGAGCGTAAATTCTCTGGTTATATCAAGTGAAAAATCAAAGAGGGTCAGCTTTTCTGCCGGTAAGGCAATATTCATCACAGCGCCCCATCCTCCATTGTATTGAAACAGCAGAACAACTACAAGACAGGCACCTCCCATAAACACGATAATCTGCATAACATCCGTCCAAATAACCGCTTTGATGCCGCCCCATATGGTATATGCCGTAGCGATTCCGGCAGAAATCATAACAGCGGTAAAAAGAGGTATATTAAAAACAACATGCAATGCCAGAGAGGCCACATACAACCGCACGCCGCTAGCCAACAGGCGCGTAAGAAAAAAGAAAACCACACCAGCTATCTGGGTTACTACACCAAACCTATGAAGAAGGTATTCATAGACCGTAGTAACACGGAAATGGTAAAACGCTTTAAGAAAAATCGTCGCTATCAGGATCCGACCGATTAAGGATCCTATTGCTAACTGAAGATAAGTAAAATTACCGCCCGTCTGGTACGCTATTGAAGGCGCCCCGATAAATGTTACTGCACTGCATTCTGTAGCAAGGATTGACAATCCCACGGCAAGCCACGGCATAGACCTTCCACCAAGAAAAAAATCGTCTGTGTTCTCTTCCTTACGGCTCGCCAGAGCGCCAATAACCGCTAAACAGACGATGTACAGCACCATGACAATGATATTGAGAGGGGTTAAAAACATACTGAACTCCTTATTGCTGTTTTTGCTACTCTAACGCAGGAATAACAAAATAGCAATAACTGATACACCGCCACCCTTCAGAAAAAATATTTTTTTAGAGTGCTGACTCGATGAGCGAAGCAGTATCCCTGTTCAAATCACGTTTAGCCGGCCGTAACGGCGCGTCAGAAGTGGATTGGGTAAAAAACTGGATTGGGAAAGATGACCAATTGTCCTTTCCAATAATATTAGTAAAAAACAACCGCGCCGTTTTTTCTCGCAAAAATGCCTGTTGGAACAGATCTAAAGTCGGCGTGTCTATGTCAATCTTTACATAGTCAGTTTTTGTAAAATACCCTACCTGCTTAAACATAAGGTCAATTGTGACGCTGGATATATCATCAGGTGATTTGTCGGCAAGCGCATTTTGAATCGATTTTACAACACTCTGAACTGCTTCTTTTTCTGGTATAGTCAATAAGGTTCCCCTATTCAACATCGTTTCAACAGGGATATCTTTCGGAGACTGCTCATCACCAAGGTTGTTAATGAATATTTGCTGCAACTCTGCAAGTGCTGTCTGCGCATCTTCGCCCACCGCAGTAATTTTCATCCGAGATGACTGAGTTCCAATTAATAACAATACCTCCATAGGAAATTTCGGATTAATCGCATCGCCAAGAGTTTCCTTGCCGCTTTCAGGATCAACCTCAAATTTTTGAATCCTGATATCAGACTTAAATTTACTTGCCGTTTGTACTAAAAGCATCGTGGGACGAGCGTGCAGTCCATTCTCGTTAAGCACCTGTCCGATTAAAAATTCAGGGACATATGGTACCTCATCGATATCCTGCTCATGAAATATTGTATCCACCATGACAGAGATATCATCTGGATGATCCGGTTCGTTAAATTTTTTGTAAACCATTTCGCTTAAAGTTTCAAGCGCTTTGGCAGAATCCGCGCCTTGAGCGACAAACTTAATTCGTTCACCTTTTACAATTTTCAGGCCAAGTATAGCGACAAGATCTTTCGCGTCAGCATATGGGTGTGTAGGCAATTCAACAAAATTACCGTCAGGTGTCTTTTCTGTTAGTTTGACGATCCGAATCATGGACTCAAAACGCAAGGCTATCTCAGCGATACGCCGTGCGGGAAGAAGAGTAACGCCATTATGGTTAATGACTGTCATATCGTGATCCAGGACAGTACCGGTTTGAACAGCGGCACCATCTTCACCAGCACCTGCGTCATCCTGTGTTTCAGTGAGAAAAACGTCAAGATCTTTTGCCTGATGTACCCAGTATCCATTCTCATCGTAAGAAAATTCAATCTTCTGAGGCTTGCCTTCAAATATATCTGTAACTTGCTGTCCAATCAAATCAAGATATAAAAAATCTGCATCTTTGAGGTCTGAAATAGGCGTATCCAGCAGGAATTCAGGAATATCGGTTTCATCTTCTTCCAACGTTTTTGTTGACCGGTTATATACAAATTCTGCGGATAAACCTTCGACTCCTCCGCCATGTCCGACATTAACACTGACCGTCATTTCTTCCGTACTGCGAGTCAGTTCATTTGCAGTGTTCAAAACGCCGGAATACTCAGCAGGGCTCATTTCCTGAACAAGCACCGCAGGATATACGGCAAGATGCTCTATACCGTACAATTCACGATTATCAAAAGCACGCTCTGACCAAACTGAGGCATATACTCTTTTTATGCCCATTAACAGTTCATTTTCATTCACAAGGTCAGGATATGACTCGTACAACCCCGCACCGGCATACCCTTTTAAGTCCTCGGCATTGGTAGTAGAACGAGCAATTACCGGTACTCCTTTAAGATGCTCATGGTACCATTTCTTTATTGATGCCGCATGCTGATCTGAAAAATCGCTTTCTAAAATCAGTTTGCGTATTCGCGCCAGATAGCTGGCTCTATTCTGTGAAAAATCAGGTAAGTTAAGAATGTTTTCTATTTGTTCTCTAAAATTATGTTGAGCGGCGAAATCAGAGTACAAACCAAAAGGAATGACAAACCCGTCTTTTACAGCAATACCTTTCTTTTTCATCGCTCCAAGCCGGGCTGATTTAGTCCCATATTTACGGTAATCCGCCATATTAACAGAATCCAACCCGACAATTTCAGCGGCAGATAGGTCTGGGGCAGGGATGACTATATGCTTCTGATCTTTTTCTTCAGTTGAACGCAATCGCATACGATATTCCTGTTCTTCAGAAATTTCCGCATCCGTGGCAACACGTATGGCATTTTCAGGAGTACGCCCACCGATTTCAATAGTTACCCAGACCTCCTGATTGTTCTGTTCAACCAATCCCCTCAGCAATTTACGGGCATGAGGAATAATAATATACGGTATTTTCCAATCAGCGGCACGTTCCGCGGCGTGTTCATCCCGCCCCATGCCTCGCTCCGCAATAATTGCACGTGGTTTAGCCATAGTCGCCATATTTTGCGGATATTCACTGACCACCGCAAACCCTTCCCTGAAAATATCGGTATTAAATAAAAGACGAAGCCCTTCCTCAGTATCCGGCACAATTCTTAACTTCCCGACCACCTTTTTCCGTTCATACGGCAGAATAGATTTTATCCTGCTCAAACCTTCATAGGCGATAAAATCTGAAAACATCCTGTCTATCTTACTGGTATATACCCGCAATAATCGAACAGTAATATTATCACCGACAGTCCTGTTAGCGCCGCTGATGTCATTAAACTTATCAACAGCTTTACCCCATGCAAGAATACCTCGGGAAAAATACCCTTTGCCAAACATAGCCTGAGAATTTTCAAGATGTGCAATTATAACATCAATTTGTTTTTTCAAATCTGGAAAATCAGACTGGAGAGTCACAAAATGCTCGGAAATGTCTTTGAGTATCCCCTCAATTTTATCGAATTCCGGTTGTAAAGAGACTATATTGCGGAACGCAGGATGTTCTTCCAGTTGCTCCAGCAATTCCTGTTCATCAGCTACATCACGTTCCAATATATCACGGTTCAGCCAGTCAACAATAACCCTGTCCATCGGTGTATCTTTTGAAAACAGACTGAATACAACCTCTTCGCCTAACTGTTCAACGATAAATCGGGTAAAACTTCTGACATTATCACGGAACGAACTATGCACATTCAAATAATTATAACTGTGGAGAAATAATCGCTTTATAACTGATGAATCCAACGCGCTTAAAAGAGAGGTGATCGAATCCTGAGGCATTTGCTCACCCTCATTGATTACATACCGAAAAGCCAGAATAATAAACATCGCGAAATTATCGATTTTCTCCACCATTTCCTGATTCTCAGGCGTAATATCAATCAATTCATTGGAAAACAAGCTGACTCGCATCGCCTCATTCATATTAAAAAGCACTACACCCATCTGGGCATGTTTTCCGGCAGGAATACTCCGCACAATTATACCGGCAAGCGCTTCATCCAATCGATATATATTCTCAAGAGCATACGCGCCCTCCTCACTATGCGTCCACCCTTTAAAAGCTTCCATAAACAATAATGACATACTGCCATTGTACTTTTTGTTATCGATAACCTCTTGATCATTAAAAATAGCAGAAAGGAGGTCTCTGTCATTCTGAGAAAAATTCGCATCGGATACGTTCATAAGCTGTTTATAAATAGCGATAAATTTAGCTAGCGACGGCGAAGGGTTTTCAAAATCCAATGTGTCGCCGGATTCCCTGAAGTCATTAAGCGCCTCATTAAAATCCATGAAAACATTCACTTTAGAATGAATCGTCTCAGGAGAGTCAACCGGCATATTAAGTTTGATTTGCTGATACATGAGCCATAAACCTGTTTGCGGAGTAAGCAACTGATTAATTTTACTCCGTTTTTCCGCATTAAGAGGCGCAGAATGAAAAACTTGTCCGAGAAGCGCGATTGCCCACCCATCAGCAAAATCATGAGAAAGCACGTCATAAACTGTTTCCATCATAGACGCGACCGTCTGTGAACGCGCATGCTGAAAGATCTCTCCGATATTTTGTACATATTGTTCATCATATTCCAAAGAAGGTTCCAGCAACGTCAGCATAACAGTATGATCTATCTGAGGTTCCTGTTTGCGTTCAGCCTGAGTACTTGGAATAAACTCATAATTAAATAAACGAGCGCTCTGTTCGTTACGGATGTAGTGAATAAGCATCAGACGAAACTGAACAACAGATTCAGTATCCAAACTCCTTATAATGACACCTGCCAGCTGAGGATTCAAATAGTACAATGCGAGAAATATTTTCGCTCCTTCAGGAATGTTGGTCGCAACAAGCGGATGAGACATAAACTGCCGCGCAATTGACGGCGAGTATATGCGGTTTTTATAAACGCTCAACTGATCATCACTGATTGTAGCAAAAAGCGCTATAATACTTTTTGCTATATGCAGGTGTTTGGGTGCAGGCAGTTTCCAATCAAAATTCCAGTGATCCTGATATCGAACTTTTGCTTCCGTATCCAGAGCAAGCAGGTTCGGCAAAAACGAAGGGACATCCCCGAAATCTTCTTTCTCAGAAGCGGAGACAATATTGGCGACATTATCCATCTGTTCAAGAGACAGATTTTTTGCACGCCCGAATGGGTCGCTGATGACCAGCGCTTTAACACTCTGCCAGCTATCAACGGACTTTGTCACAAAAACAATCGCGTTTTTATTGTGAAAACCCAGTTCAAAAGAATATATACCGTTATCATACAATATCAAATACTCTCTTTCGGTCGTGTTACGAAATTTTTCCTTGGCGGCCATATCGCTTTCAAACAGTTTCCAGTTAGACAGATCTGAAACAGCCAGATTAATCATGTGTGGAAAAATATGAGTCCATCGGTCTTCATGCGGTACAGCAGAAAAGGTTTTGCGTAACGCAAAAATTCGCTCGCTCTGATGCGGCAGAGCTTGCCGAACAGCTTCCTCAGGTATATCCTGCAGCAAAAATGCCGCTACCGCAGTGGCGTCTTCGCCAAATACCGCAAGAAACAACGAAAAGGTAATGATATCGAAAGCAGGGTTTTCCATTGACTGGTACCGTAACCGTAATTTCACTGCATTTTCTATTAGAGACATGTCCACTTGTGAAAAAGAGGGGTTACTCTCGCTTAAAGCATGTAATTTGCGCACAACAGTCGCTCTGTTATAAAACGGAAGATAATTCGTGAGTTCCTGAATGGCGCCATTGACAAGTTGAGCGGTGATGCCCATATTCATGAACCCAACGCCGTAAAATAAAATTCCAGACTCCGCAAGATGCATTTCAAGATTCTGCAGTAATATTTCATATGATGCGACGTTTGGAATCCCGACCACCCCCACATCGGAGGAAATGACCAGATCGAACTTATCCACAGAACGGAATCCCTCCGCCATGGGGTCGTATTCAGAATCGTCATGTTTTATTAAATGATAATGTATCCCTGTTTCAGGATCCGTGTAAGAACCTTGCGCATCAAAAGGAAAAACATCCACGCTCTCGCGAGGTTTGCCTGATACAGCCTCAAATGGGTGTATACTTACCGGAAAAGAATAATCACGCGACTCTATATACACATCATCCCATTTATCAGGAAACATCGTTTCTATATATTTTTTTAATTGCCTGACGGGAGATTGCGTGCCGATATGCTGGCGTGCTCCTAACAGCAATACCCTTAATCGCCGGGTACCATCCGGCAATACTTCTCCCTTTACAGGGTGAGCGGTCATTTGCTGAGAATTTTCAAGAATGCCATCAGTTATGCGACCTTTACCAAACCATGGGTGTTCCTGTACAGTCAGGTTATTTCTAAACAGATCAGGATGTTCCTTAACAGGAATATCAGAGAACAACGGGTTGCCTGCTAAAGCATTCATCGCCGCAACAAATAATGGCGAAAGATAATTGTTGTAATAAAAATTTGCCGCTGAATAGCTGGTAAGAAAACTGACAAAATCTTCCCGATGAAATTCACTCTTGAAAATATTTTTCAGTTGTAACTCAGCTTCACCCATTCGTGAAATGATTAATTCCTCCGTTAGCTCATCAGAATGCTCATACCCGACATAATCAAGCACCGCTTCAAAAACGATGAGTTTCATCATTTCATCCTGCCACACATAGTTTGTAAGGTGCTGTTTGAGTTGAATAAGAAAGCGGAAATAATCCTGCGCATCATAGAACGGAATAGAATGATAAAGCTCCATAGCGAAAACAGCTGGAATCACTTTCTGTTTTTCTCTCAGGCGAGACATATAGCCCAGCGCCATTTGAGTATTAACAAGATCAACCCGCCGGGCGCTTGAAGGTATAGGCCCGGATTTTTTAAGAGCAAATAACTCATGTTCGCCATTCGGGAGATAGGATATTCTTAAAGCAACATCGAAACGCGGCAGCAAAATATATAATGTTTTCCCTTCCTCATACAGTTCCGCCTCATCAAGAAGTTCAAGCGCTTCAGTCTGGCGGTAATGCGCATCAACAACCAACCGCATAAGATACGACCGTGCCTTGAAAAAATCCGGTTCCCGCACAAGATATTCATGTAAAAGCTCAAACTGCATTCCAAAAAAGTGTTCGGACCGCCATACAATAGCCGGTAACCTTAAATTTGATGTCTGAATACGAAATAACTGCTCCAAGTCTGTCAGATGATTATTCATAACATCAGCATAAAGATTATTCTCTCCCGGATTAATAGTAACAGGAGATAACGTAACAACACTGAATCCCTGTGCGGTTAATTCTTGGACAATATGATCAGAATGAAAACCGCCGGCAATACAGATGCTGGTTTCATACTGGTTAAAGTCAGCCAACAGATCAGACAAAACCTCATCCCGTTGGAAGACATATTCATAATACGCACGGCTCAATTCCTCAATAGGTTGAAAAGTGCTGATTAAACTCTTGAGATCCGCAGTACTGATGACTTTTTCTACCGCACCCCATAGAGATGAAGCATAATCATGATTTTCGCATAACAGCTGTGCTTCTCGCCTGCTGAGTGTACATCGTGCAATATTTTCCAGTACATAAAGGTTTCTCAAAGCTTTATAACGTGCACGCAGATCTGAATTCGTAATGCTATGCTGAACAACGTCGCAGATCTCTTCAAAAAACTCCATTGAACGCAGAGAGCTAAGAATATCCATGGCTTCAACATATAGCCGGATATTGGGATACTGATATGTGTTCCGGTTATTTAAAAGAGTCAGGATAGAAAAAAAAGTATGATTAGAAATTGATTTATAGTGAGTTTGAAGGTCCAAATCCATCAGCGCATTGTATGCATCGACAGGCAATTCACCTTTTAATTGACTCATAAGAGCGCTGTATTCATTCTGCAACGCTTTGTTATCAATTCTTTTCAACAACATATCAGCGTTTGCAAAAGACTCATATAAAGGATATTGTTGTGTACTTGACTTATCAGGCAAATCACAATATTGTCCTACCGCAGAAAGATGTTCGCCAGGAGAAATACTCATGGATAACAACGAAACAAGGCTGGTAAGTATTTCCTGATCAGCCTGCAACGTGGAAGACGAAACAATCATGTCTCGCAATAATTGAATTTCATCGATAATATCACTATGAGCGAGGAGTTGTTTATAAACACCTATGTTGGCATCATAAATCGCTTTGTCTTCCAAACCGTAAACAGAAATTTGTTCAGGAGCGGCAATTGAATAATACTCTTCACCACTAATTTTTCCTGATTTCATATATTTCTCAGATACATCTCTACGCACCTGCTCATCAGGAAAAGAGGATAAAGGCGATAGGTCAAGCGGCCCGGCATAACCCTCTATAAAGCATGTCGAGACAGAAGCGGAAGAAGACAAGTATGAGATAAGTTTAACGATATTTTTTTGCGCATAATAATCTGCGTGGATATCACGTATCAGGTATATTGTTTTATTGCTTTTTCCATAAACTATTGACTCAATACGCGCCATATTATCAGGGATATTGAAAACTATGTCCGGAGATTTAAGTAAAGAGCCCCATTCATCTTTTTCAAGACCAGTAACAGAACGTGTGTACATAAACAGTGAAAGTAAAACAAAAAATACCTTAATACGAATGCATGTCTTCATACGCAATAAACTCACCCGTTGATTAAATGTTAATTAAAATTCAATGAACATATTATAGCATAACTCACGTTAGAACTCAATAAACACAGTTTATATCTGCTTTAATGATACATCTCTGAAAGGGAAAATGTAGTTGGAAAAAAAAAGGGCGTATTCCGTATAGGATACGCCCTTTTGTATAGCAAAGTTTGAAAGATTATGCAGATATATCCAGAGCTCTCTGAGCTTTCAGGTTTCTGATGAACTCATCTTTGATAGTGAGTTTCCTCTTAACCCTGACACCTTTAAGGTCTTCACGGTTAAAACGGGACAGGCCTAGTTCAGTTCTCAGTTCCTGCAGAGACACTTCATCAGGTTGTCCAGCCTTGATTTTATCTTCCTTGATTTTTTCAAAAACTCCTTTTAACCATTCATTTTGCGAAGACACATCGGTTATTATCAGATCTTCCGGCAACGTTTCTTCCGTATCAAGCATTTTCGCCAGTTCGAATGCATCAAAACCAAGATCAACCTCCTGTCCAACAGTAAGGTCATCAGGCTTAAACCCTTGAGGTGAATTAATGACATTAGCAAGATTATACATAGCTATTTCAGCTACATCAGGATTGCTGTCAATAATCGTAAAATCTCTCATTTCCAGTTCAAAATCCGTGATGCCAAGCACGCCTTTTGTAAGTGCCGGCAAAGCCAAAATGGTACTTGCACTGGTTGGGTCAAAACGATCACCTTCCTGTTCAGCGAAAGCTTCTTTCCCGAATATAACAACATTTTCAGCAGGAATACCATGTAACGCGATAATCTGCTGTAATTCTTCTGCTGACCGTGTCCATGAGTACAGTACGAACATATTCTGTTCATTAGCAGTAAACTCTTTTATTTTCTGAGCTATACCAAACGTACTCGAATCAGCAATACCTTCACCTTCAGTAAGCGCTTTACCGCTTAGATACTTTTTAACACCTTCGGTTACGAAGAATTCGGCATTCATACCAATGATATTCGGAATAACGTTAAGGTCTTTGTTCTGTCGTTCCTGAGCAGTTTTAATATCCGCTTTAATTCTGTCGCTCTGGTACGTTGCAATGTCTTCAGTGCCGAGCGGGAAGTTATTGTCTGCGTTCATAGCGCGAATAGCGGCAATGACTTCAGCGTTCATTCTGGTGTTAACCAGATTTTCCACAGTACCATCGACAATTGCCCGTTTCAGATCGTCCACATTAACGCCATACTGAGGCAATGTACCCATAATGCGGTCGATATCTGCTGTAGGATCAACTCCAACCGGATTAATTATAGCAAAGAACTCTTCATCAATCTGAGGCAGTATACGATCCAGTTCCTGCATCAGCACGACAGCTTCAGGTTGCTGGAAGAACTGAGATGTCACATCTGGAACCAACTTATGAGTATATACTTTAGCGATAACTTCACGAACGCTGTCCTGAAGTTTCGTTGCCGCAGGGAACCCGCCAAAGAAAAATTCTTCGAACCTGTCTTTCAAGAAAGCCTGGCTCTGCTGACTCAACATACCAGCCACGGCAACAGGTATTCTTTCAAAACGGTCTGTTTTCATAACCGCTTCGCGTAACTCATGGCTAAGGTTTTCATTTACTACATTGGTTGTCGTTGTATCCTGAACACCAGCGATAATATCAAGTATACGTGTCGGACGTGCGTTGATTTTGCCTTCCTGTGTCAGTTCGTACGGTCCACGACGCAGGATATCCTGAATATCGCTGTCTTCAAGGTTAACAAAGCGCAATGCTGACTGCAGAGCATCCAGCAGTTCAACGGAATACTGGTTTTCCACAGTGACTGATTTCGCCAGATCTTTCGGACGGTCAACGTCAATAGCGCGGGCAAGTGTAACGATATCATTCAACAGGTCTTCAAGGTATAACTGAAGATCATTGAGGTCACCGTTAAAATGTGTTAGGTTGCTGTCCAGCATTCTCATGATCTGAGCGTATGTCTTGCTGGAGTTGGTCATAATAATACCAACTGCCGAGGTATTCGGCAAATCAGCAAGTTCATCAGTATCACGCAGAACCGCAACTGTTTTCACCATTTCCTCGATATTTCCACGAAGACGATTGAGGTTGTTGCGAACATCGCCGACCTGGTTCGGATCAATCAAATCATCCATGTTAGAACGCAGT
Source organism: Candidatus Auribacter fodinae (assembly GCA_003599815.1). Taxonomy (GTDB): domain Bacteria; phylum Auribacterota; class Auribacteria; order Auribacterales; family Auribacteraceae; genus Auribacter; species Auribacter fodinae. The sequence continues at coordinate 38,964 of QZJZ01000096.1, forward strand.
GTGCGAGCGTGTTTCAACAACGGTTCAGCAACTTTTTTCACTTTCGCTTTAGCTATACGAACAGCAAGGCGCTGACCAAGAGCAACCGCGTCATGAGTGGAGTCAATCGGAATGAAATCCTCAAGATAACCACGGTTCTTCAGATCCAACCCGTAATCTAAGGTCGTAACAAGATATATTTTCGCGCCGCGGGCGATAAGAGACTGAAGGTTACTTTCAAAACGGCCGCGAATGTCTACATCCTGTGCAGGATCCGCAGGCGGTATATAGAAAGTAAGAATCGGTGTATTAACAAAATTTTCTTCAACACGGGTTAAGTTCGCAGTCGCAACCAGAGATTCTGATTTCGGATCCCAAACAGCTACCGGGTTTGTTTCTACTTTTGTGGTACGAGGTGTTGCTTCAACAAGAGCAACAGGTCCATGCAGGAACAATCCGGCCTGGATTGGAGTACCGAATACACGGGCAAGTTCCTGAAACTTCAGCACCGTTTCGGCGCCAGCGCCTTCAGCGCCTTCGGAACCACGGTATACGACAAACATAGCACGCAGGCGTGACATACGGTCAGCCCATTCGTCAATTTTGCTGTCGATAGCAGTGTTTTCCAAATCCAGCAGAGATATCAACCCCTGCGCTGTATCAAGGTACCGACTAAGAATAATGTTTTCTTCAAGAGGATTCACTTCACCTCTCAGACGTCTTAACAGAAGTGACAACAAGAACTTGTTAGTCATCTGCGCATGCACGGCTTTCTGAGAAGCAACCGCGATTTCCGGTCCGGTATGCTCATTAATCTGACCATCAGTACGCTCAGTAATCATACTGCCCGGGGTGTTGGTATCAGCAAGAAGGATGAATTTGCCATAGCCACGGCTATTCGGATCTTTGTTGTACCTACCAATAAACTCGGCGTTAAGAACGGCTGACTGAGTTGTACCAGACTGAGAAGTCAATACCACCAGAATTCTGTCGCTATCAGATGTTACCAGCGAATCAAGATATGCCTGGGCATGGTCACGAATGTAGTCGTTCTGTACAGTGATGACCTGAACACCCTTCATACGGAAGAAGTCAATCGAAGACGTGTCGGCGTTAAACGAGCTGCCAGTTGACATCAGGACGATCTTATTAATATTTTTAAGATCGCCGTAAGGAATGTTTAAAGAAGGTATCAGTTTTTCATCGATTTCAGTTTTGAAATCTACCTGAAGCAGATAATCCTGTTTACCCTTGGCAAAATCCAGCATTTGCTCGACTGTTGGTTTCTGTGTAATCGAATATGATTTGCCAGCGATAGTGCGTGTTAAGGTTTCACCTTTAAGAATTGATGCCAATTCCTCATCAGTCAATTCATGAACTTTCTGATCGATACGCACCTCAGGGCCAGCATAACCTTCAAGCAAAGCGCCAAGGCTCATCAATGAACGGCTGTTAGGATCGAAATACAACGTTTGAGGAACAGCTTCTATTGTAGCGCCAGGAACAGATGTCGCAACATAATAATCCTGATTTTTTACTGTGACCTTAACCACATTGCCATTAGCAAGATCAGCACGCTGTGCCGCTGTCAGAGAAATATCAAATGACGCTTTTTCTCCATCAAATCCGGCAACAATATTGGCAAGACGCTGAGCATTATACATAGGAGCATCTTTAGCAATATCATCCGCACTGACATACAATACAGGAAATTTAGAAGTGTTGCCGCGAACAGTCCAATCTATACCAATACCGCTCTGGGAAAGTTCCTTCTCTGTAAAAGTCTCATGCATACCGCGTTCAAAAATATCCGGCCTGTCTCTTCCGATCTGAACATAAGCCATTGAAAGAGTGTTGCCTTTCTCATCGGAAATTTCATATTTACCGTCATTATAAACGCCTTTCGGTTTAACCAGAGCGGCGAACTCTTTCGGAATGGCTACTTTACCCTGCAGATTATCGAGCGTAATGTCTTTAATATTGCTTATAACCTGAGTTTCACCAGTCTTTTTGTTTTTCAAGGTAACTGAAATACGTTTGAAATCAACAACGCCCGGCTGAGTAAACTGTCCATTAGTAAATGTTCCGTCTTCGAGAACAACTATAACTTGCTGTTCTTTAATCTTTTTAGCCGGAGTCATAACAATGCGCGTTCCATTAATACCATTTTCCGTAGTATTGAATATAACGCCATCATCAAGGAGGTCGGTGTAGTATTTAGTTCCATGAATTGTGGCTTTCGGATCAGAAGCCATCTGAATGAAAGCGCCAGTATCATACCGTTCATCGCTCAATGCAAGATAAACAGGGCTGATCCGTTTAGCTGTAACAACTTCACCCGGAAAATCCGTTGATGTAATCTGCAAACTGTATGTCGGAGGCTGAGGATCCTTTTCCAATTGTTTCAGAACTTCACCGACGATGAATTTCAGGTTTAAAGGATAAATAACACCATCAACTTCAACCGTTTCCGGCATCACACCTTTATTATTATATTTGTATGTATGGATACGGCGGAAAATCAAGTGTGAAAATACTTCAGTATCCACAGGTGATTTGAATTTATGGCCTTCAGCCTGCAACTGCCTACGGTGATCATCGTAGTTGTAGAAGACACCGTTATGCACTACTGAAACGGTTCCAGCGGTGGTATCGTATGTTACTTCGTTCGGACCAGCTGTATGCGGATGAGCGCCGATAACGTTCGATTCACCGTGCGTCGCCCAACGTACCTGTCCAGTCACGTTGTAGATCATAGTGGTTGCGTCAAAATCAGCCGTATAGGTTTTAACAATACGATCCATCAACTGAGGCATATATGATTTCAGGTTGGTTGATTTCAAACCTTTAATCTGCGGGCCGTACGGTCCGACAAACAGTTTTACTGTATGACGAGCGCCGTCAGAACCAATGATAGACTCTTCAATAGTACGATCGCTTTCAAGTCCCTCACCAAAATATTCTTCAACCTGGAAACCGGTGTATTCCGTCTTTGCAGGGCCTGTCATTTCCCACTGTGGTAATGTAATGCCCTGAGCTTTCAGCTCTGCCGCTGTTGGAGGAAGAATATTTTCAATGGTTCCGTCAGATTTACGTTTCAGGTAGGTAATGGTTTTGTCATCGATAACTTCTTTAATAAGGATCTCAATTTTCTGGGTAATCGTGTTGTAAGCCGCTTTAAAAGTACGCACAACTGTGTGTTCTTTCGGTTCATCATCATCCGGAAGCATAAGCAGTTTACGGTATGTTACCTGTAAAGAATGAGAGTCTGAACCACGGTAATCAATACGAAGCAGACTGCGAAGCGAAAGGTTTAATACCGTATTGTAATCAGCACCCATTTTAATCGGGAACAGCAAAGTAGTACCGCAGGCGCCAAGACAATCAAGCTGTCCATCTAGATCAAGCGGACGAACCTGATTTGCGGCGATCAGATTCTGAATAGCTTCTGTGCTTCCCGGGAAAACCTGTCCAACCAGCACGTTCCCGCTCAACTCATACCCGTTTGCAGTAAATACGTTGAAAAGTTCTTCAATACCGTATTTGCTGACACCCTTAACACCCTGTTCTTCAAGAGACTGAGCATATTTCAGGTCATACATGAAATAACCGTCAGTGTCTTTACGAAGACCAACATAGTGTCCCATGCCGTCAACAACTACATGAACAACGATTGTTTCACCAACCGGCAATTCTTCAAGGAGAACAGGCAGGTTATCCTGAGTAACTGTTAACGCCTGCGAATTGTATCCGAACATTGCGTATGCTTTAGCAATAGAGTACAAACTGTATTCAGGATCATTTTCAGAATTCAGAGAAATTTGTCCGCGCATACGCTGATCGATCAGCGGCAGAATCTGAGCAAAAATCTGTGCTTTAGCAGAATCGCCAGGAATATCAAACGCTTTATCACCGATTTTGACATCACGCCCATCGGCCAGCAATACAGCGCCAGCACACGCGGCACAGTTAATCTGATCCTGATATTGCCCATCGGTAAACTGAAGCAAGTAGTTTTTCAGCTCTTCAACACTGCCGATATCGGTAAGATCGATATCCTGAAGAGACGGTGCCTGTGAAAGCAGTCTATATACATTTGTAAAAGCGCGAACTGTATCAGCATTTGTTGCTGCATCAAATAAAACACCAAGATTATCAAATGAAATACCAATGCCGTCAGCCGGGTTGCCATACCCAATCAACCCTATTTCCTGTTCAGCCGCCGCACGACGTACCTGCAGAATAGCTTCGAGGATATCAGCAGATGTAATGTTCGGCTGTAAATGAACCTGAATATTTTTGCCGTCAACATCTGTTGCGATAGTACGTTCACCCTGATCATTTACTGAATACAGTGTTACAGTACGGTCACCGGCGTTGACATCAATATATCCTTTCTGAGCCAGTTTTGCGGCGTCAACAACCTGCACACCTTCCTGCTCGACTGAAGGAAGCATCGCTCTGAATATAGAATCATTAATAACCAACTGCGGTCTGAGGTTTGAAGGCCCCTCAGGAGTAACAGCATAAACCTGAGCTATACCGCCTTGAACGACAGAGCGAACCACTTTGCCGCTTGGTAATTCAAGTTTACCGTTATCAAGCAAAGTGCCTAATTTTTCATCAATTACGCGCGCATCATCAACCGTAAGATCTGTAACATTTGAGAAGGATTCCAGTTTCTGTATGCCTCTACTGCGAAGAACGTCCTGAGTCTGATTACTGAAAGCATCAACCAACGCAACTTTTGCCTGAACAACCAAAGCGGAAACGCGTGAATTAACAAGAAAAGCGACTGTAGGACGTACACCTTCTGCTGAAGATTCAGGGGTCAGTAACCCTTTACCCACCAACTGAGCTATTTCCTGCTGGTCTTTCTGATCAACGCTAATGACATCACCGCGAGCGAGCGCCTGCTCTATGCGTGAATCAAGACCGGAGCGCGCATCGATAAGTTTTCTGTTTTCATCACTTGCCGAGGCGGTAAAAACATCTTCTTTAATAAAGGCAAACGCGTATTTGCCAATTTCACCAATCGCACTCTGAGCGCCGGCAATGACAGTATTACTGTCACCAGGTACAAACTTCATGAAAAATTTGCGGCCATTAAGATTATATGAAACGAATTTTTCTTCACCGATTGAGAAGGAATCAAGAAACGTCATGCCCGGCTGGTAACCTGTCGGTTCTTCGTCAAGAATACGAAGCAGATCCTGTCCGTCGGGGTGAGTGTTCAGCAATGTTTTAAACGCAGTCAGAAAACTCTGGCGATCTGCTGATTCAGGAATAATCGCAGGATCAGCAAGAACGAGAGGAATCTGCAACCGATTTGAACCGAGCACTTCTTCCAGTTCAGTCGGAACACCGGTCAGTCGTGCAAGGTACTGAGTATTACCCGGCTGTTCAGTGATTGAAGGCGAAATCACCTGATACGAAATACCCTGTTCTTTCAGAATATCGCAGATTCCTTCAGTATGAAAACCACCTGTAATAAGAACAGCGATGTTCGTGTCTTCAAGATCCATTTCAGCAATTGTATTTTCTATAAGAGAATCGTTCCTCTTATTGGCAACTTTGTAAAAAGCGTCAACAACAGGAAGACGGCTGGAAATGGCAGTATAATCTGTTGAGAAATCAAACGGAATCTGATATGTCGGCAAATGACGAAGCAGGAAAGACACAAAACGTTCTTCAGTAAAAGCATCTTTGTTGTCACGGAAATACTTCAGTTCCGTTTTAGATACTTTCAAATTGATAAGTTTCTTGAGAATAGTTATATCATGTGAAAGAACAAGAAGATCTTTCTGTTCATCAGACTCAAACAAGGAATCTTTAATTTTAGCTTCAAGACTGTTCAACTCATTGGTAATGGCGATATCGTCAATAGACTGATACATTGTTAAATAATCAGTGTATTCTGTAAGATTCGGATAAGCCGCGACATCAAGTTCAACTTCGTCATACAATTCCTTTAAAAAACTAAAAAAGGTGTGAGGCGGAATTTTACCGATCTTATAGAACAAATTCTTGTTCAACAACTGCGTAAGCTGATCTTTGGTGATACGCCCGGAAAGAGCATCTATCAGATTGGTCAGTTCTACATGGATTTTTGCAAAATCAATATTGCCTTCCTTATCCTGAGCCGCGATCAATTTTGAAAAATTCTCAAATTCTTTAAGGTCAATGCTTGCCGCTTCAGCTTTTTCGATCAGGTATGAGGCATAATCAACAAACTGTAAACTTCCGTCCTGATAACGCTGAGCATTGTAATCCAGCTCTTTCAGCTCGTTGTTAAGCATAACGTTTTTCAGATTTTCATATGCCTGATCAATATTGTCGATAAGCTTGGAGACAACATCGTTCTCTTTCGGAAGACACTGCATGAAAGCATTGAAGTTGTCAACATACAGGTCACGGCTTTCAGCGCCACGAACAGCCATCGGCAATTCATCCTGTATCAACATATACTCTACAGCAGAGATACGTCCGTTTTTCATAAAATAATCAGACACATCCTGTTTAACGGAAGATATAGGATACGACGCAAGTTCATCAACGTTAAAATAAGCATCCGCACCTTCAACAGTAACCAGACGGACATTGTGGTTCTTGTACAGCTCGCTAATCAAAGCAACGATGTTTTGCTGGGCTTCATAAACGCAGTGCGCATCCTGAATGTGAATGATCATTCGATCTTCCTCACCCTTGAACGAATCGCGAACTCGCCCGTATTTTTCGTTAAACATCAGTTTGTCAGGCGTCGCCGCAATTCCCAATGAACCCTGCGACAGCAAAAACACCTGGATGACGAGCAATGCCGTCAACTTTACAAAAGATCTGAGTTTGCCATTACCTTTTCTGAACATCATGTCCTCCTCTGGTTCGGTATTAGAAAAAATAAAGTGATCTTTCTCCATTTCGTACTTAATATTATATCATGTAGCATATTTTTTTTCTACTGAAGATTGTTTCCGTTTATCAATAAAAACAATTCGGAATCAAACCCATAAAACCAAAAAACAGGAGACCGGGTGCTAGAACTAATGATCCTTGGGCCCGGTCATTACTATCGTACATAATTCAAAAATACTTAAATCCAGAATAAATATCACTTTTATTAAATTTATATCCCACAATTTTATATATTAAAACATTTTTCACATAGTCAAACAAACGCCACTGCCTCAAACGTATTACGCAGACTGATCAAACAACCTCTGCTGTTGCAATTTAAATTGGAATTCCCTGTCTATTTTACGTTTTGGAGCCTTTACTCCAATACCTTTGATGTCCTCTTTTGTCAGGGATGCGATACCCAGCTGTGATACGAGATACTCTATAGTAATCGGTTCTTCGATGTTTTCCGCTTCACGGCGTTGTTGTTCCTGAGTGAACACATCATACACGTTAATCCCATTAATAACTTTATCCACCGCGACAGCCGTAACAATCAACTCACGCGGAATTTCACTGCCGGGTTCAAGTACCTCAAGGAGCAACAGATTATCAATACCCGCCTGAATTAAGTCGCCTTCGTTAACAAGGTCTGATCCCAGTACATCCCATTCAATAGAACGTATATTATTCGAGACCGCTACCTGAACAAGCCCCGGCTTATTCGCCGTAAGTTTAATATCGGTTATATCGAACTCCGGTAAATTCAAACTCATTTCAAAACTACCCAGCAAAATACTCATCAATTGATTGGCTACATCCATCGCGTTTCTGTCACCTTTTTCTACTCTATCAAAAATAGCATTTACTTCTGTGTAGTCATTTTTTGCCCTTGCATTGCGCAATAACTCCGCAACGTAGGCGAATCCAGCGTCGGATTGAGCCAATGCATCAGCACGAGCCACAATATCGTTCCTATCGATAATAAGAACGCTGTCAGGGTCGCTGTCATGAAATCTGAGAAATTCCCGCATGGTGCCAGCGTCCTTATTCAACGAATACATCACGATCTTTGGCTGGCGTCCGTTTTTAAGCGCGTTATTCCTGATGCGCTCAAGAGTATCAGCAAGAAACAAACTGTTAGAATCTGTGATCATAGCGTCACCGAACACGTCAAAATCAATGACTGATATATCAAATCCGACGGACTGATCAACTGACTGTATAGCGTTTAAATCTTCATTATCCACCTGATGCGCGAATAGCTGGCCTGCTTCATTAATATCCACCACAAATTGTTCGTTGATTAATGACGGCATCAGCAGGCTGGCAAAATAATGTGTGATGCCATTGCCAACCGACCCGTCAAACAGTGTACCATCAGGATTCGTCCCGTTTTCTATCAGATGCAGAAGATCAAAATCATCCTGTGTAAACTGCTGAACAACCTGAGAAGGAATCGTTGACCTCAGTTTCTGCAAAGTGGAGATCGTGTCGCTGACAATTCCCATGCCATCGTACTGTGCCAGAATATAATTCTGGACAAGTTTCCGTCTTTCATTCGGCAACGCCTCGCGGGCAGAATCCAGCAAGTCAGCAAATACAGCTCCTTTATCAATCGGATTATTCGGATCACGAAGCACGGATAAAATCTGTGCCTGAGCATCAGCGGACAACCCACGTATACGATCCAGTTCCCTTGATATAATGAATTCTTCTTTCATGAACTCTTTTAACCTGTCATAAAATTCGCCGGCTTGCTTCTGGGATTCGGCAATTATTTCAGGTTCAGACAGATCGGTGCTCTGTAACTGGTTCTGGAAAATAGCTTCTACAATCTGTTTGCCACGCAGAGCGCTTGTATCTACAGAATCATTAATGTCAGTTTCAATAATTTCATGAGTCAATTCGTGTTCCGCTTCGGCGAACATCAGGTACGGTGAGCGCAAAGCATTGGCGTTAATAACAATGCGGTTATCATTGGCAACATGGCGTTCCGCCAGGCGCTCAGTTCCTAGAGCTATAACAAATGTCAAATTTTCTATACCGCGGTACTGTTCTGAAAGCACGTCACGAACCTGTTTCAGACGATCACGAGCAATATCGACAAAAAGCTGAAGCTGATCACGAACCGTCCCCTGAGGGCCGATTGCCACTTCAAAGCGAGTCCTTTCATCCGCTGTCATAATGCCAGCCAGATCCTGAAGAATCGCGCGTATTTCCGCAATAGTAAAGCTATCGGCAATAATATCATCCTGTATCTTATCCTGTAAAGTTATGACTTCTTTATTGCCAAGCACCTTAACAAAATCTATTGTTTTCTGTTCCGGGCTGAAATTATTCATAGCAATACCCGAAAAATCCGCAGTCAATGGATTATCCCATACACCGCTCTCAAGATGTTTCGTGTAAATTGCAAGCCCCTGCTGTAACTGTGAAAGGCGAGCCAGAGTCCTCGCATCGTCAGGCCGTTTTGCCAAAACAGCATTGAGCCCTGCGATTTCATCATTAATCATTTTTATACCAATCCGAAGACTGCCGACAACAACCTGCTTAACATCGTCTTTACGCCCTTCAGGTAATAACCGGTACATAGCCGCCGCTTTTTGCACTATACTGCGCGGATTGGATTCCAGAACGGAACCTATGCGGTGTTTCGCCGCGCTCAACGAAGTCGCTTCAGTGAACGGATAAATCTTACCCCAGATCTCACCAAAAGGAACCTGAGCAAACGGATACACAACAGTAACATTACGTTCATTGACTACGTCGGTAAGCTGAATGTCTGGATGATCATACAGGTTGATCGGGTTAGCGTTGGCAATATCAGCCGCATACAATATTGATGTACCCTTCTGGCTTCCGCTCAGGTCAGGCAGAGGTTTTCCGCCATAATTTGCGAATACAACCCTCTCACCGATAACAGTCGGATTCGGTACTGACAAAACATACAATTCACCATTTTCATTTGCCAATATAAACTCATTTGGCGCAATAGTGCTTACATAAGAAGCACCATTTTCAGCAATAACGCCTTCCCCAAGATAACTTTTGCTCACCTCACTGCCTATAATGACATTATTACCCAGATATGAAAGAGTTATATTGGCTGTACCGGTAATACGTGATTCATTTCCAATAATGGAATGTTCTATTGCCGCGCCGTTCTGAACTAACGTTTCACGTCCGACCTGGGTATTATTCAGGCGAGCGCCTACGATCATAGCGCCATCAGAGATAATACTTTGTTTTGAACTAACACTGTACCTGCGCAGGACAAATTCATCGACCGGCGAAAAATCAGCCCTGAGATCAGTATCTTCAAGAAAACTCCATGATTTGCCTTTTGCAGAAGTCGTAATAATTGACTGCGCGGTTATTGATACCCGGTTACCGACGATAACGTTCTGAGCAAGGGACTGTCCGCGTAAACTGCTGTTAGCAATGACCGTATCATTGCCGATGACAGCGTACTCAATCAGAGCAGAGCGTATCTGAGTATTATTGCCCACACTAACAGAGCCAAGGAAAGTCGTTCCTTCTGAAATAACACTATTATTGCCGATAACAATAGTTTCCCCGTCTTTCACTCGGATATTAACACTGCCGTTAATCACAGCGCCATCCCGGATTTCGACACGGCCCGTACCTTCAGCGATTATGGTAGCCCCATCAGCGATAATCACATTTTTTCCAATAGATATATTGTCACCGCGAAGACGTACATTTTTGCCGATTGACGCGCCATCGCCGAGAGTCAAATTTTTGCCGATATACACTTCAGCTTTCGGACCAATGCCGATTCCCGTGCCAATGTTTCCTTCAAACAACGGGGAAATCTCAACATTAGCAGTATTATCAATTACCATTCCGGGATAATTTCCCCTCAGTATTGACGAATCTCTGTCAACCAGCTTTTTGCTTGCTATCTGTAATTGCTGAGGAGATTTCTGCGGCACCATATCATCTTCATCAGCGATACCGATTATACTGCTGATTGCAGAGTCATCAGCCAGCATAAGGAAGAGGTCAGGAAGATATTCCTCCATTTTGTCCGCTTTAGCTATTGGAGCCGAGTTAATGAAATCATACCCCATAATATCTTTTTCAGGCTGTAAATGAACTGGAAAATTCCCGATCAATTTTTTTATAGCCTGCAGGGAAATCATATAACCGCCGCTATTTCTTGGAAAACCCTGTTTACCACTTGATACATCATCAGCTTCATCCAGACCGGGATATTTATTGCGGTCACCGGACTCAATAATCATAATACTGCCATTGACCGATACAAGGGTTCCGAGTTTACGATTATTGCTCTTATATGCCAGTCCGACAATATCAACATCTTCAGTACCGCTCACGCCCTTGCTGACACCAAGTATGCCATGGAACAGCTCCGGGGTAAATCCGCCGACATCACCCTGCCAGAATACCACTTTATCGCGATTAAGAGAATCAAGGTAATCAACAACGGAAGCAAACTCAGTACCACTTACCGCAACTGCGTTGCCAAGTACATCAACGATACCGCCTGTTCCATTCGGGTTGTACTCAACAGTCGCATCAGGTGTAAGAATAATTTTAGGATCCTGACCCGGTTCAAGCTGTTTCATAACAGGATGTTTGCCCTGTTCAACAACAACAATATTATCGATACCGAAGTATTTATTATCTTTCAAAAACGCTTTGATCGGGCCTTTACTTCTGGGGCCAACGACCAGTACAATAGGAATCGCACTGTCAGCGTCAGCGCGGATTTTCGCCATATTCTCGAGAATAAGCTGAAGCGGCGGTTTTTGTGTCACAGAAGTTACAGGGATAGTCGGTTTGCTCCATTGCCCCATTTCGTTTTCAGAGAAACCAAGCTGTCCCAGCAGTCGCGATCCATCACCACCAGCCATAATTACCAAAGCTGAACGATCAATGTTGCTTTTCTGAATCCCGAGCTGAACAGCTTCAGTTCTGTCTTTCGTGTTTGAACGGGAGATATCTTTCATTGCCGGCTGTTCATATACCGGCTGTCCGGTTGGCGGTTCTCCGGCAGTTTCGCCACCCGCTTTATGAACATCAACTAACTTCTGTAATTTTGCAGACGTAAATCCATTTTGAGTAAGGTCAAGAAGAATATTCAGGCGCTGTTGTTCGGTCAACGCTGACCAGCCGTAAATCAGGCGAGCGCCATCTTCCTGCGTCACAGTTAATTTGGCCAGCATTTCCCGATGCTGGTTTTCCACTATTTCATTATACTGATCCATGGGCCGAGGTTCAGTATTCACACCTTTGATGCTTTCGCTGTCATAAATAAACTGCATGATCTGATACGCCGCTTTTTGAGCCATATCATCTACCGGACCATCTACCTGAACACGCATTTTCGGAGATGTTCCTGAAGCCCTGACAATAACACGAAATTCACGGATAGGAAGGTCAGCCTCCGTCAATTCACCCCGGGCAAGCCGGTCTTCAAGTTCCTTCTGTAACCCTTTCTGTACTTCGTCAACATATGCGACAAGGTCAGCAGGCCCCGTGAGCTGTTTGCCAAGCCCTTCGATTGAAGTCACATTTTCCTTATGATGAACACGCAGTTCAAGTTCGGTTTTCGGTAAATCACGATAGAGGAAATTGTCATCCATCAGTTTATCGAAATCAAGCCCTTCAACAACCATCAGCATCTTAAACAGAAGGAGGTTCATGATACCATCGCCACCCGCTTCGTTCTGAAGCTGGATGACCGCGCTTAATATATCTGCGGCACGGGCTTTTTCAGGTGAATCTATAACGGATTTTCCTAACGCCTGTTTAAATTCATCGCTAAACAGGATGGATCCATGCCCGGCGGCTTCGTAATAAATAGCTATACCATTATCTTTTACCCAATCAAGAGCCGCCTGGCGGACGTATTTATCACCGACAGCGGTTTCCATTACTTCTATGCCGCGTCGTTCGAAAAATCCTTTGGAACCGAGGTTGGCAAGCACTGTCTGAGCAACACCGACATTGAATTGCTGATCCAGCCCGAGAATGCCCATGTATTTCTGTAGCACCATCGCTTTTAACGCGGCAAACTTATCACCGTCAACTACCTGTAACGAACCATCCTGATTCAGTCTGAAAAAGAGGTTTCTATCTGCATCACCGTCAATAGTACCCACATCAACACCGACAAGATTCTGTATCCATTCCGGTGCCGGTTTTCCGGCGGCAAGTTCTTTGCCAAGTTCTTTGTGTATAAATTCAGCGCCTTTTTCTTCATTAATGACGCCTTCTGTATTAACCAAATTCATTTGAATACTGATTTCGCCAGCGCTATGCATATCATTTATAACATCTGCGATTTCCTGCAATGTGATGCTTCCAGCACCGGCGGCGGTATCAATGACAAACGGGTTCGTTACGCCCTTTGGCGTACCGCTGAGTTTATCCAGTTTCTGCATAGCATCAACAACACGGTCAACATAGGATTTTTCTGTTCCAAGATTTGTCATTTGGGCTTCAGGATTAGCAATCAGCGGTTTAACTGTACCCAGCGATGCAAGTGCGGCATCTACTTTCGCTTTATCCGGCGCTCCATTCGTTTCAAATCGCGCGATAATAGAAGATATAGTTTCCGCAAGATTCTGCGAATTCACCATCTGATTAGTCAAGTCCTCCCATTCAGCGGGAATTTTTCCGCCCGTCTGATCAACAAGCTTAATACCATTATCTTCAGCCGGATTGTGCGAAGCGGATATAATACCACCAGAGCCAGCAAGGTCATCAACACGGACAAACAACTGCAACTGCGGTGTAGATGATACACGATTAAGCCCATCTTCCACCACAAGAACACCCATCTGCTGTGCTCCTGCGATAAAAGCATCCATTAGATACTGAGTACTCGGTCGGGTATCACCTGCGACATGAACGACATCCTTACCTTCAGATAACGCTTTTAAAGCAATGGTAATACCCATTCTATACGCTATCGGCGGGGTAATCTCTTTTTTATTCAACACCAATGCAGGAGAGGCTTTACCGCGTATTCCATCAGTTCCGACTTCTGCGCGTCCGGTCACTTCCTGCGGTGAATAACGCGGATCTTCAGTGAATTTTGCTTCGACCTGAGCCCGGATTTCAGATCCATACTGAGCTAGAAAATCAGCTTGTTTCTGTTTTAATTCCAGCTGACGCTGATAATCAAGCATCGCGTTGTATTTATTAATAGGAGATGTCTCCTTAGTATCACCAATGATGTTGGGGCTGTCATATATTGCCTGCGCAATCTGATATGCCGCTTCTTCACGAAGATGCTTATCAGGCCCGTCAACTTGCACACGAACTTTAGGCGATGTACCTGACGCGCGGACAATGATACGATAGTCCCCGCCAAGCCTCTGTTGTGTTTGATTGACGAAATCAACAAGATCGCTTGGAGCGGTTAATTCTTCGCCAAGGTCATCAACCGAGGTAACGTTATTTTTGTATTTCACCCGCATTTCAAGTTCAATTTTTGGAACTTCAGGGTATAAATACGAAGGATCGTTCAGCTTGTCGAAATCCAGCCCTTCCATTTCCATCAATGCGTAAAACAGCAGAAGATTACGTATCCCGTCACCGCCTGCCATATTTTGTATATCGAGTATAGCCTGCAATACATCTTTTGCCCGCGACGCAGGAGCCTGTTTCACAGCCTCGATAAATTCATTAGAGAAAATCATTGAGCCGTGGCCAGCCGCTTCATAATACACACCAACACCATGGGCAGGCATATCTTTTCCATCACCCAGCGCCCATTGCGTTGCGGCTTCACGTACATATTTATCTCCGACTTTGGTCTTCATTACCGGTACGCTGTGCGACTCAAAAAACTTTTTGGATCCCATATTCGCCAGAACCGTTTGAGCAACCCCCACTTGAAAATCCGCGTCGAGCCCCGCTTCCTTAATATATTTTTGCAGTACGGCAACTTTCAAAGCCGCAAATTTATCTCCATCAATCACTTCCAGTTCACCAACCTCATTTACGCGAAAGAGCAGGTTACGATCCGCATCACCATCAAGAGTACCAATCACCTCTCCGATTCGATCCTGTATCCATTGAGGCAGGCCTTTGCCGGAAGCTATATCTTTGCTAAGAGACTTATGAATATACTCAGCACCAACGCGGTCATTAATTGTTCCTTCAGTATTAAGCAGTTCAAATTGTACATTAGGAAGTTCGCTCTGCCTTTTTTGCAGTACCTGCAATAGGCGTACGCCGGCGCCGCTGGCAGTGTCAATTTTGAAAACCCTCTTCGTTTCCGACGGGGGCAAAAGAACTTTCATTGCGGAAATAATCTCATCAACATACTGGTTGTCTAGTGATTCATCCCACCATTCCTGTTGGCCAACCTGCTGACCAGCAAGATTATCGAGCAATGAAGAAAATTTTTCACGCCCGCCGAGTTCACGAATTATTAATGCCAAAGTATGCGGCAGATTCCTTGAGTTAACCACCTGATTGGCAATCCTTTCCCACAACGCAGGAACTTTACTGCCATTGATATCAAGCATTTTAAATCCATTATCATAATGAGGGTTATGTGAAGCGGTCACAACCACGCCGCCTCCAAGAGATTCATCATGCAGAACTTTGTACTGAGCGCCGGGAGTATGATCGTTAAACAGTTGTTCATGTTTGACCTTCATACCCATCTGGGTCGCACCCATGACAACAGCGGGTATAAGATATTCCCTGCTCGGACGAGTATCACCGCCAACAAAAACACTGTCTTTGCCGTTATACGCGGCATACAATGCGGCTACGAGTCCAAGCCTGTATCCCAAAGACGGGGTCACGTGTTTGCTGTCGATAGCCTGAATATTCTCAGCAACGCCGCGGATACCATCCGTACCCATTTCCGCAACACCATCGAACACCTGAACACGATAATTATCAGGTACCTGAAGGTTGTTCTGCAAGAACTGATACAACTGACCGAATTCATTCAGGTCATCAGCTGAAAACTGCTGGAATTCATCGATAAGGTCAGTCGTCCATTTATCGCCCGGACGCCAGCTCAACATTCCATTAATAAAATTGCCGTTTTGCATATCCCATCCGCCGCTGAGCAATTGAGATAACAATGTAATTCTGGATTTTTCCAGAGCGGAAATCTGTTTTGTGACCGGTTCTGTCTGGACACCGGCTTTAAGGTTATTAATTTGGTCATCAATAAGTTTGACAGCCAGCCGTATTGATCCGGTAAACAACTGGTCAAAATCATCCATGCTGTATCCCAGAGCCGCCGCAGATGATTGAGTTTTCTTATAGTGATTAACCAGCGCGCCTGCGTAGCTGGTCAACATCCATCCATTAATAGCAACATCCGGAGTATCTGAGTATGCATAAGGTAGCAATAAACCGTTTGTAGTACCTTTGGTCAAGGTAAAAGGAAGAATAATTGTTGGATTCTCTGTCGTTGAGGTAATGTGCGAGTTAATGCCAGTAAACCCATGATACATAATAACAGGAATACCAGTATTATTCTTCAATATAGTTCCAGCACCTATATTAGTGGTGTTGGGAACAAAAATTTTCTTAAACGCGCCGTTTTCATCGACGATTACATATTCATTCGGCATAATAACATGTTCGAGTTCCGACCCCTGATGCTCCGATTTGGCGCCGTCGCCGAAATAACTGCGCGTAACCTTTGACCCGATTTCCGTTGATTTACCCATGAAAGTCAGATCAATCTGTGCATTGATTCGGGAAACAGCGGTATCACTGATTATACTATTGGTGATATGTGAATTTTCCCTGACATTAACCTTTGTACCCAGCGTACTATTAATAATAGTGGCTTTTTCTATAACTGTACCGCTGTCAACAACGGTCTGAACAGGGGCTATAACATATTTCGCAGGATCAAGTACTCCGCGAAACATATCGTGAGGGTACTGAAGAAGATTAACGCTCTTCTTGGCGGTTATGCTCTTCAACTGTGAGTAGGTTACCGTTACACCCGGTTTTATAACCACCAGATCATTCTGAGCAGATGTCTGCCCCCAGATGGTGCTCCCCTGTATAAATGTTTTCCGGGCTGGAGTAGAATCTATATTCGCATTCGTAATATTTGAGTTGGATATAAACGCGCCCGCACCAATATTAACACTGCCCTGCAGTTTTGAACGCTGTATAACCGTTCCAGGCCCGATAGTGATAACATCCCCTGCACGAGCAACGATCACTGTTCCTGGTTCAAGAACAACACCATCCTGAATAGTAACCGTGCCGCCATCCGAAAGAATTTTAACACCCTTTCCAATATCCGCTTGTTTACCGATTGAGATATTACTGCCAAGAATGGTCACATCGGAACCGATGGAAACTCGTTCAGCAAAAGAAACTTCAGGGGACATCTTTACAGTCGCCGGGAACGGCACGTTCGCACCAATCAATTTTTGAATTGCGTCCTGACTGGCCTGTTCCTGTTGATCTGACCAGACAGAAAAATTGCCTTTCTGGTCATAGATTAGTTGATAGTCGCCATTAATTCCTGAACGGGAAAAACGGCGTTCAATCTCAATCAAAGCGTTTTGAATCAATGAATTTTCCGGTAAAGCAGATTCTTCATCAGCAAAAAATCTATTTGCCACTATGTTACGTAAAAGAGCAAAACGTTCGTCACCTGTTAATTCAAGTAAAGAGACAAATTCGCCTTTTGGATCCAGCGGGTTGAAATCAGAGCGCAGGGTTTCCACCGTAGCGACACCAAGATCAGGATCCAATCCGAATTGGTCGTAACGGTCTAATTCTTTGGCGGATATATATAACTCAGTAATAAAATCCACCATAGCCGGTGTCAGTTCAGTGGACGCCAGCTCCACTAACTGGTTAATGTCTGTTTCAGACGGATACACTGAACGAAGGTTCGCGGTTATCAGTGACACCAACACCGCTTTTGCCTCTTCTTTCACAAAATGATGACGTATTTCATGTTCGAGCTGAGCATACAACAACCCCGGAGAGCGAAATGCATGAGCGTTAATAACTACTTTAAAAGAATCTAATTCTGTAAGATGCGCTTCAGCAAGCATACCGGGTGACAGTGTTATATCAAGTTCAACTTTTCTGCCGGATAAACCATACTGAGCCAATATGGTATTAAGAGCATTCTGGGCTTTCGGCAACGCGGCTTCATAAAACGCTTCGATAGCACCGGTCTGTCCCTTTTCTGCAATGATCGCATCCACTTCAGCCTTGCCTAACAGATCATAGGCGATTGATATCGTGTCTGCGACAGCCTGCGGTTCCATAGCTATTTCAGCTACAAAACGATCTGCAGTTATGGTTCCATCAGCGTTAAGCAGTACGGAAGCAACATTGGTTTCAGGATACTCGATCGCAATCTCGAGCAGGCTTAAATCGAGCCCACCCTGCGTGAGCAGTTCACGCAACTGCGCATCGATCAACGGCGGAAGCATGCCAATTTGCCGTTCAGCTGCCGATTTCAGCAATTGAGCAAGAACCTGTTTAAAAGCGACTGTGACATTCACTCTTTCGTTAACAGGCTGTTTGATAGAAAGCTCGCTTAGCAAGCCGCGTACAGTTCTGGAAGTTTTATCTACCTCAAGAATCGCGGCATTAAGAAAACGCTCGCCAGTAGCCGGATTAGTATCAATATAGAATTTTGGCACGCCAACTACCGCGTTTTCAAACGGGCGTTGTGACGAAATCTGAATACCTTTGTTTTTAAGCGACACTACAGGCGATTCTATAAACGCCCTACCCGGCAGAACCCGCTGTGCGATACGCTGAGCCTGAGCATCTTTCAATCCAGCACGGAAGAAATAACCGCCGTCTTCGTCACGATAGACAACACGGATTTCATACACGTCGCCGTTTAATGCCTGAAATTCAACAACACCGGGTTTATCCTTGCGGAACAGGTTATTGCGGCCGGCATACAATTCAGCCAGCACCCTGTATTGAATATCCATAGGCATACCGGCTTCAAAATAAAACAATTTTATGTTTCCGGTCGCCGCCTGATTCTGCGGCGTGATGAAATCAGGCGTAAAACGTATCTCATTGTTTGTCAAGACACGGCCGATAACACCGCTTGCCATGTCAAATATGTCGCGCATCCACGTGATGTTGCGCGTTGCATTCGGCGAGTACCATACATACGCGAAACCTTCCGGCAAATCAATACGCCCGCCGTCAAATTTTGCGGAAATATCTTCTCCCTGATGTGTCAACTTCACTAATCCGCTGGCAACAAAGTAGTTCATCAATTTATGAATTTCAGGGGTTACATCCAGTCCTAGTTCTGCAACTTTTTCCTGAATATCGCTGTCAGCCAGTTCTCCCATTTCAAACAAAGTCTTGAGCAGGTCTTCCATAATAGAAATGGCAAGGCGATGACGATATTCTGAGGATAACGCCACCGAGTATGAATCCATGTCCGCTTTACCGTCCTGAGCACGCTGTGACAACATAGCGCTGAAACTGTCGCCGTGCAACGCGGTGATAACTTTATCATCCAGCGCGACAGCCATTTGCGGAATATCAGCAGAAGGAAGCTGATATGGATCCTGCACTTTAAACGTGAAATCGCGCCCGTCAACCCTCAGAAGGTAACCGCGATACCCGTCTGCGCCGGGAATGCGTACTCGACCCAATATTTTCACGTCGAATTTGTTATCGTACTGGCTCAGGATCGCGTTGATATGCTCTATCATTTCCGCTTCAGTCATAGCGCGCGCAATTCTTTGATCTGCGGATAAAAGGGTCAGCAGGACATCTACTTCCTTCATGAAAACAACTTGATCATTCCTGTTCAGCAGATCAAGATTCGCTGTACGCAGAGGAAGCTGCAAGGTATTGCTCGCAAGAAACTGCTCAAAATCGCTCTGTAAATTTGAAATAAGATTAAAGTACGGATTATTTTCCTGTTCTCTGGTAATTTCAGGGATGACCACATCGTAGCTAATGCCGCGCTCCCTCAATTCGGCCAGTACTCCTTCGGTATGAAAACCACCGGCGATCAGGACGGCTGTATTGATCCCTTCAAGGTCCATTTCAGCAAGGAGGCGGTCAACCATGGCAAGATCACGTTTACGGGCTATTTCATAAAACTCATCCAGTTGAGAAAATCCGTCAGAGACCTGCTGAACCATAGCAGTCTCATACTCAGATACGTTCATTTTGCGGAGATATCCATTGACCGCTGAATTAAACTCATCAAACGACATGGATACTTCTTTTTCGAAACGTTTCAGTTCATCTGTGGAAAGCTGTAATGTGGTATATTTAGCAAGCAGTTTTGACGACTGGATAAGTTTGGATATGACCTTGTCATCTTCACTGACGCTCAACCCGGTGCGGATCAACGCCGCTATATCGTCAGTTTCAGAAAACAATTTTTTCTGGTTAATCGCGTCATAACTGGATAAATACTCAGTGTAAGCAACGAAATTCGGGTATTCTGCCAGTTCAACACCAGCGTTTTTCGCCTGTTCCGCGATATAATCGTAATATTCTCGTGAACTGATTTTGTTTATTCTGAAAAAGAGGTTTTTCTGGAGCAATATGGAGAGTTCTTCTTTGGCGAGCAACTGGCTTAATTTATCGAGAACAGCGCTTTTTTCGTTATTCACGAGGTTAAACTGGATCGTCTGTTCCAATTTTGTTGTGTCTAAAAATTTGGTGAAATTCTCAAAATTATCTATAGAAAGATCAAGTCGCCCGCAATATTGTTCAAGCAGTACACAATAATCAACAAAATTATTCTCTACTTCTCTGTACTGGCTGACTATTTTATTAAATTCAAGCAGTTCTTTGGATAAAAACTTTTCCTGAATAAGGATCAGGTCATTCTGAACTATATTAAAATACGAAAGGGCAGTTTCACGGACAGGCAGGCAGTTGAGCAGTTTGGAAAAATTTTCGGTATATAAGTCTTTATCTTCGATTCCGAGCAGGTTATCAGCGTTTTCATTGTTGATTGAATAATATTCAGCTCCGCTTAATTTACCGGATTTAATAAAATATTCGGACACTTCTTTAAGCGCGGCTTTATCCGGGTAATTCCGCAGGCGCTGAGTATCCAGCCCGCCAGATGCCCCTTCGAGTCCAATCAGTTGTATATTATAATCGCGGCTCAGGTCACGTAACATGCTGGCAATGTTAAGCTGAGCCTCTTCAATGCAATGGGCATCCTGAATGTGAATGATCTTAACATCCGACTGGTCATTCACATAGGAATTAACGACACGCCCGTACCGCCTATTGACCCTGACCTGATCATCGGGCTGTGCCTGTAAATAGTTAGGGCTTAACACAAGTGACTGACAGACAAACAATGCCAGACATCGCAGCCACATCTTTCTCTGGGATCCGGAAAAGAGATTCATTGTGTCACCTTTCGTTAAAATTATATGTGTCAAAATAAAGCTGTATTATTATCGAGAGAAAACATTCTTTTTCAGATACCATAATTATACCGAATTATAACGGTGCTGTCAATTAGGTATACGCTCGCGTAAGGTGCTTATAATCATTATAAAACAAGCGTCCTGAACTATCATTGATAATAATGAAAAGGTGATTAAGCCGCCAGGGCTCTGATTAATTGTCGGAAATGCGTTGAAATATTTTATAAAAATATGATAGAGAATACATTATGGATATCATATCAAAATAGCCGGATATCAAACATGGATAAGAAATCGGCAAAACATCGTTTTTTAAATAATTGAGATTACAGGCAATACGCTCTACGCAGGTATTCTGGAAAAAAGATAAAAAAGATATTGACAGGGAGCCTTAATTATTCTTTAATAGTCACTGCTTAACGCGGGGTGGAGCAGCTTGGTAGCTCGTCGGGCTCATAACCCGGAGGTCGTTGGTTCAAATCCAACCCCCGCTACCATTTTTACATTCTACAGTCTCTGTTCTTGAGGCTGTATTTTTCGTTATGGCGGCGTAGCTCAGCTGGTTAGAGCAGCGGAATCATAATCCGCGTGTCCGGGGTTCAAGTCCCTGCGCCGCTATTCTTTTTTTTCTGATTATTTTAACGCCTATTTTTTACATAGTTTTTTAAAAATTATCGTTATAAAAAGAATTAAGCAGAGATTTGCGGGAGTGGTATACATCCCAACTGTGATATGAGCAGAGTGCAGATCAATTACAGATCTTTCTTCATTGGCGCAATTAATACTCCATATTCTATGGAAATTAAAACAATGAGAACAGAAGACAGCAATATCATCCATAGAGGGTAAAAGTACAATTCAGAATACCAAATCTTAATTGTATTCTTTTAACGAGACGGTGTTTTTAATAATGCAGGATCATTCGTTAAAAAATCCAAGTTACATTAAGCAACCACGCGATTCCCTCAAAACGATCTTTCGCGGAATACTCTTTATTAAATTTACCAGTAATTGCGCACTTGTGTTCTATAAGCCAGCAGGTAATTTGGGTGCCAAAACCATTTACACGGTCTGAAACATCAGTATTAACAGCTTCTGATCCATGATCATCACTTACCTGCCACTGGTGATACCCATTAGCGGCTATTTCAATTCGTGGATGGATATATTGTGAGACGCCATATTCGAGCGTAATGTTTTGACCGGGTTGCACATTTTTATCAATTTTTTTGCTATGCCATTCATACGTAGGCCTTATCATAAAAGCTGTTGCTTTATTTTCAAATGGATAGTAATACCCACTCATCTGTACCTGTTGAGTTAAGAAACCATACCCTATATTAGCGATGTTATCCTTATCGTACGAGCCGGTCGGGCAATAGACACCGTAACTAATTCCTAAATCAGAATACTTGCCACGCCAGTCAAGCCAAATAGGCTGAACATATAAATCGCCAAAACCAGTGATGTGATCTTCTACTTTAACAGAACGATTTGGGCTCACCGTTCTGCTAATCCTTCCGACCGAAATAGTAGCTTCAGCGTTGGCAGTTGCTTCCAGATCAACACGCATATATCCCCATGAAGGGAGTATGAGGAATGCATAATCGGCACCTAATATCTTAATATCCGGAACCCATGTCAATGCCACTAATTGAGTAAACAGGTCAAGATCAGTGTCTATGTCAACGGTAAGATTGCCAGTAATGGTTACTGGTAATGATCTGCCGGGTAAGCTGATATGTCGTGTTGTACTGTTAGAAACGGAGAGTGAATCCACTGTCTTGCCACTTGAGTCTTTAAAAGTGTCGCTCGAATAATACATGTCGAAAGCGAGTAAATATAAACCTTTAGGAGGCATAACACAGTCTCTAAGCCCCATAGGCATAGGCGAGTAATGACCCTGTTCTCCAGCTGATACAGCGGTGCAAAGACAAAAAATTAAAATTAAAATATTTGTTATAAAATTGGCAAATTTCCGTACCATATCTTTTGAACCTCATTTTTTAGTACTTACTGTATATAACTCCCCGCCAGTAAAGCGGGGAGTATATATATTCAGTTGGTTAACTATTTTAAATTAATTACAACCTTATTAATCTCACCGGTAAACTTATATGGTGGAGCGATTCCATACGTTTGAACCACCGGTGTTTCTCCGTCCTGACCAACATCAGTCCCGTCATCAGCTGAAAACATAAAACCCTGAGTTTTATCAATACGACCTTCGGAAACTTTTTTGTCGTTTACAAAAATTTTACCGATGCCGCCTTTAGAATGCCCACTGCCATCATAATCAAATTCAAAGCGAAGATTAACTTTACCTGATGGCAAAGTATCAGTTCCGGTAATCGTGTAGTATTCTTTTCCGAGCCAATTATAACTATAGACAGGTTTTCCTTCTTTTACATAAAGGCTCCATCCACCGAATCGGCCAGCCTGGGCAATAATAACCCCATTCGCTCCACCTGTAGGTATTTCGAGATCAGCATCTATATTGTGAGAACGGTTTTTTATATTGATAAACACATTCTCAGAAAGTCCTATCATTCCATCATAGACCGTCAACGAAGTCCTGCCTGCCATAAGATCAGGCCTGCCGGCAGTTGCTGGATTTATACGTTCGACAGAACGATCATCAATTGGAAGGACTAAATACTTTTCCGCTTCTTTCATGAATAGTTTTTGCATTTCTTTAAGTTTTTTGGGATTTTGCGAAGCCAGGTCATTCGTTAAACTGAAGTCATTGCGTGTATCATAAAGTTCCCATGTATCATTAGATAGAGTAGCTCTTGGTTTATAATCCCATGGTGCTCTATGAACAGTGCCTGCAAACCATCCATCGTGATATATAGCTCTGTTGCCGAACATCTCGAAATACTGGGTAATATGGCGATTTTTAGCCCCTGCATCATTAAACGAATAAAGCATGCTCACTCCTTCAATAGGTGTCTGAACAATACCGTTAACCATTTTCGGTTGCGGCAGGCCTGCGGCTTCAAGTATTGTAGGAGCAATATCAATAACATGGTGCCATTGTTGACGTATAGAACCTTTGTTCTTTATATATTTAGGCCAATGAACAATCATTCCGTTTCTTGTTCCGCCATAGTTTGACGCGACCTGTTTTGTCCACATAAAAGGTGCACTGCCAGCAACAGCCCATCCTGCAGCAAAGTGATTGTTAGAAAATGGCCCGCCAAGGTCATCAATACGTTTTAGCATATCTTCAACAGATTCAGGAACCATATTAAAATATGACGTCTCATTGAAAAGACCGTTTGCACCGCCTTCAGCGCTCGCACCATTATCTCCGAGAATGTAAAAAACAAGCGTATTCTCCATTTGCCCCATATCTTCTAATCTTTTAAGAAGCCGGCCAATTTCATGGTCAGCATATTCAGCATACGCAGCAAAAACTTCCATCTGACGGGCAAAAAGTTTTTTCTCATCAGCTTTTAGTTGATCCCAATCTTTTATACCTGCAGGTTTTGGCGCTAACTTTGTATCCTGTGGAATTATGCCCAATTTTTTTTGACGCGCAAATGTTTCTTCGCGCAATTTATCCCATCCCATGTCAAATTTTCCTTTATACCTAGCAATCCATTCCTTTGGGACATGGTGAGGCGCGTGTGTCGCTCCCGGAGCAAAGTATATAAAGAAAGGTTTTTGAGGCGTAAGCGATTTTTGCGACTGCACCCACTTAATAGCCTGATCAGTCATATCTGTCATAAAGTGATAGTTCGGATCATTCGGTAGTTCGATCTTGGTCATATCCTCAAAAACCGAAGGCGCCCACTGATTCGTTTCTCCGCCCATAAAACCATAGAATTTGTCAAAACCACATCGGGTCGGCCAGCGGTCTGTCGGACCGGAAGGACTAACTTCCCAAGGTGCTGTTTCATGATTTTTCCCAAATTGGGCTGTCGAATATCCATTATAACGCAGAGTCATAGCCAATGGAGCCACACTTTCCGGTCGTTTCCCAGTGTTACCGGGGAAAGATGTCGCAGTCTCCATTATAGAACCGGTATTACAGGTATGATGGTTACGCCCTGTCAGAAGAGCCATGCGCGTCGGTGAGCTAAGGGACGTCGTATGAAAATGGTTGTAAATAAGACCGTTTTGAGCCAAACGATCTGCGTTAGGCATGTGAATAGGCCCTCCAAAGACGCTCGGTTGACCAAATCCCATGTCATCAAGAAGAATAATAAGCACGTTAGGAGCGACTTCGGGTGCTTTAACCTGAAACTGCGGTGGAGGTGTAGCGTCTCGGACATCCAATATTTTTGAATGAGGCTGTTTCGGTTCCTTAATTGGAAGCTGCTTCCGGTCAATTTCGCCAGCAAGAGTTACCTTCTGGCCCATAATGGTAGCCAGACACAATCCCATACTGGATGCAATATTTAATCCTTTTTCCAATTTTCTTCTCATCTTACCTCCTTTGTATTTTTAATATTTGTAAGATCAATGTTGTCAGTAATTTTTACCGCTTTCATAATGTCCGAAGCTGGACGCCCGCTACTCATGAGTTCAATTATTGCTTCCAGATATTTGCTGATATATTTAAAAAATTTTTTATAACTTGCACAAAGATAATGGACTCCCGGTTCGCCATAATCTGTTTGGGCAAAACGATGTTTCGGACATCCACCCCAGCAGGCGCGCAGGACATCACATCCTTTGCACATGTGCGGAAGTGTATTTTCTTTATGGCGGCCAAATCCAGAATTGAATGATGCATCAACCATTAAGCCGAGATCATCATACAGGATATTTCCTAAACGATATTCTGGATAAACATAATGATCGCAGGCATATACATCGCCGTTTTGCTCTACGGCTACAGCCCTGCCACAAGATTGTGAGAAAATACAAACCGGAGAACCATTTCCGATGGCCGCATTGAGCGCCCACTCAAAATTCATGATAAAGATTTTCCCCACATCATGCCGGACCCATTCATCGAAAATGGCAATGAGAAAATCAGCGTATTTCTCTGGTTCTACCGTCCAGTGCGTAACTCGCTTATTCGGTTCCTCGGTATCGAGGAGCGCAGGCATGGCAAGGTTCAATCCATAACTGACCGCTTTCTGGTCAGGGACGCGTTCGATGATCGGAGTAAATTGAATAAACTCAACGCCCTCCTGTTTGAAAAAATGATAAACATCAAGCGGCCGGTATGCAGTTTCTTTAGCAACACAGGCCATCACGTTAAAATCGACCTTATGCTTCTGAAGCAGTCGAAGGCTTTTCATAACAGATTTAAAACGCGAACCCCCGTCATGGCTGTGGCGGTAACGGTCATGAATTTCCTTTGGACCATCTATACTCAAACCGACTAAGAAATTGTTGGTTTTAAGGAATGCACACCACTTATCTGTAAGAAGAGTCCCGTTCGTCTGCAAAGAATTCTTAATTTTCTTTAAGGTTCGGTAAGGTTTCTGGTAATCAACGACTTTGCGAAAAAAATCGATTCCTAATAAAGTCGGCTCGCCTCCTTGCCAGACAAACTCGACTTCCGGTGTAGGTTGTGAGTTGACATATTTATCAATATAAGCACTGAGGACTTCGTCGGACATCTGAAAATTATTTATTGTTGGGTATAAATTTCTTTTTTCAAGATAAAAACAGTAGTCGCACTTAAGATTACAGACTGATCCTGTTGGCTTTGCGATCGCATGAATTCCATTTGCAAAACTATTTACAATCATATTCACCTGGGAAAAGAAATAAAAAATTAGGTAAGTTATTTTGCTTTTTTTATAATATAAATAAAAGTGAAAAATAAACAAATACTATTCTACAATA
>QZJZ01000092.1 GCA_003599815.1 Candidatus Auribacter fodinae
AAGCAAAATAGCAAGCGGCATAATTGCTCTTGCGTCTCAGAATAATAATGCGCTGGTTTTTCTGGTTATGATAACAAAAGACCTTGTTCAAAAAGGATATAACGCAGGTAATCTTGTAAAGGGCATGGCTCAGATCGCCGGAGGTAATGGCGGAGGTCGGCCGGATATGGCACAAGCTGGAGCTCCCGATATATCAAAACTTGATGATGCGATTCAAACATTATATTCAACGCTGAACAAGCAGGATAAATAGGAGGCAAAAATATGCCTGACAGTCAAAACAACGTCCGGAATAGACGTCGAAAGATCCTTATCGATAAACCACTTCAAATTAGATATACTATAATGGTTGTGGTACTGATTATTGCCTACTCAGCCTTGTTGATCTATACTGTCCATTCTAATTCAACAACCACAACCAATATGCTTCTTGAGCTGATCGACAACAAACCCGAACTGGCAGGTAAATTTAAATCGGTAGATACCATTACTGTCCTTATTTCAGTAATCGGCATGGGTATAGCTACCCTTATCATAACGTACATAGGCATTTTCTCCACACATAAAGTCGCCGGACCTATTTATCGATTCAAGAAACACTTATCAAGCATTAAAGAAGGCAATTTTTCTGTGCGGACATACCTTCGGAAAAATGATATGCTGAATGAACTGGCTGATGATTTCAATCAGGCATCCGAAAAATTAAAAGAATTCGTAGAAAATGATATAGTTTTTTCAGAAGATGTTTGCAGAAAAATTCAGTCAATACAGTCACAGCTTGATCAGCAGTCAATCGGGCCTGATGAACTAAGTGAGGCTTTAAATGGGTTACAAACAGATATTGAAGATTTTATAAAAACAAAAAAGCTGTCTATCGGAATGATTTGAGGTCATAATAAATGAACTATTTTCGAAATCCAACACATGAGGAAATCCTGAATTTTTTACATAATGAAACCCTTGAGCAGGAAATCTCTTCGTCCGTTGCCGGCATTATTGAAGCAGTCAAGATTAACGGTGACCATGCCGTTCGGGAGTTCACGACT
This sequence comes from Candidatus Auribacter fodinae, assembly GCA_003599815.1. Lineage (GTDB taxonomy): Bacteria > Auribacterota > Auribacteria > Auribacterales > Auribacteraceae > Auribacter > Auribacter fodinae. The sequence goes on from QZJZ01000092.1 coordinate 1,047, forward strand.
AAATTCGATAAAGTTAATTTAAAAGGATCCGCGCTGGATGTTTCGCAAAAAGAATGGAAAGTCGCTTTAAAATCTATTGATCCAAAATTAGTGAACGCACTGAAGTCTGCAAAAGACAATATCATCGCATACCATGAAAAACAAAAGCGCCACGACTGGACACTTGAATTAGCGGATAACTCTTATATTAAAGAACGGAGTGTGCCTCTGAAAAAGGCCGGTATTTATGTCCCCGGGGGGACGGCTCCACTGGTGTCAAGCGTGCTTATGTCCGTGCTCCCCGCACAGGTCGCAGGAGTTAAAGAAATTTATGTCTCAACACCGCCCCGTAAAGATGGAAATATTGATCCCGGCATTCTCGCCGCTTGTGAGCTCTGTTCAGTAGCTGGCGTTTTTAAAATGGGCGGCGCTCAGGCTATCGCCGCTCTTGCGTTTGGTACGGAATCAATTCCGCAGGTAGACATCATTGTCGGACCGGGCAATCCGTATGTCACTGAAGCAAAGCGCCAGCTATTCGGTACAGTCGCCATTGATATGGTAGCAGGCCCAAGCGAAGTGCTGGTACTGGCAGACAACACCACTAATCCGCGTTATGCAGCTCTTGATTTGCTTTCACAGCTTGAACATGGAAAAGACAGTAAAGCCATTTGTATTTCTATTAGTTCCGAATTTACACAGAGTCTGAAAAACGCGCTTGTTGAAGAATGCGAACAACTGTCACGCGGAGATATACTCTCAGTTTCTATGAAAGAAGGGTTGATCATTATTGAGGTCGATTCCATATACGATATGATTGAACTTACGAATGCCATCGCGCCGGAACATCTTGAAATAATGTTAAAAAACCCCGAAACCATTGTTGATAAAATAACGAATGCTGGTGTCATTTTTCTCGGTGATTTTACCCCGGAAGCCGTTGGCGATTATGTAGCAGGCCCCAGCCATGTGCTCCCTACCGGTGGAAAAGCGCGCTTTTTTTCAGGCCTTTCAGTTTATCATTTCCAACGCAAGATGAGCGTGATACACTATAGCGAGGAAAAACTAAAAAGCGAAATAACCCATATCAGTACCATTGCTTTATGCGAAGGTTTGGATGCTCACAGCGCATCCGCAGTAAAACGTTGCAAGGAGTAAAAAGTGAATTTTTTTCGTCAAAATATTCAGGACATGTCCCCGTATGTTCCGGGATTACAACTAAATGACCCTGATATCATTAAATTAAATACCAATGAGAATCCTTTTCCCCCGTCGAATACGGTTTTAAATGCGGTTCGTGAGGGCGTGAACACTTCACTCAGACTATATCCGAATCCAACATCCGACACACTGCGTGATACTCTGGCATTCACATACTCATTGAAAAGAGAACAAATTATTGTTGGTAATGGTTCTGACGAAGTTTTGGCTATGATAATGCGCGCCTGTGTTGCACCGGGTGATAATGTGCTTTTATTTTATCCGACATACAGTTTATATGACGTACTCGCTTACGCGAATGACGCGACTATCACCGAGATAGAGCTCGACGAGTCGTTTAATATACCGGACAAAGCGTTTGGTGTAAAAGCACGATTATGTTACCTGCCGAATCCAAATGTTCCCGCCGGTAATTATATTGATAAACAAACCATTATCCGGCTTGCAGAATCAATAGGTGGATTACTGGTGATAGATGAGGCATATGTCGATTTCGCAGAACAATCCTGTATCGACCTTGTCGAGAAATATAACAATATCGTTGTCACGAGAACCTTTTCAAAATCTTTTTCATTGGCTGGAATGCGTATCGGCTATGCAGTTGCCAAGCCTTCGGTTATAGCAGGCGTCATGAAAGTGAAAGATTCATATAACCTTGACAGAATCAGTGAGATAGCCGCTACAGCCTCAATCAGGGATTTAGCGGAGATCAAAAAACGGTGTTCATATATCAAGCATGTAAGAGACAATACAGCTCAACGCCTGAGATCAATGAATTTTCATGTTTTGCCATCACAAACGAATTTTTTGTTTGTCAAACCGCCAGGTGTTGACGCAGAATACTTATATGAAGCGTTGCTAAACAGAAAAATCCTTGTCCGCTTTTTCAATCAGTGCAGAGTGAAGGAATATTTGCGTATCACTATTGGTATGCAGGAAGATATGGATATATTAATCAGTACGCTAAAAGAGTTATTATAAGAGGTACATATGACAGCACGGCAAGCAGATATAGCACGGGTAACCAAAGAAACCAATATAAAAGCTCATGTCCAAATTGACGGGACAGGTGATTATACAATTTCTACGGGTATACCTTTTTTTGATCACATGCTAGAACTCTTTACAAAGCACGGCTTATTTACCCTTACCGTTAAAGCTGTTGGAGATGTGGATGTGGATTATCACCATACTGTTGAAGATACCGGAATCGCTCTTGGCGATGCCTTTAATAAAGCCCTTGGAGACAGGAAAGGTATCGTTCGCTACGGGATCGCTTCTGTTCCAATGGATGAAGCCCGCGTTGAAGTCGCGGTTGACCTCGGCGGCCGGCCGTTTGTGGTATATAATATCCCTGAGGCTGATCGTTGTATTAAAGATATCCCTATGCAGTTATTTGAAGAATTCCTGCGCGGGTTTGCCATCTCATGTAAAATGAATATTCATGTCCGGTATTTACATGGAGTCAATACCCATCATATAATAGAATCCATGTTTAAGAGTTTTGCTCGAGCCATGGATCAGGCTTGTTCGCTTGATACCCGTCTGGAAGGAAAAATTCCCTCAACAAAAGGTGTTTTATGATTACTGTTGTCGATTATGGTATGGGAAACTTACGAAGCGTCGTCAAGGCGTTTGAGCATGTCGGTGCAGAGGTGGAAGTTGTTTCCACAGCAAAAGCTGTCGACAAAGCGACCGCACTCGTCGTACCGGGTGTCGGCGCGTTTGACGATTGTATGACAACACTTGGCAAAGCAAATCTTGATGAAGCTATTAACCGCCATATATTTCATGGTAAACCATATTTAGGGATTTGTCTCGGACATCAGATTTTATTTGAGGCGCATGAAGAAAGCCGTAAAAAAATTCCCGGGTTAGGTATCTTTCCCGGTACCGTCAGACGGTTTCCTTCAGACCTGAAAGTGCCTCACATGGGCTGGAATCAAATCAAGATTTATCGTAAAAAATGCCCTTTACTACGCGGAGTGGAAGACGGCGAAATGTTTTATTTTGTACATTCCTATTACACTGAACCTCTTGATTCAAGAATAGTTGCAACTCGTACGGATTATGGCGTAAATTTCACATCAATGATCTGGGATGGGTCACTGTTGTATTCTGTCCAGTTTCACCCTGAAAAAAGTCAGAACGCCGGTTTACAGATTCTCAAAAACTACACAGAGCTATACGGATAAGATAAAGGACTCGATTCATGATCATAATTCCTGCGATTGATTTACGGGATGGAAAATGTGTACGCCTCACGCAAGGGCGCGCTGACAAGCAAACCGTGTTCAGCGACAGCCCCGCTGAAGTTGCAAAACGCTGGCAAGACGCTGGTGCACAACGGTTACATGTAGTCGACTTGGAAGGCGCCTTTGAAGGAACACCCAAGAACGCCTCAGCAGTGGAACAGATACGACATGTTTTTGACGGGATTATCGAGTTCGGCGGCGGAATACGTACAACACAAGATATTGACCTCATGATTGGAACTGGTGTCGACCGCATCATACTGGGAACAAAAGTCTATCAGTCGCATGATTTTGTCAAACAATGTATCTCAATATATGGAGATATGTTTATCGCCGGGATTGATGCCAAAGACGGCATGGTCGCTATTAAAGGATGGGTTGAAACCACTGATATCAGTGCTGTTGAACTTGCCCGTTCTATGGAAACACTGGGCATAAAAGAAATTATTTTTACTGATATCGCCTGCGACGGAATGATGGCCGGACCAAATATCAAGAGCCTTAAAGAAGTGCTTCAGGCAGTTAAGATTTCAGTTATCGCTTCCGGCGGAATCAGTAATAAGACAGATCTAAATGCTCTCGCGCAAATTGGAAACAAACGGCTGACCGGCGCCATTATCGGAAAAGCCTTATATACGGGCGATATTAATCTGCAAGAGGTGATAGAATGCTGGCAAAACGTATAATCCCCTGCCTTGACGTTAATCAGGGACGTGTAGTTAAAGGCGTAAACTTCCTTAATCTCGTCGATGCCGGTGACCCTGTCGAAGCGGCATGCCGGTATGATGAAATGGGAGCCGATGAGCTCGTTTTTCTTGATATTACCGCATCTGCGGAAAAACGAGATATCATCATCGACGTTGTTGAAAAAACCGCCGCGAAAATTTTTATTCCGCTCACAGTCGGCGGTGGTATCAACAAAATGGAAGATATCCGCAACCTTCTGAATGCCGGCGCGGATAAAGTATCCATAAATACTGCCGCAGTACAAAATATTGATTTCGTCCGAAAATCAGCAAAAAAGTTCGGTTCTCAATGTATCGTTGTCGCAATCGACGTCAAATTGTCAGGCGACCATTACGAAGTGTTTATTCATGGCGGAAGAACTCCAACCGGTATTGAAGCAATCTCATGGGCAAAACGTGTTGAAAAAGCCGGAGCTGGAGAAATACTGCTGACAAGCATGGAAACAGACGGGACAAAAAACGGGTATGACATAGACATTACCCGCCAGATATCTGAGTCGGTTAATATTCCGGTTATCGCATCGGGGGGAGCCGGTGAACTAGCTCACTTATATGACGCACTGGTTGACGGTAAGGCTGACGCTGTACTTGCCGCATCAATATTTCATTATAAAGAACTTTCTATTCGCCAATGTAAAGAATATTTATTATCAAAAGGAGTTACAATACGGTTATGAGTTTTGTAGACAAAGTAAAATATGACGCTAACGGCCTTGTACCCGCCATAGTGCAGGATTATAATGACGGAGAGGTTCTTATGCTTGCCTACATGAACAAAGCTTCATTGCAGGCAACGCTTGACTCTAAAAGAGCCACTTTCTGGAGCAGGTCTCGCCAGAAATTCTGGATTAAAGGTGAATCTTCCGGCAACATTCAGGAAGTAAAGGGTTTATTTTATGACTGTGACATTGATACCATTCTTGTCAAAGTCATCCAGCATGGCGGAGCCGCCTGTCACGAAGGATATCGTTCATGTTTTTTTACACAAGTGCTGGAAGATGGAACTGAACAGGTTATTGGCGAAAGAGTTTTTGACCCTAATCAGGTTTATAAAAAGTAACTGAGTTCAATGCGAGCGCTTGTTTTATCTGACGGAAAACTCCGGCTAGCTAATATTGACAAGCCTATCCCGGCTCAGAATGAATGCCTTATAAAAATTCTATGCGCGGGTATATGCAATACGGACATTGAGTTGCTGCGGGGATACATGGGATTTAATGGTGTACCCGGTCACGAATTTGTCGGGCAAATCATTACCTCTTCTGACCCAAAGTTAATGGGTAAGCGTGTTGTTGGGGAAATTAATATTGGATGCGGTGCCTGTTCATGGTGCCGCTCCGGCAATAAGGAACACTGTCCTGCACGTTCCGTGCTTGGCATCCTGAACAAGAACGGTGTATTCGCAGAATATATCACACTTCCAGCAGAAAATCTTCATGTTGTCCCTGAATCAATTTCTAATGAGCAGGCGGTTTTTACAGAACCGTTAGCCGCCGCGATTCGTATTGTACAGCAGGTACATCTGAATCCTGAAGACAAAATTGCGATCATTGGTGACGGTAAACTAGGACTACTCATCGCTCAGGTCTTACAATCTAACACAATATTTGACTTTACTCTGTTCGGAAGGCATCCAGAAAGAACTGACCAGCTGAAATCTTGTTCTGCGATAAAAATCGTAACAAACTACGAATCCAATAGATATCACGCCAAATTTGATGCTGTTATTGAAGCATCAGGTACGCAAGATGGTTTCCTGCAAGCGATTAATATGCTAAAACCTCTCGGACACTTGATTTTGAAAAGCACTGTTGCAGAAGGTTCACAGTTGAACCTTGCTCCAATTGTGATCAACGAGCTCACAGTAACCGGATCACGATGCGGCCCTTTCGCTCCTGCATTGCGCATGCTTGAAAATGGTTCCATTCATCCGGAGAATATGATCAGCGCCGCATATTCACTGGACAATTGGGAAGAAGCATTTAAAACTGCTCTAAAAAAAGGCGTACTTAAAGTAGTGCTAACACCTTAATTTTTAACATTGGCTATATATTTCTTGTGCCATGATTCCAGAAAGAGCATCATCCACAAATTATTGCCATAATTTTTTAAGCCTGATTGATGCTGGTTCCATAATTTTTCGATGTATGACCGTTGAATAAGCGTTGAAATAAAAGATCCTCTGTCCATAAGAATTGAGGATGCTTTGTCTTGCAGTTCTTTTCGTAACCACGTGTCAATCGGTATTTCAAATCCTTGTTTTTTCCTATACAAAATTGAATCAGGCAACAATTTTTCCAAAGATTTTTTGAATATGTATTTGGAGGTAAACCCTTTTAATTTATAGTCAGCAGGGATTTTTGCGCAAAATTCCATAAATTTATGGTCTAGCAAAGGGACACGCACTTCAAGAGCATGAGCCATGCTTGCCCTGTCAACCTTAACAAGATAATCATCAGGAAGAAATGTTTTAATTTCCGTGTATAACACCTTGTCAAGAAAGTGATTACTATCCGCTTGATGATAATATTTTTCCATCATCCAGCGGGATCGATAACCACCTAGTTCACGCCGGAATTCAGGGGTAAGAATAGTGTTGAGAAATGATTCGTCATACACAGATATTGTGTTAAAATATGCGTCAAACGAATCTTTGGCTATATTCTGAAAAAGAGTTTTTGCGCGAAACACCTGAGGCAGCCAATCCGCTTTCGGATATATTGACCCAAGCGCTCCAAAAACAGGCTGTCTGATAACAGCAGGAATGAATTGGCGAAGCCGGTTTTCCAAACAATCATAAACATACCGCCTATAGCCAGCAAAATCCTCATCACCCCCATCACCAGAGAGGGCAACCGTTACTTTCCTGCGTGTAATCTGTGAAAGATAATATGACGGTATTGCCGAAGTGTCCGCAAACGGCTCATCGTAAAAATGAACGATATGATCAAGAATCGAAACCGCATCAGGACGGACAACATGCTCAAAATGGTCTGTCTTATACAGTTTTGCTACTTCACGTGCATAAGGTAGCTCGGAAATCCTGTCAATATCAAAGCCTATGGAACAGGTTTTTACAGGTTCATTAATAATACCTGCCATCGTAGCGGCTACAGCACTGGAATCAATACCGCCGCTCAGAAATGCTCCAAGCGGTACATCGCTTATCAAATGGGACGATACGCTTTGCCTTAGGTTATCAAGAATCATTTCTTTTAATTCATGTTCATTACTGTCAAGTTTTTCAGCAAATGAAATATCCCAATACTGGCGAATATCCAGATTAGCCTGCTCCATATTTATGCTCATGCAGTGTCCTGCATCAAGCTTCTTTATGTGGGCAAAAATACTTTTGGGCGCAGGTATAAAAGAAAAGGTGAAATAATCATATATTGCCGTGTAATCAAGATCACGCGGAATATCATCACCATACTTGAGTATCGGCTTTATTTCTGAAGCAAAAATCAGTTTTTTTCCATCAAAAAAATAATAAACCGGTTTAATGCCAACCCGGTCTCGGGCGATAAACAGTTTTTGCTTCCTTTTATCCCATATGGCGTAAGCAAACATGCCCTGCAAATAAGATACAGATTCTTCTCCGTACTCCTCATACATATGAACAATGACTTCTGTATCGGAATGGGTAGAAAACTGATGTCCTTTGCCTTCAAGATCTTTTTTCAGTTCCTGAAAATTATATATTTCACCGTTAAAAACGATCCAGACAGTATCGTCTTCATTTGCAAGAGGCTGTTTTCCACCGGAAAGGTCAATAATGCTTAGCCGCCTGTGCGCGATACCAACCCCATCATCAAAATGATATCCTTCCGCGTCCGGGCCCCTGTGCGAGATAGTATCATTCATTGCTTTAAGCAACTGTTTAGTAACAGGCTTCTTATTGAAATGAAGGACTCCAGCTATACCACACATAAAATCAATTCCTTTTCTTTATGACTTTTGCCGGAGAACCGACAGCGATCGAATAATCCTCAACATCTTTAATAACCACAGAGCCTGCGCCAATTATACACTTCGTACCGATGTTACACATAACTACGGCATCATTTCCAATCCATGTATCCGCTCCGATAGTTACTTTCGGATACTCTCCTCCCTGCTCTCTGATAGGGATAGTAATATCACCAATATAATGTTGCTTCGCGCCATTAATGATATCAACATTACTGCCTAGCAAAACATCATCACCCAAATTTACATCGCCAAGAGTACACCTCGAGCCGATGTAAACATTATGTCCGATTTGCGCATTAGCGCTGGAAAAAATCGTCCCGAAAGATATACAGCAATCTAATGTGCTTTTTTCAAGAGCAAGATAATAAAACGCACGGCGCAAGTAATTACCACTTAGTCCGGGAAATAAAGAAAAAAACTGGCTCATACCCTGAAACGGCTGGTCTGTTTTGATACATAACGCCTCTATACGGTAGAGACAGTAAAAAGGCAAAACACATAGAAGACAAAAGAGATTAAACAGGGTTTTCAATACTGTTTTCATAAAATTTCTCTGTACAATTTTTCGTAATTATCCAGCATTTTTTCAAAGGTAAACATCATTTCAACTCGTTGTCGCCCGACTTTACCCATTGCCTGTGCTTTTTTCGAATCAGATAAGATCGCGCAAATCGCTTCAGCCAACCGTTCAGCGTCAGTAACTGGGACAAGCTCACCGGTTTTTCCGTTAAGTACTACTTCCCTGTTTCCGCCGACATCCGTTGCGACAACAGGCAAAGAAGCGCTCATCGCCTCAAGCAATGTAACAGACATAGCTTCCATTATTGAGGGCAGAACAAAGACATCAAGAGCCATTAATATATCCGGGACATCCGAGCGCACTCCCATAAATATAACGGAACTTGTCAATGCCAAGTCATTAACTTGCTTTTCAAGATTCAGCCGCTCAGGCCCATCACCAACGATAAACAGCTTGCTCTTCTCATTGTTTTTTCTTATCAAAGCAAAAGCATTGATAAGCGTTTTATGATCCTTGATGGGGTCAAGACGGGCTATTATACCGATAACCTGTTCTTCATCAGCTATATCGATTTTTTTTCTCTTTTCAGTTTTATTGTATCTCGCAGGAAAATTCTTCAGGTCAATGCCATTGTATATTACTTGTATCCGAGACGCAGGAATCTTTTCAAACCGCACTAAACTATCTTTACTGAATTGCGCCACTCCGGTAATCGCATGGGTAAACGGGAGCATAATGCGATTGAAAATAACCCGTTTCCATCGTACCTTATCCGGCTGATGCCTTCCATGCTCAGTGAAGATCACTCGAGGGCGACGTTTGCTAAAGAGAGAAGCAAGCACTGAATAAAAGTAGGGTGTGTATTGGTGAGCCTGTATGATGTCCACTTCTTTCTCAGTGCAAAGAGCCGCAAATTTTTTTATCAGCGCAAAATCCCAACCACCTTTTCTGCCGAAACAATAAACATTTCCACCTTCGGAAACAATCCTGTCAGCTAATTCGCCAAGCCCATCAAGACAGAAAAAGGAAAAGTCAAAACCCTTTTTGAACTTTCGGGAAATATCATACGCAAGTTTTTCAGCGCCACCAATTTCAAGCGTATGAAGCACTTGCATAACATGCACTTGTTTACTCATAGCCACCGTTTGTGTTTTGTGTGATACATCAAAAACATTGTGTTCATTTTACACACAAATTAACCTGCATCAAACTAATTTTTGTATAGAAAACTCTTTTGTTCATCGACATTAATTATGTTTCTTTCAAGTTTTTTTTCGATATTGTTTTTTCTCTGAGATAGTTACGCTGGCTGTTCGGATTAAACGGCTTTTTTTGCGATGGTTGGCATGTATTATGTATATTCGACATGCGTACAAAACAACATTTAACAGGGATGCAGAAATGGAACCAACACACCAGCCATATGTCAGTATCATATTGCCAACATATAACGAGAACACACTGCTTGTTTCCGTAGTGAGCGCCTTATGCAGTCAATCATATCCACCGTCTTTATTGAATGTAATAATTGTTGATGACTGCTCATCTATTCCTGTATCCAGCTTCATCAGCGATGACCTGCCTGTCCGCATTACGATCATACGTCATACTCAAAACATGGGCCGTGCTTCAGCACGCAATACAGGACTAATCCACGCCACCGGTGAACTCGTCATATTTTTGGATAGCGACATTATTCCTGATCACCATCTTGTCGAGCAACATGTGAACTGCTATATTGCAGGAGATAAAAAAGCGGTGCTTGGAACCGTACGCTGGCATCCGGATGTAAAACGCAACAATTTTACCCGGTTTGGCAAATGGTTTGAATATGACACAGTATTAGATAAGCCTGAACTTGATTTTAACGATTTCGCAGGAGCAAATGTTTCTATCGAAAAAGCTTTGCTCACGAAATATAGTATTCGGTTCGACAGCAATTTCACTGCCTATGGAATGGAAGATATTGAGCTCGGTTACCAGCTTAAACAACAAGGATTTCGTTTTCTGTTCTGCCCATCCGCGATAGGACTGCATTGCAGGCAGGCTACACTGGGAGACCAGATTAAACGTTCAGAACAATCCGCACATTCCATTCACTACTTCCTGTCAAAATATAATTTTGATTCCACAATATCAGATAAATTACACATCGTTCCGCACTCCGTATACGAACAATTTATAGATATTTTTGACAAAGCCTACACGCGAGCAACCGAATTAGTGAGTATTCTTGATAGTTTTGACCGGCAGTATTACAGTTCTTTTGAAGAAGAATGTTATGCAACCAGCGCAATTTTTCTTATAGAATCCGCTCCATACAGACAATTATACCATTCTCCAGTGTCGACACCGGAATTACCGACATTAATCGATACAGCAGTCGACCGTGCTCTCCGTGTAGTGCTCATCAGTGAATTAATGGATGGCAATGCGTCAGGAGAGACATTGTTTAAAAATTACATTCAACCACTTAGCGACAATCCGCTGAAACAGTCGCTCTGTCATGAGTTGGGCCGTTATTTTATTCTGCTTAACATGCCGGAAGATGCAAAATATATTCTGGAAAAAGGATTAATGATCAGCACTCCAATAGACAAAACCTATTTTCTGATGATATACCTGCTTGCGTCAGTCCACAAAAATGAAAGCAATTATTATGTTGCTTCGTTACTCTTCAATCGGATTATTCAGGAAGGGAAACCCTTTCTCCACAAATCACAATACGCATCCGCTTTATTTCATACGGGACAGATACTATTGACGTGCTACAATACACCCTCAGAAGCAAGTACTTATTTCAAAAAAGCAGTGGAATTGTGCCCCGAACATAAATCAGCGCGCCTTGCGCTGGTGACGTGTGCTTAGAACGAATTTTTGCAGTCAACATTGAAAAGTGCCGAGGGCCGGACTTGAACCGGCACGGTATAAAATACCGAGGGATTTTAAGTCCCTTGCGTCTGCCTATTTCGCCACCCCGGCACTACTAAAATCACGGAGATAATATTGGAGGCGGCGATCGGAATTGAACCGATGAATAATGGTTTTGCAGACCACTCCCTTACCACTTGGGTACGCCGCCTTTTCATTTTTGTGACCTGTGTATCCTACAATATCACATATTGACAGTCAAGAATAAACAAAGGCAACTCGTCATTTTTTAGAAAGTGATTAGTACTGTTTTGATATAGGCTGATCGTTACAATCCCATGAGCCGGTTCAACTCGCCGACTTCTTTATTGTCCGGTTTGTAATGCTGGATATATTGATTATACAATGCCTTGTCGTTTTTCGTCCTGTACACGGAGGCAATCAAATAATGAAGAGCCGAGATATTATCAGGGTCTATGGATAACGCCGTTTCACAAAAAGTTATTGTTTTATCAAATTTTTTCTCTTCAAACGTTCGCATTGCCCATGAAACATAGACTTTAATCGCTGATCTCCTTGCCAATTGCGCTTCCTTCTGCCTTCCGATTTTGTTGTAACAGAAAGCCATATTAAGATACACGTCAGGATCGTTCGGATTGAGCATCAACTGGGTGGCATAATGCTCAAGAGCTTTGGAATACTCCCCAATTTTTAAATAGCACGTCGCAATGTTTTTCTGTACACTGGCGTAATATGGCGCTTTTGTAATTATACGCTGATAATATTTCAGCGCATCCGGCGTGTTACCAAGTTTATCCTGAGCATATGACATATAATACAGTAAGCTCAGGTTATCCGGTGAATGAATTAAACCGCGTTCATACCAGAATACTGCTTTTTCCCAATTTCCTGCGTTACGGGCATCAATACCCTTCTGACAGGTTTTCTCGGTCAAAAAAGAATCAATAATTTGCGTGTAGCTAAGCCAGACGGCAAGTATTGAGAGTAAAATGAGCAAGAGCCTCCTTGCTTTTATCACTTTAGGCGATATGGCAATCTCACTGCCCGCTGGAAAAACAATTCCAGCGATAATCCCCGCCTGCATCCAGAACACAGCAGTAGTCGACATAAAACGCATATTCACATCAATCATATTATGCAATAATATTGACAAAGAAGAAAATATCAGGGCCAAGAGTACACCGCTTAGCCGTTTGGCTCGACGGTATTTATAAATACCATATCCCAACAAAGCAAAAATTCCTATTAAGGTAATAAGCCCAAGCGAACCGGTCTCTGCCCAGACTTCAAGCAGTTCATTATGTGCATGCCGCGTAGCATCAACCGATTTTGGCGTTAAAAAATAATCATGTGGACGAAAAGGAGGATACGCAATATGAAATAAGCCGGGACCAACTCCTACAATAGGGTTATGACTTATTAAATCAAAAGTACCAAGCCATATATACGGACGGACATCGTCCTTCAATTCACGGTATATCATTGACCGAGTATAGGGAATTAACATCACCGATGCCAAGACCGCAGTAATACAAAGTATGTATAGTACCTTTCTTTTCTGAACAACGCCCCCATATAAAATAAGTATCACAACGATCACAAGAACCGCACCGCGAGAACGAGTGCAATACAGACAAAATACACAGCCCAAAAGTATCAGCACGGTGACAAATAATTGAAGTATCTCTTTTTTTTGAAAATATTCATAAATTTTAAGCGTAGCAAAGGGCATCCCTGCAACAATAAAACATGCAAAAAAGTTCCTGTTGCCAAGCGTTGCAGTAACCTGACTGGACGAAAAATATTGTGCAATCCCCAAGCTCATTAGAATTGCAAGTGACACAAGCCACAAGTCGGCAATTTGTTTTTGAGGCACTGTATCAATGGAAATATTGCTCATGCGTACAAAAATAATCGCATAACAAAATGTAAGTATAAGCGTTTCAGGCATAATAAAAAGTCGTGATAAGCCCCATGATGCCGCGGAAAAAAGGCAAAACAGCAACATCAGCTTATCAGTATTTCTCCACTTAAAGTGGATCCCCGGCCGCAGTAAAAAGATACAACGAAAGCAATATGCGAGGGTTAGAATAATAAGCCCATGGTATTTCGCGATATACTCATTGCGAATCGCACCGGTTAACGGTTCGGGATATATTAACAAAGGCAATACTATTAAAAAGAAAACGAATTCTTTATACATTACGCCAGCTGGTCAGATAATTTAGGTTTACGGGAATATTCTATAGAAAATATCAGGGATTGTACATTATTTCGGCTTCTAAACACAAAAAAACCCGCCGGTATTTCACCGGCGGGTTTTTTAAACATATCCTGTCGAGATATTAGTCTATAATAACCGAATTAGCTGTTGCAAACGAGCTTTCTTTGAAAACATCGTTTGGCGCCTGATCATCAACATATCTTTCACCAGCAGCGGCACCAGCGGCATTGGTAGCTATCCAGGATACATGCCCATCCACGAAACCAAAGTTACCACCGTCTGATCTGTGGTTTGATGTAGTCTCTGAATAAGTTACACGGCCATTAGTTGCATCTACGCTAACCGGCTCATCGCAAAGCATAAAAGAATCCGCAGGATCTGATTCCATCAAATTTGCGACAAATGCGTAGTCGCATGAGGTATCAGTAACCGTTGCCGAAGATTGCGTATTCATACTTGGGCACAGGAACATATTCTGATCTTCAGTATATTCCGGGAACAGTTCTACAGCCCAGTTTTCGACAGTGTTACCACTTGGGAACACTTCACGATGATCCGCGGCATAGAGATGTGAAGCAACAGAAATCTGTCTCACATTGTTCAAACATTTAATACGACGTGCTGACTCACGAGCTCTGTTCAATGCTGGAAGTAACATACCAGCCAGGATGGCGATGATCGCTATTACGACCAACAATTCGATGAGGGTAAAACCTTTTTTGTTTTTCATGTTTCCACTCCTTTTTTAGGGTTACGGCGTTAAATAAAGAAATTTCAAAAGTTGGTGAATTGATATGCAAGTGTGATGCCAATATATAAAACTATGTCGGAATTATTCTCTTGAACTTAAATATTTTATTCTTATTTTTTTTACATGACCTAAACAACCAAAAGATGCGTGATTTTCACGCATCCGGTGCGTAATTTTCACGCATCTTTTCTGAGTCCACATTTTTCCATCTGGTAACGTAATGAGTGGCGGCTGATACCCAACAATCGGGCCGCCCGGGTAACACTGCCATTAGATTTTTGCAGAGCGTCTTCAAGCAACTTCTTCTCAAATTCCGACTTAGCAAGACGGAAGGAATCATTTTCTGATGACAGGACGGTAACATCTTCATGGAACTGTTCAGGTAAATCAATTGTTTCTACTATCTCATGCTTTGCCAGAATGATTGACCGCTCAATCACATTTTCCAGTTCGCGAATATTCCCCGGCCATTCGTATGCCATCAACTTACTCATTACCTCATCAGATATACCAGTTATGTTTTTCCCAAGAGCAGAACTAATTTTATTGATAAAATGTTTCACCAGCAGAGGAATGTCGTCGTTACGCTCACGTAATGGAGGAAGTACAATATTTATAACATTCAGGCGATAGTAAAGGTCTTCCCGAAAAACATTATTGTTCATAGCATCATGCAAATCTTTATTTGTCGCCGCAATAATCCGAACATCGGTTTTCGTAACATCTTCACTGCCAACAGGAGAAAATTCTTTTTGCTGTAGTACGCGCAGTATTTTTGCTTGCAACGATATTTCCATATCGCCAATTTCATCAAGATAAATAGTGCCGCTGTTTGCAAGTTCGAATTTGCCTTTTTTATCTTTTATCGCCCCTGTAAAAGCACCTTTCACATGTCCAAATAACTCGCTTTCAAGCAAATTCGCAGGAATAGCCGCACAGTTTACTTTAATAAACGGTTTATTCGAACGAGTGCTGTTCGCATGCAATGCATCGGCGACCAACTCCTTTCCCGTACCACTCTCGCCTTGAATCAAGACACTTGCGTTAGTTGGGGCAACAGTCTTAATTAATGAATAGATTTCAGTTATTTTGCGATTTTGACCGATAATAGCGGAAGGCCTATCTGTTTTTTTATTACTCATCCCGATAGATTTCTCTTCATCAGCCTTACACGCCAAAATACGATTAATAGTATTAATCAGATCATCCGGGTCAAAAGGTTTAGTGATATAATCCTCAGCGCCGGATTTAATAGCATCCACCGCCTGTGATATAGTGGCAAAGGCAGTCATTAATAATAAAGATGTCTTGGGAAAACGTTCTTTAACTGTTTTCAGCAATGCAAAACCATGTACCTTGGGCATTTTAATGTCAGATATAACAAGCGAGTATTCATTCTGCTGTAATAATTGAAGAGCATGCTCACCATTTTCTGCTATATCACAGCAAAAACCGTAATCACTCAAGATATCATACAGTGATTCTCGCATATTTGGTTCGTCATCAACTATTAATATTGCATGTCTAATCATACGTAACACTCATGTTTCTGCTGATCTTCAATACTTATATGTAAAGGCAGCCTGACTGTCACAGTAGTGCCTTTACCCGGTAAACTTCTGAATGTGATATTCCCGTTATATGTCTCAACGACATTCTGGGCGATGCTCAGCCCAAGCCCAACATGATCCGATTTCGTACTAAAAAAAGGGGTAAATATGTTATCCTGAAGATGCTTAGGCATGCCTACTCCATTATCCCTCACCGATATTTCAAGAAAATCATCTTCAATAAACCGAGTGAGTATATTTATCTCTGGGTTATCCGCCACGATTTCCTCAAATGACTCCATTGCGTTACTGAACAGATGAAAAAACATCCGGTTCAGCTGTGCCTCGTCAATAAATAAATCCGGCAAAGAATGATCAAGGTCAAAATGTATTTTAATCCATTGTTCGGTTCTATCCTTGAGGACATTCATAATATACTGATTGACATTGACCCGCGTGATTTTACTTTCCGCAAGGTGTGAATAATCAAGCAGCTCGGTAATAATACGGTCTGATTTTTTTACTTCCTGTTGAATAATATCGACCTGACGCAGGATTTTTTCACAACTATCATCAGTCTTTTTTCGAATCAGATAAGCGGAATTATTAATTATCCCGAGTGGATTTTTTAACTCATGGGCTATTTGACGGGCAAGCTTTGAAGCGATATGAAGCTTTTCACTACGGATTGTCATTTCCTGAGTTTCACGAACTTGTCGATTCTTTTTCTCAAGCAGGAAATATATCCCCCAGCAACACACGCTGACCAAAATCAGCATAATCAGGCGCAACAAAAAAACTTCACTTGCAAACGCAGACAGATTATGTTCACCCGAATAAATCGTGACAATATAAAACAAAATAAAAGTTATGTTGATGGTTTGCTGATACTTGATTTCAGGGAAATTGATTGCATTTCGCACCAGCAACCCGGGATATAAAAGGTACAGTTCGCTATCCAGTCCTCCCGTAAAAAAGATCAGAAAGCATAAATACAGGTTATCAATCATGGAGAGAAAAAATGCTGAAATGCGTACAATGACAGGCCTAAACCGCCTACGGCCAAATCCAAACAACGCTATTATGAAAAACAAATTGGCAATGACATACAACTTAAGCTGTGAAAAATAGTAATACGTTTCTTTATTGACATCAAGAGTAGATAAAAAATAGTATGAAAAGAGAACTACAATAATCTTAAGCGGACACATAATCAATTCTTCAACAAGAAGAATCCGCCTGATATTGGATCTATTTATCTTTTGTAACGGTTTTTTCTGCATAATGACGATCTCTTCCGATATACTTCAAAATAAAGTCCACAATATGCCCCGCAACATCATATTTGGGCATAATTGGGAACTTAACTACATCATTTTTATCGGAATAAATTGTCACTATGTTAGTATCGGAACCAAAACCAGCGCCTTGTGCTGTAATATCATTTGCAACAATCATATTCAGTTTTTTTCGGCGTAGCTTATCAAGCGCATTTTCTTCGAGGTCATGCGACTCAGCGGCAAAGCCAACCTTCAGGCCGGAGTATCCGGTTTTCGCGACTTCGGACAAAATATCTTTCGTCCGGCTAAACTCAATGGTAAGCGAATTGTCGGACTTTTTTATCTTTTCTTTCGCAATAGTGGGAGCATAATAATCACATACGGCGGCGGCCATAATCAACACTGAATATGAGGAGAGGTATTCAAGAACAGCATCACACATTTGCTGAGCGGATATAATATCAATAACCTGAACATTATGCGGCTTGGGTATAGCGGCAGGACCGGATATTAAAAGAACCTCATATCCTAATTTGGCAACAACCTCTGCGAGAGCATACCCCATTTTACCGGTTGATGGATTCGATAAAAATCTCACCGGATCAAGATATTCGCGTGTCGGTCCGGCGGTAATAAGAAAAGAAAGCGGCTTCATATCAGCTTGCACGGGTTAAAACCGTTTGTATCGCCGTAATAATCGTTTCAGTATCTGCCATACGCCCCTTTCCAACGGTACCGCAGGCAAGCTTGCCCTCACCCGGCTCAACAAAAGTCACTCCCCTTTCTTTAAGAACAGCGACATTTTCCTGCACAGCCGGATTTTTCCACATATTGTCATTCATTGCCGGAGATATAATGATGGACTTATCGAAAGCGCATAACACACAACTTAATATATCATCGCATAATCCTAGACGAAGTTTGGCGATGCAATTCGCGCTAGCCGGAGCAATAACAGCACAGTCAACTGATTGTGCTAAAGATATATGTACAGTACTTCTATAGGCCTGCGTCCTTTTCCACATAGAAGTAACGGCGGGTTCGCCAGTAAGAGACTCAAATGACAGGGGACGTATAAACTTCTGGGCAGATTTCGTCATCACAACTTTAGGGAGAGCCCCCCTATCCATGAGCCTGCTCACAAGATCACACGCCTTATATGCCGCGATGGAACCCGTTACGCCAATCAGGATCGTTTTATCTTTCAGAATACTCATCATTCCCCCAATACAACCGAATTACTGTCGATCTGAAATGCAGAACGAAGCTGTTCAGCTCTAATAATCGCCTCTATATCAGAGACAGCCTTTTCGACAACATCGTTCACAACAATATAATCGTAATCATAGGATTTGTTTATCTCGTCCCGTGCGCATGACAGGCGCAGTTGTATAACGTCATCAGCGTCTTTGCCCCGCTCACGCAACCTCTTTTCAAGATCACCAATTGATGGCGGCATTATAAATATCAGGATTGCCTCCGGCAGTGCCTTCTTTATACTGTGTGCGCCCTGCGTATCAACATCAATAAGAACATGATAACCTTGATTTAAAATAGACTCCACTGTTTCACGTGATGTCCCATAATAATTATTGTACACTTGAGCGTATTCAAGAAAAACATTATTTTCTATTTTCTTTTCGAATTCTTCCCGTGTCAGAAAGTAATAATCCACACCATTTTTTTCACCTTCACGCTGTGGGCGGGTGGTTGTTGATATGGAATAGCGAAGAGATGTAACTCGTTCCAGTAAAAAACGGCAGATAGTAGTTTTTCCTGCCCCCGATGGAGCTGATATGACAATAAGAAGTCCGCGTGACATTATTCTATGTTGTATACCTGTTCTCTAATTTTTTCCAGTTCATTTTTGATGCGAATCGTTGCATGTGAAATATCTATATGATTACTCTTGGATGCTATGGTATTTGTCTCTCGGAACATTTCCTGAATAATAAAGTCAAGCAATTTACCAACTGGTTCGTCTTTAACAATTGTGTTGGAAAAATTTTCCATATGACTTTTCAGCCGTACCAGTTCTTCGGATATATCAATTCGATCTGCAAACAAAGCCACTTCTTTAGCAAGGCGCTCTTCCTCAATAGGGATGTTAATCTGCAGTTCTTCAAGACGCTGTAAAAGCTTATCCCTGTAAGCAGTAACTGATAGCGGAGCTAACGCCTCAATAGTTTTGACTTCATCAATAATTATTTGTATCCTGCTAACAATATCCGCCTGAAGTTTTTCTCCTTCAAGCTCTTTCTGGTGCCTAAAACGTTCAATTCCTTCATTCAGCAAAGAATTGATTGTTTCAGAAATCACGGATTCATCAATATCTGCCTGATCGCTAAGGATGATGTCACGATTTCCGTTAAATACATCAATACTGATGTTTCCTTCAAGGTTGAACTGCTGTTGTATTTCACGCAAAGCTTTTATATATGCCTCAGCATACACCATGTTCGCCTGAAGGTTAACCATAGTGCTCTTTCCACCCATATCCAGCGAAACATTAACTGATATTCTTCCCCTGCTAATAGCAGAGGATACAGTTTTGCGAATATCATGTTCAAGAAAGCTCAACATGCGAGGCGTATTAACATGTACTTCGCAATATTTTCTATTTAATGACGATACCTCAATCGTTAATTTGCCACATTCTGTGTCAGCAGTAACTTTGCTGTATCCAGTCATGCTCTTGAGCGTCATTATTTTAACCCTCTACTGCCCGGTTTCACTGCAGGAATCGCCGCAAATTCAGGCGGGCACTGGTCAGCCTGCCATGTTTGAATATCAAGGTGAAGTAAACTGAAAAATTCACAATCAAATAATGCGTTGCCTCCACTGCGATCTATAATCGAACCAATACCAACGACTTCCGCTCCGCACGCCTTCACCACACCATATAGTTCTTTAACAGATTTTCCTGTCGTAATAACATCTTCAACAAGAAGAAGTTTTTCTCCTTTTTCAACACTAAATCCTCTGCGCAGGCACATCTGTTCGTTCTGGCGTTCTCCAAAGATTGAACGTACATTCAAAGCTTCAGCGACTTTATACGCGATAATCACACCACCTAATGCAGGACCGACAACACAAGTTATACCTTTGTCTCTAAAATGATCGGCGATCGCTTCGCCCACAGGTGCGGCAAACTGAGGATACTGTAATAGTTTCGCGCATTGAACATATCGGTTACTGTGCAACCCTGAACTCAGTATAAAATGCCCTTCCAGCATCGCTTCAGATTCTTTCAGTATGGAAAGAAGCGTATTTTTATCCATGTATCACCTCACTAATTTCATCAAGAATTTTTTGTGTAGCTATCACGGGATCGTCGGCCGCAATAATTGGCCGTCCGATAACAATAAAATCAGCGCCAAGCTGAGAAGCTTGCGCAGGAGTCATTATTCTCTGCTGGTCGCCACTACCTGACCACGCAGGGCGAACACCCGGAGTAATTACAATCAGATCATGACCAAACTCTTTGCGTATCATTGCCAATTCATGTGGAGACGCGACTACGCCTTTGCCGTTGCTCGCAGTAACAACACCAACCAGTTTTTTCACTATCTCCTCGGGGTGAGCGGAAATACCAAAATCTGTTTCAATATCGGCCTGGCTGAAACTGGTCAAAACCGTAACAGCTATCGCTTTGGGGGCTGTAACACCTTTTTGTTTAGCTATCCTTTCCGCAGTTTCAACGGCCCCGGAAATCATTTTCGAACCACCGCTCGAATGCAACGTAAACATATCAACACCAAGAGATACACACTGTTCAACAGCGCCTGCTACCGTATTCGGTATATCATGAAATTTCAGGTCGAGAAAAATTTTCTTGCCGCGTTCCTTGACTTTGCGTACAGCATCAGGCCCTTCCTGTGTAAACAAAACACTGCCAATCTTATACCAATCAATCAGTCCACCCAGTTGATCAACCAATGCAAGTGCATCATCAAGTTTTTTATGATCGAGAGCAACAATAATCTCAGTCTTTTTATCACTCATTATATTGTCTCCAAGTATACCCGGTAATTTCCGAAACCGACTCGAATCCGTTCTTGTCCATATACGCCATCAATCCTTCCGCAATCTCCAATGCGATGCCCGGATTAATAAAGTGCCATGTCCCAACAGCTACCGCATCAGCGCCAGCAAGCATAAACTCAACGGCATCCTGCCATGAACATACGCCACCCATACCTACAATCGGCAGTTTTGTGGCTTTGCGGGCTTCCCATACAAGATTGATAGCCATCGGTTTAACAGCAGGACCGCTAAATCCGCCGCGTATATTGCCGAGCACCGGTTTCTTGGTGTTAATATCAATAACAATGGCAGGATATGTATTAATTAAGGTCACAATATCCAGCCCATTGTCTTCCGCCGCTTTTATTATCTCCTTAATATCAGTCACTTGAGGAGTTAGTTTTAACATCAGAGGTATGGTTGTCCGCTTCCTTACGCCGCTGACAATTGCGGCGATGCTTTTAGGGCTTTTACCAAACTCAACTCCACCTTCCTTCAAGTTAGGACACGAAACGTTAATTTCAATATAATCAATAGGAGAGCCTTCCAGCTTCTCCGCCATCATCCAGTAATCTTCAAGCTGAACACCATTGATATTCGCTATAATAGTAGTGTTATATGATTGTAACGGGATCACTTTTTTTTCGACAAAATCTTGCACACCATCATTTTGCAAGCCAACAGAATTAATCACGCCGCCCACTGCTTCTACCAACCGCGGGGGAGGATTGCCAGATCTCGGTTTAAGAGTTATGCCTTTTAAGGCAATACCGCCATAATGTTCAGGATGGGCAATATCCTGTA
Organism: Candidatus Auribacter fodinae; assembly: GCA_003599815.1. Lineage (GTDB taxonomy): Bacteria > Auribacterota > Auribacteria > Auribacterales > Auribacteraceae > Auribacter > Auribacter fodinae. Next base: position 23,264 of record QZJZ01000092.1, read on the forward strand.
ATTCAGTACCATAGCCAAAAGTTCCTGATGCTGAAAGCACCGGGTTTTTTAATTGTAGTTTGCCCCTGGAAACGCGGAGCCGTGGATTATCAGTGGCCAGCATAAGATTCTTCAAAATAGCGTTTATCGATTATATTACTGTTAATTACCGGTCCATCGGTGCATAGCTTAAAATATTTGTCACCATCTTGGGAATAATGCCGAGCTGGGATAACACAACTTAAACATACACCCGCACCGCATCCCATAAATGATTCCAGAGATACAAAGCACTCAATATGTTCTGCATCAGCAAAATCAACAACTTGTTTTAACATGAATTTAGGTCCGCAGGCAAAAACGACATCACCTTCCGCTGTCCCATGTTCAAGATAATAGCGGCGTAACTCATCGGTTACCAAGCCTTTTTCGCCAAGAGAACCATCTTCTGTTACAAAGACACATTCGTCAGTAAGTTCAAGAAGCTCATTTTGGAAAAGGATACTTTTCGCGTTTCGCGCACCGTAAAAAAGAACTGTTTTTATATTAAGTTCCTTATAATAAGTCAGATAATAGTATAATGGAGCAAGACCAACACCTCCAGCGACCATAATAACACGTTTCGCGTCAGTCTTGTCAAAAAGCCCTTTGCCTAAGGGGCCAAGAAGATTGACAACATCACCCGGTTCGCGCAGGGAAATCCAGCGTGTACCTTCGCCAATAGATTTCACCAACAACTGAACTCTATTTGATTTCACATCAAATACCGCTATGGGGCGGCGCAAAACAACTCGAGCGGAATCCTGAATCAAAACATTTACAAAATGACCGGGTTTCGATGCACCCGCAATCTCAGGAGACTCTACTTCGAGCAGAAAATAATCCGCTCCCAGATCACGAATATTTGTAACAATTGCGCGCGTTTGAATCACAATATTATATCCGTTTATATGTTCTTATGATATTCCTGAATAGGAGTCACCGTGAGTCCCTTTTTAAGAAGAGACTCGATACCGTTAATAACAGCGTAGGCTCCGGGAATTGTCGTGATACAGGGTATATTTCTACTCACCGCAAAAGAACGTATTTTCGCTTCATCCACACGAGTTTTCTTTCCGCCCGGCGTATTGATAATCAAGGCGATTTCCTTATTGATCATCAAATCAAGTACATTCGGACGCCCTTCATTGATTTTATACACCTGTTGGACATCGATTCCATTATTACGCAATATTTTTGCGGTACCTTCGGTGGAAACAATTTTAAACCCGAATTTTACAAGCTGTTTGACGATAAATACGATCGTTCGTTTATCTTTGTTTTTCACACTAACAAAAACGCTTCCTTCCAAAGGTAATGTCCGGTCAAACCCCATCTGGGTTTTAGCGAAAGCAACACCATAGTCATGCGAAATCCCCATCACTTCACCAGTTGAACGCATTTCAGGCCCAAGAATAATATCCACACCAGGAAATCGTGCAAATGGCAGTATTGCTTCTTTGACACTGAAATAGTCAATGTTCAGTTGCTCCTTTACGTTCAACTCTTTCAAGGTTTTACCAGCCATCACACGAGATGCAATTTTTGCCAGAGGAGTGCCGATTGTTTTGCTCACGAAAGGTACTGTCCGGGATGCACGTGGATTGACTTCAAGAACGTACAGACGGTCATCTCTAATAGCGTACTGGATATTAAGCAATCCCTTGACCTTCAAACCTTTAGCAAATGCGACCGTTGCCTCTTTAATCTGCTGAATAAGATCATCGGATATGGAAAAAGGAGGAATTACACAGGCGCTGTCACCGGAATGCACACCTGCCTCCTCAATATGTTCCATGATGGCACCGATAACAACATCTACACCATCACAAATAGCATCAACATCAATTTCAATGGCATCTTCGAGGAATTTATCTATTAAAATTGGCTTCTCAGGAGATGCCTCTGTTGCGTTTTTCATGTAGTTTTCAAGAGATTTTTCATCATAAACAATTTCCATTGCCCTTCCGCCAAGCACGTATGAAGGCCTGACAAGAACAGGATAGCCAATCATATTTGCAGCATCTTTTGCTTCCTCAAAACTGCGGGCGATGCCATTTGGGGGTTGAGTTAGCTTAAGCTCTTCAACTAATTTCTGAAACCGTTCCCGGTCTTCAGCCATGTCAATGGAATCAGTTGATGTACCAATAATTGTTACACCTTCCTTTTCCAGCTGATGAGCAAGATTCAGGGGTGTTTGTCCACCAAACTGGACAATAGCACCGTCACACTGTTCTTCACGGTAAATATTCAGCACGTCTTCAACTGTCAGCGGTTCAAAGTAGAGTTTATCTGAAGTATCATAATCAGTACTAACGGTTTCAGGATTACTATTAACCATAATTGTTTCGAAACCATCATTTTTCAGGGCAAAAGCCGCATGCACACAACAATAATCAAATTCAATACCCTGTCCGATTCGATTCGGCCCGCCGCCAAGAATCATGATTTTCTTTTTGTCACTTCGCTTCACTTCACTGATAGTCTCATAGCTGGAATAGTAGTACGGCGTATATGCCTCAAATTCCGCGGCACAGGTATCTACCAGCTGAAAAGTTGCTTTAATGCCGCATTCCAGCCGTTTATTGCGTACGGCAACTTCATCCATACCAAATATATACGCCAATTGCCTATCTGAAAATCCAAACCGTTTTGCCTCACGAATCAGTCCTTTATAGGTAAAATCATTCTTCAGATTTTCTTTTTCGCTAATTAACAGCAATTCAAGGTCAACGATTTCCTTTATATTATAGAGGAACCATAAATCTATCTTAGTTAAGTCTGATATTTCTTCGCATGTCATTCCCGTCAAAAGAGCCAAACGTATGGCAAAGATTCTATCCGGTTGAGGGACAATGAGTTTATTGCGTAGGTCATCCATTGTAAGTACTGCGTCTTTACCATCAGCGCCGAGCCCTGCCCTGCCGATTTCAAGCCCGCGTAATGCCTTCTGGAGAGATTCCTTAAAGGTACGCCCTATTGCCATAACTTCACCGACCGATTTCATCGATGTTGTCAAAATCGGTTTCGCATCAGGAAATTTTTCAAATGCCCAGCGAGGTATTTTTGTAACAACATAATCTATGGTGGGTTCAAAACACGCCGGTGTCTTTTTGGTAATATCGTTGCATATTTCATCAAGAGTATAACCGACAGCGAGTTTAGCCGCAATTTTAGCTATCGGGAACCCTGTTGCTTTTGATGCCAACGCTGAACTACGTGACACGCGAGGGTTCATTTCAATGACAATCATACGCCCGTTTTCAGGATTGATGGCAAACTGGATATTTGAGCCACCAGTCTCAACACCGATTTCCCGGATAACATCGATAGCGGCGTTGCGCATAATCTGGTATTCTTTATCAGTCAGGGTTTGTGCCGGAGCAACAGTGATACTGTCGCCCGTATGTACTCCCATTGGGTCAAGATTTTCTATGGAACAGACGATAACGACGTTATCGTTCTTGTCGCGCATTACCTCAAGCTCAAATTCTTTCCAGCCAATAACTGACTCTTCAATAAGAATTTCCTTAATCGGGCTATATAAAATCCCCTTTCGAGCAATTTCCTCAAATTCCTGAATATTGTATGCAATACCACCGCCTGCGCCGCCAAGAGTAAAACTAGGACGTATAATAATAGGAAATAAACCTATTTCATTGACTATTGACATTGCTTCTTCAATGGAGCGGGCAAACCCAGAGCGAGGCATTTCAAGCCCAATTTTTTCCATCGCTTTTTTAAAGAGTTCTCTATCCTCGGCTTTCTTAATAACATCTGGTGTAGCGCCAATCAGTTCAACACCATATTTATCAAAAATACCAAGATCAGCCGCTTCAACAGCAACATTAAGACCGGTCTGTCCCCCTAAAGTAGGAAGCACCACGTCAGGGCGTTCTCGTTCAATAATTTTCTCCAGCACTTCGGCTGTAATAGGCTCAATATATGTGGCATCCGCGAATTCCGGATCTGTCATGATAGTTGCAGGATTGCTATTGAGAAGAACAACTTCATATCCCTCATCACGCAATGCTTTACACGCTTGAGTCCCTGAGTAGTCAAACTCGCATGCCTGACCAATTACAATAGGACCGGAACCAATAATGAGAATTTTTTTAATATCGGTACGTTTCGGCACTTAAGATCAACCCTTTCTTTTTTTATTTTGTGTCAGAACATCAATAAACTGGGTGAATAATCCACGCGAATCATGCGGTCCGGCAGAAGATTCAGGATGATATTGAACAGAAAAAAGCGGATAACGTTTATGTTTAAATCCCTCCACTGTTCTATCATTAAGATTCACATGCGTTAATTCCACATCATCTTTAGGCAACGAATCCATATCAACTGCAAAACCATGATTCTGACAGGTAATTTCAACAGTACCATTCGGTTCACTCACTGGATGATTCACGCCGCGATGCCCAAACTTCAATTTATAGGTTTTCCCGCCCAAAGCCAGTGCGAGAATCTGATGACCAAGACAAATACCGAATATGGGATATTTCCCAACAAGATTTGATACGGTGTCAATTGCATACGTAACCGCCTCAGGGTCACCGGGACCGTTAGAAAGAAAAACACCGTCGGGATTCAGCTTCTCAATTTCGGCCGCGTTTGTTGATGCCGGAACAACCGTAACTTTACAGCCAACACGTTCCAGCAGTCTAAGCATATTGTATTTTATGCCAAAGTCAAACGCCACGATATTAAAACGCTCTGCGACGGACTTAGAAACCCGAGGTTCATATACGGCATCCAGTTCTTCCGTACGCAAAGAATCACCTTTCCATTCATACGGCTCCTGACAGGTAACTTTGCATACCATGTCCCGCCCTACAAGCCCAGGGAATGCTTTGACCTTTTTTAACAAAGCATCTACATCTGTTGAAGCAGTCGAAAGAACACCTTTCATGGCTCCCGCCTGTCGGATATGAAGTGTAATGGCACGTGTATCCATGTCTGTTACGACCATTATATTATTACGCTTAAGGTAATCAAGCAACGGTTCTTTGCTTCTGAAGTTACTGGGATAAAGACATAAATCACGCACTATAAATCCTTCTACCATAGGAGCTCGTGACTCCTGATCGACATCATTAGTGCCATAATTTCCTATATGAGGATATGTCATTGTAACAATCTGGCCTTTATATGATGGATCCGTCAATATTTCCTGATAACCGGTCATGCTAGTATTAAAGACCACTTCACCTAACTTTTCCTGACCGGGTACAAAACCTTTGCCCCAGAATACAGTACCATCTTCCAAAACTAAAACTGCTTTAACGGTTTCAATCATAATGAACTGCTCTCTTGTGTGTTAAGAATCTTTCCATTCGCATACACCAGTTGACCAGCAACAAAAACGGATTCTACCGTTCCGTTTACTGTCCACCCATGAAAGGGAGTATTGGTACTTTTTGATTTAAAGAACTCCCGGTCAATAGTGTATTCATTATTTAAATTTATCACTGTTACATCCGCATCAGCGCCATTACTCAAAGATCCTTTACCATCCAATCCAAAATATCGTGCTGGATTCGTTGACATAGCCGAAATAAGGGTGGATAAAGATATCTTCTGCTTTTTCACTAGATGTGTATACAATAAAGCGAAAACAAATTCAAGTCCAATCATTCCACAAGGCGCTTTTATAAAGCCTTTTTCCTTTTCATAAGACGCATGAGGAGCGTGGTCAGTCGCTATAATATCTATACTGCCGTCAGCAAGCCCCTCTATCAATGCCTGACAATCTGCAGAAGTACGAAGGGGCGGATTCACTTTATACGATGCATCATCCCCAGGTATATCCTCTTCGGAAAGAAGGAGATGATGAGGAGCAACCTCGCATGTTACATCAATACCGCGTTCCCGCGCCTGTTTTATTATTTTTAAAGATTCCGCCGTACTGATATGCGCAACATGTAAATGAGCACCGGTAACACCACATAACGCCACATCACGGTACACAGCCACTTCTTCAGACTCAGCAGGAATACCGGGCCAACCGTATTTCGCTGAAGATCGACCTTTGTTCACAACACCATTACCAGCAATACTTTTATCCTCACAATGCTGAATGACTCTGACCCCGTTTTTTGCGGAATAACGGAATACATCAAGCATGACTGCTGAATCATGAACCCAGACACCATCATCAGAAAATGAAACAGCTCCAGCCTGCTTGAGCATTTCAAAATCAACAATCTCTTTTCCTTTAGACTCTTTAGTCATCGCGGCAACAGGATAAACAGTGATTGCACCTTCGTGACGGGACTTATGAATAATATATGTTACCAGATCAACCGAGTCGATTACCGGACTGGTATTCGGCATACAAAAAATGGTTGTAAAGCCACCTGCCAATCCAGCAGTTCCTCCAGTTATGATATCTTCCTTATGGTGTTGCCCGGGGTCGCGTAAATGTGTATGAACATCTATTAAACCAGGCACAACCAGTTTTCCTGAACAATCTATTTCTCTATAACCGGATTCTGTTGGCGTAGAACATATCTTTCCATTTTCTATCACAACATTCTCGATTTCTTCTTTGCTTCGAATCGGATCAACGACTAACCCGTTTTTCAAAATATAGTTCATACTCTTCCTCTATTCAGACTGAAGAATAGGAGCGGTTTGCGGATTTTCAACGGTGCTTGCCTCCACCGCAGGAGCTTCCGCGCTCTGCTCAACTTTGCTGTCACAAAAAGCTACCATGATGATTCTGCCACGGCCAATCGTAACTTTAACCTTTTTCTCAATGGATCCTTCGGGGACTTCCTCGATTTTCTGGTATATAATTTCTGCACTATCTTCCAGTTTATTCTCAGAAACAAAAAGTTCTTTATATCCCATCTGCAATGCATTTATATAGTACCAATCGCGAACTTTAAATGTTTGCTGGGGGGGATACACAAATACCGCGGAATAGACTTTCAAGCGTTCGAGAGGAGGCCTGCCGCCAGCCGCAAGTTTTTCGAGATCAATGTTTTTAGCCGGTACCGGAACAGTAAGATAGCGTTCATAAACGATCTTATCGGCGTATGCAGGAAAATCGTGGGCATATTCTTCAGGCATACCGTTAAACGGCTTTAAGTACTTCTGAAGACGCTCATAATTAGAATCGTTATCTTGTTCCTGTGCATTGACGCTAGAAACAATGGCTAGTACGATCAGTCCGGATAGTAAAGTACATGCTAATTGGCGCATATCGGTTTGCCCTCCACAAAATGGCCGTTTTCAAAAATGCTGTCCCGTCTCCATATATCATCGCGTTTAGTGGGATAATCAAGATTATAATGTAATCCCCTGCTCTCCTTGCGGTATGATGCAAAATTCACAATCAATTCAGCGACCGTCGCGATATTTCTTAACTCTATTAAATCACTGGTAATTAAAAAATCCCAGTAAAACTGATCAATTTCACGTTGTTGAATTTCAATACGAGCCTTTGCGCGGGCAAGCCGCTTATCCGACCGTACGATACCAACGTAATTCCACATAAAACGCCGTATTTCATCCCAGTTATGGGACACCACAACCGCTTCATCCGAATCAACTGCTGAACCGGAATTCCATTGTGGTATCACCGATATTTCAGGATACTCATCGTGAATAACGCTAACCGATGATTCCGCGGCATTGTTAGCAAACACCAAAGCCTCCAGCAACGAGTTGCTCGCCAGGCGGTTGGCTCCATGGAGCCCTGTGCATGAAACTTCGCCGCAGGCATAAAGCCTGTGAATAGAAGTTTTTCCATTCCAATCAGTTTCAACGCCGCCACAAAAATAATGCGCCGCAGGTACAACGGGAATCAGATCTTTACTAATATCTATACCAAATTTCAGGCATTGTTTGAATATATTTGGAAACCGTTTTTGAAGAAAAAGCTTGCTCTTCCCAGTTATATCAAGATAGACGAAATCGTCACCTCTTTTCTTCATTTCAAGGTCAATTGCTTTTGCCGCAACGTCACGAGGAGCAAGGCTTCCCATAGGGTGATATTTTTTCATGAAATCCGTACCATCTATCAACCGGAGAATTCCGCCTTCTCCACGAACTGCTTCAGAAATAAGATATGATTTAGCCTCAGGATGATATAAACACGTTGGATGAAACTGCACGAATTCCAGATTTTTAATTCGCGCACCAGCTCTGTACGCCATCGCAATGCCATCACCAGTGGCAACGTCCGGGTTTGTGGTATAATTATATACCTTACCGGCGCCACCTGTTGCAAGAACGGTAACTTTCGATTTAACAGTTGTTATGCGTTGTTCTCTTTTATTGAAAACATATGCTCCAAGCACTTCATTCTTTTGCGTATCAAGAAGTTTCTTCGTTGTGATCAGGTCTATGCAGATATGATTTTCCAGGACAGTTATGTTGGGTATTTTGCCTACGGCATCAATGAGAACTTTTTTAACCTCTTTGCCTGTCATATCGCCGACATGGAGTATACGGCGATGTGAATGCCCCCCTTCCCTGCCAAGATCTAGTTCATCATTGTCACGTAACGAAAAAGGGACTCCATAATCAATGAGTTCTTGAACAGCTGAAGGACCGCTGCGGATTGTTTTTTCTACAATATCCTCATGGCATAATCCATCACCTGCGGAGAGAGTATCGCGAACATGTTCTTCAAATGTATCTGTGTGGCTCATGACGGATGCAATGCCGCCTTGCGCGTAATTAGAATTAGACTCGAAACGATCCATTTTTGTAACAATAATCACTGAGCCGTAATGAACAGCCTTCAGGGCAAACATTATGCCGGCTATGCCGCTTCCTATAACCAAATAATCTGTTTCGACCGTCGTAGTATTCATGAATACGTCTCAATAAACGTCTGGAAAGAACGATCCCATGTAGTTTCCACGTCATCAGGAAAACAACATGCTGGTAACTGCTTGTTTTTTAAATGGTAATGAAGGCAATCGCAACACATGCCTTTACGCGAGCATGGGTCATAGGAACAATTACAACGATTAAGATTAGCGCTTTTTTTGCATTCCATGTATTGTCCCCTCTCGTTGATTTACAATATGACCTGCTCACCCGCCTCGAAAGCATTTCGTATAATTTCAATATTGGGGCACTGTCCAGAACGGGAAAACATAATCGATACAGCATCAAACCGATATTCATCAAACGCAATATCGCACGAACTCAAATAAAACAATGCGCTTCTGACTATTTTCTTTTGTTTCTGCTCAGTAATGGACGCGAAGGGAACATCGTATTTCATGGTGCGCCGCGTTTTTACTTCTATAAAAGCAAGTGTATCATCTTCCAGAGCAATTATATCTAGTTCACCATACGGTGTATAAAAATTGGTTGCAAGTATACGGTAACCTTTTTTTTTGAGAAAAGCTTCGGCAATATCTTCACCAAACCCGCCAATTTTTCTATTGAACAATCCCATCAGGTAAATGCCCCTCCGATAAAAATATTAACCGGAGCAAACGACCTCCTATGCAACCATGAAGCTCCAATCTTTCTGAGCGCTTCAATATGGAGTGTAGTTCCGTACCCCTTATGACGAGCAAAATTATAACCGCCAACGGCTGTATCGCAATATTCCATAAAAGAATCACGAACAACTTTGGCGATTATCGAGGCTGACGCTATCGATAAACTTCTTGCATCACCTTTAATAATTTTGGTCTGAGATATCTGGCAATCCTCAAGTAACAATCCATCAATCAGGAGATGGTCAGGCCTTCCAGCAAGATTACAGACAGCTTCCCACATAGCTATTCTAGTCGCCTGCAATATATTTACAGAATCAATAACCCTCTCAGAAACTAAACCGATTCCGATATCTATTGCAGGATGAGAAATGATCTCTTTAAACAGGCTTTTTCGTTTCGATTCCGCCACCTGCTTCGAATCATTTATTCCTTCATGAAAAAAAGACTCAGGCAGCACAACAGCACAGGCAACAACCGGACCGGCTAGCGGGCCTCTCCCAACCTCATCCAATCCGGCAATATAATTTTTACCATGAGATCGATAATGCTGTTCGTATTCAAGCATTATGGGATTACTGTTTCATCTCTTTAACGCGAGCTCGTTTACCAACTTTCTCTTTCAGGTAATACAGTTTTGCTCTGCGCACTTTACCGCGACGAACAACTTCAATTGTCTCTACGCGTGGCGAGTGAAGAGGAAAAACACGTTCTACACCTTCACCATAAACAACACGGCGAACAGTAACTGTTTCATTTGCCTTTTTACCGGAACGAGCGATAACTGTCCCTGTGAAAATCTGAATACGCTCACGTTCACCTTCAATAATTTTCGTGTGCACACGTACGGTATCCCCGACGTTAAAGTCAGGAATTTCCGCTTTACACTGCTCCTGTTCGATTTTTGCAATGATGTCCATATTGACCTGCTCCTATATAAATGTTTATCAATAAATATGTTTTGACTTCATATACCGCTCCCACAAATCAGGACGGCGCCGCTTCGTACTCTCTTCCGCCTTTTCTTTTCTCCATTTCGCTATCTCATGGTGATTCCCAGACAAAAGCACCTCAGGAACCCTAAGGCCCATAAACTCAGCAGGTCGTGTATAATGAGGATGATCAAGCAAGCCATCGTAGAACGAATCTTCAAGCACTGAATCACCACACCCCACCACTCCGGGTATCTGGCGTACTACCGCATCTATTATAACAGTTGATGCCAACGCACCACTGGTTAATACATAATCCCCTATAGATATTTCTCTAACAGGAAATAAATTATTGATTCTATCATCAATTCCTTCATAATGTCCACAAATAAATATAATATGCTTATAACAAAGAAGATCTTTAATGACAGACTGACACAATACCTCACCACAGGGTGAAGGACAAATCAACACGCTTTCTTCCCGCTTTATATCTGTTATAGCATTATAAAGAGGCTCAAGTTTAAATACCATACCAGGCCCACCGCCATAAGGGCGGTCATCCACGGTACGGTGCAAATCATCGGTATAATCCCTTAAGTTGCGATAACCGATTTGAACGACACCACTCTCCTGAGCCCGCTTGACTATACTATCATTAAGCGGGGCAAAGTAATTTTCTGAAAAAATCGAAAGAATATCGATCCTCATTTACAACGAGGTACGGTTAATCCCTGATTCTTTAGCAAATTTTTCACTGTTACCGTTGGAATGGCGCCCACATTAAGCCAATGAGCCGCTTTTTCAACGTCAATTTTCACAATCGCATCTTTTTTCATTGGATCGTAATAACCGACTTCATCAATAGCCCTGCCATCACGCGGAGAACGAGAATCCGTTACAACAATTCGGTAAAAAGGTTCCTTTTTAGCCCCTAATCTTTTCAGCCGCATCATTACCGCCATAAACTGCCTCCCATTTTTGTAAATTTATTTTTCTGTTTCATCACAGTTTTCATCATTTTTTTCATGATAAAGAATTTTTTCAGCAACTGATTCACCTCCTGCATCGAAGTGCCGCTCCCAGCGGCAATACGCCGTTTTCTGCTGAAATCTATTACATGAGGGTGTGTCCGTTCTTTCAGAGTCATTGATTGAATGATCGCTTCAACATGAACAAACTGTTTTTCATCCAAATCCAACCCCTTCATATTATTCATACCGGGAATCATTTCCATAATATTTTTTAAAGGGCCGAGTTTTCTGAACTGCCTGATTTGCTTTAGAAAATCCTCAAGGTCAATTTCATTCTTCTTGAGTTTTTCTTCGAAACTTTTTATATGCTCCTCGTCCATCTGGGCCTGAGCTTTTTCAACAAGACTAACCACATCGCCCATTCCAAGAATACGAGAAACCATTCTGTCAGGATGAAACAATTCTATGTCGGACACTTTCTCACCGAGTCCGACATATCGGATAGGACAACCGGTAGTTGCGCGAATAGACAACGCCGCACCGCCACGGGCATCACCATCCAGCTTGGTAAGAATAACTCCAGAAATCCCAAGCCTCTCATTAAATTGCGAGACGCTATTCACAGCATCCTGACCGGTCATGGCATCTGCGACAAACAATATCTCATGAGGCTGAATTACATCTTTTAACGCCTCTAGTTCTGCCATTAGCTGGTCATCAATATGAAGCCTACCGGCTGTATCGAACAGAGATACTGTACAGTCACTATTCTTTACGTGTTCCAGTGCTTTTTTTGCTATTGATACAACTTTTTTATCATTTTTATCAAAGGTAACAGGTATATTGTTCTGTTTACCAAGAAAAACCAACTGATCAATCGCCGCAGGCCTTTGTATATCAAGTGCCGCCAGATGCGGTTTATGTCCCATTTTTCGGAAATGAACCGCTAATTTAGCCGCTGTGGTTGTTTTACCTGATCCCTGTAAACCAACGATCATAATCCGGTTGCCTTTTGCACGCAACTGCAAGGCTTCCGCTTTATTTCCCATCAACGAGACCATTTCATCATGAACGATTTTCACGATCTGTTGCCCGGGCGTAACGCTTTTGAGTACTTCTTCCCCGACTGATTTTTCTTTGACGGCGTCAATGAAAGACTTAACCACTTTATAATTAACATCAGCTTCAAGTAACGCCAGTTTAATCTCTCGCAACGCGTCTTTTATATTTGATTCGCTTAGCTTACCGTAACCTCGTAAATTTCTAAATACTTTCGTTAATTTATCAGATAGCGAGTCAAACACTCTTTATTTACCCTTTTGTTCCTGTTCAGCTTTTTCACGAGCCCGTTTTATTTCTTCTTCGCGCTGACGGTGATAGGAATCAACAATAGATTGCCCTTTGCGAATGAGATTCTCTCCCCGTTGGATATTAGCCCGCCCAATAGACTGAATTTCCTTCTGCCACTCATAGTCTTTAAAACGGGTATTGTATTTTAATTGTTTTTTGCCAAAATTTACAAGCTTTTTTCCTTCATCAATCATTTGATACGCTTCGGTGATGGATTCAAAGCGCTGCATACGTTCTTTTCCCGATCGTGAAAAGTTTAAATCAGAAACAAACTCAAGAACATCACTTTTACGGTTTGGATCAAGCAGAAGAAGATTGTCAAACTCATCAACAGCTTTATCCCACTCATCTCGTTCAACATAATATTTTGCCAGATCGTATACCGCGTCTGGATCGGAATCTGAAGTAATCCTGTCTATTTCCGCACGAGAAACGGAAATCTCACCGTACTCAATTTTAACGGAAATCGTGTTTTGTTCCTTTTTGGTTATATCACCTTTCAGTAAGCCGCCGCTTTTGAGGTAGATTATGTCAGCATAAATTTTTTGCGTAAAAGCCATAAATGCTAATATAACCAGAAAACAACTGATCATCTTTTTCATAACCATATCCTCTTTAACTTGGAACTCGTTCAATCTGTGCACCGAGCGCACGCAACTTTTCTTCCATATTAAAATATCCTCTATCAAGGTGATAGATACGATTGATCACAGTTTCACCGTTGGCAACCAGTCCAGCGAGAACAAGCGCGGCGCTTGCCCGAAGGTCGGAAGCCATAACGGGAGCGCCACTCAAATGGTAGCCGCCTTTTATAATTGCGGTCGCGTTTTCCAGAGAAATATCTGCGGCCATCCTCAACAGTTCAGCAACATGCATGAACCGTTCGGGGAAAATTTTCTCGGTGATAATACTAATTCCCGGTACCGTAGTCATAAAAGCCATCATCTGAGCTTGCATGTCAGTAGGAAAACCTGGATACGGCAACGTTGTCAGTTCTATCGGTTTAAATGTACATGAGCGAGCGTTTACTGAAATATAATCTTTACCAACTTCAAAAGGAACACCTGCCTCAGCAAGTTTATCGAGCAAGGCCAACATATGATCGGGAACGATATTATTCACAGTGATGTTTGACTGGGTAATGGCTCCTGCTATAATAAATGTGCCCGCTTCAATACGGTCTGGAATGACGTTATACTCAACACCATGCATACGCTCCACACCATGAATAGCCATCGCATGGCTTCCGGCGCCTTCGATACGAGCTCCCATGGCATTAAGAAAATGAGCAAGATCAACTATTTCAGGTTCGCAGGCGGCACCATAGATCAGCGTAGTGCCCTTCGCTTTCACAGCGGCCAACATGACATTCGCCGTAGCAAGAACGCTTGATCCAAAACGTCCACCTAAAAATATTGTCGCACCCTGCAAATCAGGCGCGTCAGCTTCAAGATACCCGTGCTGTACGGAGATATGAACATTTAATGCACGTAATCCTTTAATATGGAGATCAACAGGCCGCTGGCCGATAACGCATCCGCCGGGCAAAGATACTTTAGCTTTGCCAAACTGTCCGATAAGTGGGCCGAGAACACAGATTGAAGCCCGCATCTTGCGAACCATATCATACGGAGCAACCCAGCTATCAATCCCGGAGGGATCTATACAGATCTCTTTTTTGTCAGGATCAAGAGACGAGCGTACACCCAGTGAAGCCAGTATGCTCAGCATGGTATGAACATCACTCAAAGGAGGCACATTCTTTATAACTGAAGGCGAATCGGCAAGGATTGCCGCCGCAATGATCGGGAGAGCCGCGTTCTTTGCACCCTCTATAATAACATTACCTTTTAACTGCTTTCCACCTGTAATAATAATCTTATCCATTATTCCTTAGTTCCTTGATAAACGCCACGCGCCACACGAGCTATTCCTTGTAAATCATTAATAAAAGAGACATTACAATAGCCATTATCAGTCATAAGTCGATCTACTCTTGAATGCTGGTGTATACCGATTTCAAAAAAAAGTTTTCCGCCTTTTTTCAACCATCCACTGCAACTTGTGACTATCCGTTCATAAAACAATAATCCATCACATCCCGCAAACAGAGCCTGATGCGGTTCATAATCACGCACACTTAAAGGTAAAACCTCATTTTCAGGAATATATGGCGGATTAGAAACGATATATTCAAATTGCAAAGAGCTACTACGTTTCCAATTCTGCATAATATCCGCGGTAAAAAATGTTATTTTTTTTTCAACCTTGTTTCTTATCGCATTTTTTTTAGCTACTTCTATAGCTTTGGATGAAATATCTGCAGCAAATATTCTACAGTTTTCTATTTTTTTCGCAATTGCTATCGCTATATTTCCTGAACCTGTTCCAATATCGAGTACAGAAACCTCTCCGTCATGTGAAGATGAGGAATAATCCCGAATCACAGCATCAACAAGTATCTCAGTTTCCGGACGAGGTATTAAAACATCTTGAGTGACAGTCAATATTGTATCATAAAATTCAACTTCACCAACTATATACTGCAATGGCTTACCTTCTACACACTCCAGAACCCCTTTTTTGACTTCACCAAGTTCCTCTGCGGTAAGAGGTTTATCATGCTGCATATAAAGGTCAATTCTCTTACACTTCAAAACAGACATCAGAAGTGTTTCTATAACCAAACGGGGCAATTCCACAGAATGCTGTTCAAGATAGTCTTTTCCCCAGTTGATAACATCCAGAATTTGCCACACCTTCTTATTTTGAATGATTTGCCGAGCATGTTCTGCCATGGTCGTCCAGCATTTGCTCCATAACCTGTTTGTAATCGTACGCCATTAACTCGCCCAACAACTCGTCCAGCTCACCATCAATAATATTCTCAAGATTATAGAGCGATAAACCTATACGATGATCTGTAACTCGATTCTGGGGAAAATTATACGTTCTGATTTTCGCGCTTCTGTCTCCAGTCGACACTTGAGCCCGCCGTGCTTCTGCACGTTCTTTTTGTTTCTCGCTTTCGTATTTTTCCATCAACCGGGCACGCAAAACACGCAGGGCTTTGGTTTTATTTTTGAGCTGGGATTTTTCATCCTGACACTGAACCACAATTTTTGTCGGTAAGTGAGTAATGCGCACCGCCGAATCCATAGTATTGACACTTTGCCCACCGGGACCGGAAGAACGAAATGTGTCAATACGCAGATCTTTCGGGTCTATTTCAATTTCTACTACCTCAGCTTCAGGCAGTACCGCAACAGTAACTGCCGACGTATGCAAACGTCCGCTCGACTCAGTTTGCGGCACGCGCTGAACTCGATGAACACCGCTCTCATAACGAAATTTACGATAGACTTGATTGCCCTCAACGGAAAATATTATTTCTTTAATACCACCAAGTCCCGTATCATTGGTATCCATCGTTTCAATACGCCAACCCTGCTTTTCAGCGTAACGCGAGTACATACGGAACAGTTCAGCCGCAAAAAGAGCGGCTTCTTCTCCTCCTGTGCCTGCACGAATTTCAACGATAGTATTCCTATCATCATTCTTGTCAGCAGGCAAAAGCAGTTCCTTTATTTTTCGTTCAAGAACTGCTTCTTCTTTTTCAAGTTTTTCAATGTCTGAACGGAGCAATTCCGTAAATTCTGAGTCTGAAGAATCATCCTGCAGCAATTCGCGGTTGCTCTCAAGTTCTGAGGTGACTCGCTCATAATCAGAGAAATGAGCGTTTATTTCTTCAAGTTGAGAATATTCCCGTGTAAGTTCCTGATATTTCTTCCGATCAGCAATCACTGCCGGGTCGGAAAGCAATACTTCAACCTCTTCTTTTCTCTTTATAAACTTATCTTTAACCTGAAGAAACATAGTTTTTTGCCTTATAAAAAGATAGTTACACTACAAATCAACATCAAAACATAAAAAGGGAGCAACACATGAGTATGCTGCTCCCTGAAGATATATAGTATAAATGAATCTACTTTATGCCATAGCGGCGTTTATAACGCTCCAAGCGTCCGGCAGAATCAACAAATCGTTGTTTTCCGGTAAAGAATGGATGGCAGTTAGAGCAAATACTGACCTTAATATCAGCCTTCGTTGAGCGTGTCTTCACTTTTTCGCCGCACGCACAGGTTATTATAGCCTCACCATATTCTGGATGAATGCCCTTTTTCATTGTATCTCTCCTTTAATATTTAAAATAGTTTTCATTACTATACCATTTTTTTCAAATAAATCAAGACTAATAATCTTATCAACAAAACGATGCATTTTAAATAAATACGAAAAATCGTTCTATAATGCAACAAAACTTTAGTTTTCGCGCATATTTTATTGATTCATAGACATTAAGAACTCCGCGTTGCTCTGTGTCTTACGCAATTTTTCAACAATGAGTTCCATTGACTCAATAGGGTTCATGTTTGCAAGAACTTTTCGCAGTAACCACACTTTCTGTAATTCATCAGGATGCAGTAACAGCTCTTCTTTACGAGTTCCAGACCTTTCGATATCAATTGCAGGGAAAATACGTTTATCAACAAGGCGGCGGTCAAGATGCAATTCCATGTTTCCAGTACCTTTAAACTCCTCAAAGATGACTTCATCCATACGACTGCCCGTTTCAATCAAAGCGGTAGCGATGATGGTAAGACTGCCGCCATCTTCAATATTACGTGCCGCTCCAAAAAAACGTTTCGGTTTATGCAGTGCGTTGGAATCCACGCCGCCGGAAAGAATTTTACCGCTATGCGGTTCACAGGTATTATATGCACGGGCAAGACGCGTAATGCTATCAAGCAGAATAACCACATCAGCTTTATGTTCAACAAGCCGTTTTGCTTTTTCAATAACCATTTCCGCAACCTGAATATGGCGTTCAGGCGGCTCATCAAACGTGGAACTGATTACTTCGCCATTTACAGAGCGCTCCATATCGGTTACTTCCTCAGGGCGCTCATCGATCAGGAGCACGATCAATTTTACCTCCGGCGAATTCGCAGAAATGCTATTGGCGATCTTTTGCAGTAATACCGTTTTTCCAGTGCGTGGCGGAGCTACAATCAATCCGCGCTGTCCTCTTCCGATTGGAGTCAATAGATCCATAACACGAGTGGAAATATCGGTATTAACCGTCTCCAGCATCAAGCGTTCATTCGGGTACAAAGGAGTTAAGTTTTCAAACAGGATTTTATCTTTTGCTTTATCCGGGTCAGTGAAGTTAATCGCTTCAACTTTTAATAATGCGAAATAGCGTTCCTTATCTTTTGGCGGACGAATCTGCCCTGACACGGTATCACCCGTTTTTAAGTCAAACCTTCTGATCTGAGACGGAGAGACATAGATATCCTCAGGGCAGGGAAGATAATTATAATTGGGTGATCGGAGAAAACCAAATCCGTCGGGCAGTACTTCCAGAACGCCTTCTCCGAACATCAAGCCGTCTTGTTCTGCCTGAGCCTTTAAAATTTCGAAGATAAGCTCATGTTTGCGAAGGCTACCAATACTTTGAACACCCATTTTTTTAGCCATTTCCGTTAGCTTTGCCATGGTCATTTTCTGCAAAACAACCATATCAAGCTTCTGAATAGGTGACTTTCGTTGTTCAGCCCGCTGAGGTTTATCTTCTGTTTTATCCGTTACCTCTTCTGGCACTGGGATATCCGATTTTTTCATTCCATTTTTTTCCATAGTAACCTTCTTTTCTGCAGCCTTCTTTTTTGTATCTGCCTTTTCAGAACTATTTGTCATAGCTCGACTGCTCCTTCATTAAATAATTTTAATGCATGATATGTTGAAATATTTTATCTACTTGTTGTCTGGTATTCATGACAGACCCTGAATTATCAATAACACGATCCGCATATGGTAATCGCAATTCATCACTCAACTGCGATTGTATCCTGGCATAAATTTCTCGTTCAGTAAGACCTCCTCGCTGGAGGCATCGTTGTACCCGGGTTTTCTCATCAGCGACAACCAAAAGGACAAGATCAAAATCATCTGCCATACCAGCTTCTATCAATAATGGAGCCATTACCGCTACACATCCATTAAATCCCTCCTGTTCCCATACATCGCACTGCCTGAGAACAGCGCTTCTTATACAAGGATGCACAATATCATTCAACCGCTTTAATCGTACCGGATTGCTGAAAACAAGATCTGCAAGTTTAGTTCTGTTAAGAATTCCGTTACTATCAAATATTTCAGAACCAAACTCTTGCACAAGTTCATACTTAAGAGCGTTATTCGTACGGTATAAATCATGCGCCAGAGTATCGGTATCAATAATTCTGCAACCATGTTCCTTCAGGAGATCAGCTACCAGATTTTTACCGCTGGCAATTCCCCCGGTGATAGC
The DNA here is from genome assembly GCA_003599815.1 of Candidatus Auribacter fodinae. GTDB lineage: Bacteria > Auribacterota > Auribacteria > Auribacterales > Auribacteraceae > Auribacter > Auribacter fodinae. Next base: position 42,387 of record QZJZ01000092.1, read on the forward strand.
AATTTTTCTCATTGAACATTACCATTTTCTAATTGACTACTAGCCTGCGCCCGATCTCCCATTGTTTGTGGGCTTCTTCTTTCATGCCCTGAATCCACAACGAGGTACCCAGTTTTAATCGTGCTTCGCGAAATCCGGGAAACAATGCCAATGCTCTTCGATACATTGTTTCAGCCTCTTCCGGCTGATTTTCCGTAAGATATCGCTCCGCCTTGTCAAAGCATGCACGAGCGGCTGATTCTTCTTCCGAAGAGACTATCCTAAACACTGTGAAAGAAAAATTTTCATATACCGGATAAAATTTATGTAATCCCGGGTGAGAACCTTCAAACCGGGCCGCAAGTGTTTCGCTTATCGAATCGGACGAAATGGCCATGCAATAGGCCGGGGCATATACAGATTTGTTCCAGGAAAAGCCCTTTTCGTATACAAAATATCGCGCTCCATGAGTCTGGCTAAAATTGTAAAACGGTTCCTCTGAATTCAAAAAAAGTGTTTCTAAAAATTTATGGTATTTTTCTCGCGTACCGGATTTTTCAAATTTCGGCTGTAATATAACGGATCTTTTACCATATAATACTATGGGACCAGCAAGGTTATATGAAGCAAGTATAGGATCTGTCCGGTCGGTATTGTCGTTGATCCACTGTGTTAATTCACGTAATGAGCTATACTCCGCATCTCTTCCCATGTATGGCCGCTGGGCCAATGTTCGAGTATATTCACCGGAAACGACCAGCACGAAAAAAACAAACACACATGCTTTTGCAACGCGTGTGGATGTATTTCTCCAAAAAATTACAGCAAGTAATATACCAAAAATTATTGTAAATACATGTACTCTGACAAAAAGCACATAGAACAATAAAAAAACTGCAAAAAACCATAGTATATATTTTTCAAAAAGCTGATAAGAAGTTTTTTTCCTAAAAATGAGTAGTATTATTATCACAAAAATACTAAGAACACAACCGAAATTTTTTAATATATCAGAAAAAGTTGCTGAATGCAACGCTGGCGCCCATAACACACGAACATTAAAAGACAAAAGGAGAGGATCAAGGGGTTTTGTATTGAAAAAACGCAGTTTGGCAAAAATAAGCTCACTAAAATGGTTGTAATCGGAACCATAGCCGGAGTAATAGCTCACAGCACAGAGCATAACAAAACTAAAAGCCCGCAACAAAACAGCTTTTTTGCCATCGAAATAACGGTTTATAAGCGTTGTCGCCGATATCACGAGAACAGGTACAGATGTATAAGCATGATGAAATCGAAGATAGGGATTAACCAGCGTTATCACAATAACCGGCACAATCACCGCAAGACACCATCGCCAACGAATCTGCCAGAAAACCATAAATATGGCGAGAACATAAAGATACATATGCGTCATGTCCCACATCCACCATGCTAATCCCACCAGCAGCCCGCTAAGCCAGAATAAACTCCTCTTTCCCTCCTTCAAAGCATAGATAAAAAACGCGATATGCACACACAAGATCGGCAAAGCAAAGTTCTCGCGCATGAATTCCTGACCGGTACTGCGAATCACGGCAGGTAAGGCAACAGCATACCAACACGCTAATAATAGTCCCATTGCCGATGATGATGTACACGTATACCCGATAAAAAAAAGAGCTGGAACACTGAGAATAAGAAAATAAGCTGGTAATGCGTATCGGTAAAACCGCTCGAAATCAGGAATCCCTTTCCAGAGTGATGCGCATATTTTATAAATTTTCGCAAAGAAGATTTCTCCGCCGAGAGAAAAATAATGCGCAGGGTTGACGCCAGCAGGATATTCCACAACACTATCATGATCAGGAATAGCATCCTGCAACGCCAGATTCGCATAGCGGAACAGCAAGGCGCTCTCCAGCGTAAACATAAGAGGTTTTCCAAATTCCTTTTCCTGCATACGCCACGTGGAAACACGAAGATGATATGCCATACCAATAATTACAAGCAGAAGCCCTGCAACGCAGAACATCTTAATAAATTTAAAATTTGCCATAAACATATATGAAATCTCGTTTATTTTGTGTGCTAATATAATCGAACACCACAAACGGATTGCTTGGCGGTTGGTATAGGCATTTCAGTTTATGTAACAATTCAGGGAATGGCTCTTCTATAATTTACAATTATAAAAAACCCTCACAAAAGTAAACATTTTTATTGCATTCCCCGCTTATCTGGTATTTGCCACGACATCTTTATATTCATTACCTGATGGAGTAATGATTTTTGCCGTTACAAACACGAGCAGATTGGTTTTGACTGTTTCTTCTCGCTCTGACCTGAATGCTCGCCCTATATAAGGAATATCACCAAGCATAGGTATTTTATCTTTTGTTTTTGTGACAGCATCACGAATCAATCCACCCATCACCACAGTTTCACCATCATTAATTATTACGGTTGTGACCAAGTTTTCCGAGTCGAAATGCGGAACATTAATGGGCGCCTGGTCACTGCCATAGTTAATCCATGTATTAACAGAGCTGACTTCCGGCATTATGCTGAGGGTAATAGTTTTATTATCCGAGCCTACATCTGGTGTAACGCTAAGAACAATACCAATCTTTCTGGTCTGAAAATCGCCTACCGTTACAACAGATGGCGTTACAGCGTCGCCGTCATCATTATACGTTGCCTGAGTTACTGTAAATTCCAGCGGATATATTATTTCCTCCACATCCTTGATAATCGCCTGCTGTCCATTTATCGTGGTAACTTTCGGAGCAGAGATAACATCAGTGATTTCATTCTGGCTGAGCGCATGCAGTATCGTGCTGAATTCAGGATCAGTAAGAATACCTGATAATCGTAAAACCGAGCTGTCTGAACCAAAACGTAATCCACGGGTAAAACCATAACTCGCTGAATCCGTGGCGCCAGCATATTGCCCGTACGTCGCATCGGTTGTAGATGAAAGAACTGTTGGGCTTTGTCCGTCAACCTGCCAATCTTCGGTTAAAAAAAACTCAAAGCCGAGTTCATTCATGTCGGTCTGGCGTATTTGAACAAATTTAGCTTCAATTTGCACCTGAATAGGCGCTTTGGCGATACTTTTCAATACTTCTTCAATCAACGAATGATTAGCAACTGTATTGGTTACTATTAATGTGCTGGTCCTTGGATCGAGAAATAATTTTGCACCCGGAGGGAACGGTACGGCTTCCCTGAGAAGTTGAGTAATGTCGCCGCCTGTTTCAATCGTGGTTCCCCCTGAGATATTGTCCTGCTGTGAAGTGCCTTCGTAAGTCAAGACACGCTGTACACCATTCCCGACAGGCAACTGGTACATACGGGTAAGCATCTCAACATCTTCAACGCTTTTCGCAATCCAGATAGCATGATCCTCAACACGGAATTCCATGCCTTTTGTGATAAGAATATACTTCAACGCTTCAAGCAATGGAATATTTTTAAGTGAAATAGTGATACGATCATCAATTTCAGCTGTAGTATCAGTTCCTGAAGCAAATGAAGTTTCATCAAGAATAATATTTACTGCGCTGACTCTTGACAGATACTGAATAACGTCGCGTAAATGCGCATTGGTAAAATTTATTTCAGGTATTATACGATTCGCTTTCGCCAATAGTTTCTGTTTGTCATCCGATATTATATTATCCTGAATATTATCTTTAACATCATCTTCTTCTATTTTCTCCCTGCTTTTTTCAGGAGACAGCCATGCTTTGCGTACAGCAAGTATACGTTCGCGTTCGACAATATCTGAATCTTCCTCTGCATAACGCCGCATATCTTCAAGTAATTCATTAATCCTGACACGCGACTTAACATCAGGGGGAAATCGCTCTATGATAGTGTCACAAACATCTATTGCATCCTGGTACTGTCCGACATTCCAGAAATCTTTTACCAGCGCCAGCATCTTCTCAATCCATTCTTCGCGTTCAAGATCGCGTTCATCCGGTCTGCGAAACATATAGATGAATTCATTATCAAGATCTTTCATCACACGGCTCATATCCCGTTTTTTTCGTGCAACAAGGTCGGCTGTTAAAAGAGCCTGTTGTTTAACCTTACACATTTCGTACAATTTCTGAGCGTCTTTACTGCTCGGGTATTTTTCAAGCATTTCTTCGCATTCGGATAAAGCGTCGCTGTATTCGCCATCATCATACAGTTTTTGTGTCTTCCCCAGCCAATCACTTAATTCCTGTTTCTGTTGAACTTTTTTAGCCGCAATTTCTTCAGCAAGTTTCTGAGCCTCACCATTCTGGGACATTACAGGCAACTCAAGATATGCCCAGCAGATGATTACCGTCATAATCATAAGCATCTTTTTCATTCGACAATCTCCTTTTATATTAATTTCTATATATTATTCAGCCTGTGAACGAGCCGCTCTTATTTCCTGCTGCAATGGTTCGCCATTCGGCGTAATAACACGTGCAGTCACGAAAATAAGGAGATTGATTTTATCATCCGTTTCCGTGTTACTCCGAAACGCCCGGCCAATATACGGGATATCCCCCAGAAATGGAATTTTATCTTCCGTTTTTACTTTTTCTGTACGCACTGTTCCGCCTAAAACAACTGTTTCGCTATCCTTTAAAATAACGCTTGTCGCTACATTGTCGCTCGAAAAGATAGGGACAAGCTGAGGAGCATCTTCGATACCGTAATCAATCCATGTAATAAATCTGCTTACTTCAGGGACAATTGTCAAAGTAATGGTTTTATGGTCACCGCCGACATCCGGCGTTACGGTCAATAAACATCCGACATCGCGCCTTGTAAAATCGCTTGCTTCAACCGCGGCAGGGACTATTTCAGTGCCGGTACCATCAAGAACCGCAGGTATGACCTCAAACTCCTGAGGATACCAGAATTCAGTAACAACTTTAATTTCTGCCTGATGCCCGTTTAACGTAGTGACTTTAGGACAGTTCAATATATCGACATTCTGACGCTGATTCAGCGCATGCAGAACCATCCGCAAATCCCTTTCGCCGAGAATACCGCTTATAGCAAGAATGTTGCCTGCGGGATTGGTACGGTTGTTAATCGTTTCCGACAGGAACCGCAACCCTGTGGTAAATCCCTCAAGCTGAGGATCAGTAAAGCGTCCGAAAGTACCATCATGGGCATTGCTTTCAACGAGAACCTTACTATTTACATTAATTCCATCAGGGCTGGCGATAAACAATTCCAATCCCAGTTCTTCAGCATCATATTGAGCTATTTCAACAAATCTGGTTTCAATTTCAACCTGAACAGGCGGAACACTCAGCTTTTCTACAAGCTCTGCGATCATGTCGTGGTTTTCTTTTGTATTTGAAACCACAAGTGTATTGGATCGCTCATCAAGATACATTTTGCTACCCGGAGGAAACGGAATAGTTTCACGAATAAAATCTTTGATATTCATTATTTCCTGAATACGCGCGCCTGCCGCCGGTGTTCCATCAGAAGGTTTATCAAAGGTAAGCTTATTAATCGCGCATTTCCCGCCAAGCAGCTGATATGAACGGGTCAGCATTTCAGGCGCTAAAACGTCTCGTGAAATCCACACAGCGTAATCATCCACCCTGTAACGTAATTTTTTGGTTCGCAAAATATATTTAAGTGCCTCAATCAAAGGAATGTCACGCAATGAAATAGTTACACGGTCCGAAGAAGCTCCATATTCCGGTTCACCGAGCGGGATTGTTTCCTGGTCATCGTTTTCCGGTTCATTATAATAAGTGTCAGCGTACCGTTGCTGCTGTTCACCATTAACATCTATAGACACCGGTATATCCGGCAATTCCTGTTCGTACGATTCAAATATACCTTCATCAAGAATAATATTTACATCACCCACAGTATGCAGGTATTGAATAACATCTCTCAGATGAGCATTTGTAAAATTAATTTCCGGGATACGTTTCTGTAATTTGCTTTCCATTTCAAGACGTTTAACGGATGTCTGATCTTCAAGCTGTTTGTCCGATGCCTCCATTTCGTCTTCATCGATAAACGGCTTGCGTTCAGGATGCATTGACTTTTCATGGTTCAACATACGATCTTCAACTGCATTCTCCCTTTCAAGATCAGCTAACCTGTCTTTTTCGTCCTGAACTGTTTGAATAGCTATTCGAGCGCCAAGATGATTTGGTTTTATATCAGTTACCTGCCGAAATTTCTCAATAGCCGCATCATAGTGCCCTTCGAGAAATAATCTTCTTCCTTCAACCAACAACATCCTGACATTCTTTTTCAGCTCAACTTCTTCGGCAGGAGTCGGCTGTTCGTCAGACAACGCCACTTTGCTAAACATATTTAACGACGTTAACATAATCAGACACAAACCAGCTACGAGCCACATTTTGCTTTTAGATCTGAAAATCATTGCGATCTCCTTTCATATTTTAATTTAAATGTATTTTCACTATCATCTTTAACTTCAATACCTTCATCCGTGATAACAGATATGGTGTATACCCCTATTTTGTCACCAGTCTGCATATCAAACACCTCACGTGATTCAGTATCTTCAATCTGAGCCCATAATTCTTTTTCTGCCGTGACCTGATGGTACTTTAAAAGGATTTCATCCCCATTTTCAGACATCAGTCTCAATCGCGACACATCGTTACTGACTTCAACACCCCTGCGTGTTTCGGCTACCAGTTCCTTTTCGAAATCCACTACAACATAACCGTCTACATCTTCTCCGATCTTGACGAATTTACTGGATGCGCCAGAATTAATAACAAAGCTGTAACTGCCATCAGGAAGCTGCATGTAACCTTCAAACAATAATTGAAGAGGTTTTTTGAAAACACGTACTAATCGGTAACGTCCAAGTGGATTATATTCTTCCGGCTTGCTCGTAGGATCCAGCGGGTTAGTTCCCTCATGATATTCAGCTAAATTAGAAAAGCTGTCGCCATCTCTGTCGCTATATGCATCTTCAGGATCGTACGCGTTCAGGCTGTAACGTTTTTCCCATGTATTTGGCATGCCGTCCAGATCATTATCAAAACTAAACGAACAAAAAGGGCAAACATCCAAATTGGTTGCTACCGCTTTTCCGCACGAACTACATGTTTTTGTATCTATAACAGGAGAAAACGCATCTCTTACGTACAGTTTGGAATAAGAAACTGGTTGTTTCAGTACCTTCAATAACTCATCATAAATAATAGTATCAATTCGCGTGATCCTGCTGTCATCTGTCGTTCGGTTTATTTTCTTTGCATAAACCGAATTCTTAAAATAAGGCAGATTAATGCCAAAAAACAGCAGGATAATACTCATCAAAGCAAACAAACCGAAAAAGATCCATTTTTCCATATTCTTTTTAAATGAATTCTTAAAAAACCACATCACTGCCATTGCGTCATGTTACCTTATCTTATAGTTTTATAATTCCACGTATTTCAATGTCATGTTGACTTCGAGCAAATGTCCCAGATTATTTTCCTGCCTGAATTTATCCAGCGGGATCGTATCTATATTAATTGATTCAACAATATATATTTCGCTTTTTGACTGGAGAATATCCAGAAACGAAATCAACCCTTTCATATCAGTTTTAATCGTTATGCTGAAAGGCAATTTTGTCTTAAGGAGAGAATCACTCTCTGATTTTTTTCGGCTGATAGCTTCTATACGAGTAACACCGGATTCAAACAAATCATTAATCAGAGAAGTGATTATTTCGAGCTGTAGACTTAACAGCGGTATAGCTGTATCGGGAGGGATTTTTTCCCCCATATATTCTCTAAACCCTAAGTCAGCAGGTATATAAACACCGCGTTCTTCCGCCATTTCCCTTATCTGGCGTTGCTGGTTCAGCAACTGCTGTTTGTATTCAAGAGCGGATACTTCAGCTACATTCTTTTTCTGGGATGACATGATTTTGAATATATCGTTATAATACTTTTTCAGTTCTTCAGCATGCGCCTGATATTCAGATATCAGTTTATTTGACGCGACTTCTTTATTTTTCAGCATGAATGAGTTGTATTGTTCCCTGACTGAAATCATGTTGTTAAAGCTTTTACGCCTTTCATTCCACATGCCGACGGCAGTGATAGCCAAGTACACTATTCCGATAAGCAGTACAGCGAGTATGCATAATAAAATTAAATTATTTTTCCATTCTTTTAAAAACTTCGCTATATCCACTGTTAGTATCCTTAATTTGCGGTATTTAATTCACAGGTCATCTCAAACCGTCGAATATCTTTGCTGTCTGTGCCAGCATTAGTCAGGTCGTCGGCCGATCGAATCGCGACATCCTTAAAAAAGGTCGACTTTTCTAGTTCCTCTTTTATATGAGGTATCTCACCAAGAGGCGCTGTCGTCTCGCCCGATATACGGACTTGGGTTATGACCTTGTTTTTTTCTTTTAACTGTTGTATCGAAAAACGTTTAAGCCAGCATTCTTTAGGAAGAATGGTCTGTAATTCAGTCATCAGCCGTGCCCAGTATGTCCGCTGTCTCTGAATGTTATTCAAAACGACCAGTTTTTGTTCAGCTTCCTTCACTTCCCGTTTCGCTGTATCAAGTTTTTCTGTTTGAGTTTTCAATTGTTTAAGGTCGTCCAGCAGTCCTTTACTAATGTTCGATTCGTAGGTATACCACTGTTTGAAATAGAAAATACTTCCCAGCAAAATAAATCCAACCAGAACAAAACATCCGATAATGTAACTTTTCTTCTTCGCGATATCGCGCTGTGTAGCAACACGCTTAGGAAGGAGATTAATCTCCATCACGCACTGCGTAGCTTGACGTAACGCAAGACCAATAGCAGGACCCAATAAATGCTTGTTGTTTTCAACGTCCTTCTTAATGTCGCGACTAATATCAAGGTTATGAGTTGTCTCCAGTTTACGAACATTAATATTGAATTTAGAGTGGAAAAACTCATCAATCCCTTCTATATTCGACGATCCGCCGCACAAAAGAATATTCTTTATGCCGCCTCCGCCTGCATGTGTGCGATAAAAACCTATTGAACGTGATACCTCAGCCATTAATCGGGACATACTGGAAGAAAGAGAGCGGGATATACGCAAGCGTTCAGGAGACTCACCAAGCATCGGGCCTTTACCGCCTAAAATTACTGCTGACTCAATTTTTAATCGTTCTGCATCATCATTACTGATTTTGAATTCCTTCGCGACTGCCTGAGTAAATGAAATGCCGCCTATAGGGATACTGCGAAACCAAATATTATCGTTTTCCAGAACCATCATATCGGTTGACTTAGCGCCGATGTCCAGAATAAGTGAACACCCGTCAAACGCAGGCTCGTTGTATTTAATACAGTTACATAGCGCAAACGGAGATGTGTCGATATATTCAACATCTATCTTCAATTGAGTGAAATACGACAAAAGTGTGTTGACTAAATCATTTTTGCTCGCCACCAGAACAACATTTGCCTCATCTATTTCGTTGACTGTTGTCCAATCGCCGATCAACTGGTAATCCCAAATAACCTCTTCCATGGGAAACGGCACCTGTTGTTGAGCCTCATACTGCACTATCTGATCAATTTTACTTCTATCTAACGTAGGAAGTTTAATAAAACGAGTAAAGACAGCCTGCCCTGAGAGTGATATGACAATAGAAGGCGGATGTATGCCACGTTGCTTAAAAAGCCGTTCTATAGCCTCGAATATTTTTTCATCACTGAAATCCTTCACATCTTTCAATGGAAATGGTTCTATAACCATGTTAGTCAACGTGAGTCCGAACCGTTCACGTTGTAATTCCACCAATTTCAGGGAATCATATCCAATATCTAATCCGACGAACTTACTTTTCATATCGCCTCTTATTCAAAAATGGATTTGATGTTGATATTTTCTTCCCGTGCGTCCCTATCCAGAATAAAAGGAGTAAAGAATCCGGGTTTTAGGTTCCCTGCCATAGGTTTATGCCGAACCCACCATTCATTGTCAGTACCTTTCGGCCACACTTCCCTGCTGGCAAGAACGCCATCATGCCATATTTCACACATGACACGTTCCGGCTTACCATATCTTTCAACAGTGCGGGGATGAATATACATGAATGACCGGCGATCGGTACCGCGTGGAACACTGTCATATTCGATATCGCCGACCAGCATGGTAAAATCTTCAGCCCGTGTTTTTTCCTGTAACAGCACATAGTACTTCACCACAAGCCCGTCAGCCCAATCTTTCTGTGATTCGTATGTAACGCCCAGCCTGTACCAGAATCCCTCAAACCGACCAGGCATAACACGTGAAGACTGCCCGCTTTCCGACGACTCACGCAGGCGTTTTACTTCAATATTGCGTATGGTTAAGGCAGAGGTGTATTCTTCCTGAGTAGGACGTTTTATCCCATATTGAGCAAAGCTGTCAGGAATTCCAACAGTCCAAAAAACCGCGACAACAACTACTGCTTGCAATTTTCGAAATAACATAATGTTCTCCCTGTATGTAATTAACTGTATGAAATTGATTATTCCTTTAAGAAAGTCTGACCGTTCATCGAAAGCGTCACCATTACACATTAAGAGGAGTACACGTGTGCAGTTAAGAATGAAGCAAAATTTGTACCATAGAGAATTTTTTCAGGAACAGACAACTGAAACGAGCCAATTCATATATCGACCGGCTCGATATTGATTTTAGTTTTTGTTACGTTTTGTAAACGGTATTTTTTGCCTACTGAGCTGATTGTCTTTATGACAAAAAAAGGAAAGGGCTGATTTCCATTGAATTACAATGAAGGGATACTGAGATTAACTACTGAATAATTTTTTTTATTTCTTCAAGGGACTTCCGGGCGGCAACATATCCTGCTTCCACAACCGGGTCAAACATCTTGAAATTTAAAAAATCAAAATGTTCAATAATGGGTTTAATTTCATAGTTAGTGTACTGGGCTCCCACACGGGACATCTGTGTATTCGTAATATTTAACGACCGGTTAATGATCTGTAAAATATTAGGTTCATCCAACATGTCTTTAATAAACGGTATACGCCGTATCAATTTGCCAACCCCTTCAGGTTCCGCAATTCGAGCCTCCATGAAACTATCTCTGTCGGGAGTAACATTAACAGATATAACATTATGAGCGTTATATCGCTGAAGAACGTTAGCCGGCACTTTATTAATGACAGAGCCGTCAACAAGATATTTATCTTTCACACGAACCGGCTTGAAAATGCCGGGAATCGCACTGCTTGCCTGAACTGCCTGGCTTACAGATCCCTCGTTAATAACTATTTCCTGACCGCTGATCAAATCCACGCAGACAACATAAAACGGTATAATTAAATCGCTGAAGGTCATTTTCTTGAAAATTGCTTCTGAAATAGCCCTGATACGCTTTCCACGCAAAAAGGACGTTACCGGCAAAGTAAGATCAAAGATTGAACCGCTCTCAGCCAGTTCAGTACGAAGAATACGTTCTGTTTCCGCCGCCGACCCTGTCATACAATACACAGCGCCTACCAGCGACCCCATACTGCTTCCCGCCATGACATCAACAGGAACATTTTCCTCTTCCAACAGTTTTAGCGCACCAATATGCGCGTATCCCCTTGCTCCGCCACCGCCCAGCGCAACACCAACTGTCGCCCCTGTAATTTCCCTTGCAAGACGGCCTATACACCGTCCGGCAGGCGTTCGAGAAAAAATCATATTTTCATTACGTGTCACAGTATCACAATAATCCAGCGTAAAGGGTAGGGTATTCAGGCTAACCAACGTTTCCGGGAACACTTTTTTTATAGCAGGCAAAATATTTGTATCCGGCGCCGATTTTTCCGGTTGAAACAAGATGAAACTGGTGTTACACAGTTTGGTCTCTTCCATCCTGCATAATTTCTTCAATTTATCGGACACAATCTGCAAAGATTGGATATTCCGTTCCGCTAGTACAATATTCTTATCCGATTGAGACAACGCACGAGCGGTAGTGGCACTGACCATGTTCCCAAGATCAAGCAAAATAACATCATATATCTGTGCAACCAAGCTCAACAAAGGAGATACATGCTCTGATAACATCAGGCTGTGAGTATCTTTCTCGGTCACTTTCAGCCAATATAATCCCTGGTCATATGAATAACTGTCATGCTGGTTAACGTGTAACTCTTTTACTCGTGTTTTGCGCGTTTTTTTCATAGTCAGCCCAAAATGACGGCTGATTTCCGATTCGTTAGAATATTGGTACAATTTGCCAACGACAGTACGTAAACTTTCACCAATATCATGGCTGTCGATGAAGGCATCAAGCTTCTCTTTCGCCTCACTGAAGGCTAAAGAATGTATAAAAGACTCATCGGTGCCGCCGGCATCTATGATCAAAACTCTGCCCAGCCCTTCATGATGTAGGAATAACCCTAATAGAAAAGATAGTTTGGCAGAAAAGGAGCCACCGGTTTGTGAAAAAACGCTTACTGTTTCCGGTAATGATTCGAATGACTGGAATACGTTACGTTCCCGTAACCTTTTACTGAGAATCATACTAATAGAAAACGATAATTTTGAATATTGCTTCAAAAGTGTGGTAAATGATTCTTTCCCCAGTATAAGAAATTCGGAATCCAGAGATGTCTTAACAGTAGCAGACACCGGCTCACCTGTTAAAAGGGACATTTCTCCAAAATAATTACCAGGACCGAGAGAAGCGAGAATATCTTCAGAACCATCTTTTTCATTTGGAACAACAATCTTTACCTGCCCATATTTTAAAATATAGAGGAATTTCCCTTCCTCATTTATACTCAATACATTTTTATTCCGCCGTATTGTTACCATTTTAAAATAAGGCGCTATTTCCGACAATTCCTGATCGGTAAAATCAGCAAACAGCGGAACACGGCTCAATGTAGGAACAAATTCATGCGTCATTGGCTATCCTATTGGTTTGGAGTAATTTTTTGACCCAATTTGTTATACATGAAAACGAGCATTTTACCAAGATGGATTCTCCACTCACCACATTTTTCACATAAATATACGAGGTCATCGGGCAATGCCGTTTCCTGTTCCAGCCGTTTGAAAAGGTCTTTCTCAAGCTGTAAAGTGAACTTCCGTTCATGTTTACATCGGGGGCACTGCACAGAAGACTCCACCTTCTTAATAATATCCGGCTGCTGTAAAAGCGCTTCAATCTCTGCAGGTGATTTATGATCTATGACAGGCAGAGGAGGAAATTGAATATTAACATCCAGCTCAGCTAAAAGCAGTTCATTAGGAAAATCTATCAATTGAATTCGGTACACACCGGGATCATTACAGACAAGCCTCTCTATACGAAAAATACAATCCACATTAGGCAAACGCTTATCGCGATGCTCAAGCGGAACAGATTGCTTCAGATCCAGTTGTATTTTATTATCAGGGCTGATCAGCTTGAGTTGGGCGTATAGGTGCGTTTGTTTTACTTTCTTATCACCTTTAAAAGTCAAGCCGGCTGTAACAAAAAAGTTCCGTAAAACTGTTGGAAATGATTCAACGACGAATTGCCTGCGTATATTTATAAATGATAAAGCCCCTGTTTGAGAATCCCGAATAACATTGTCGCACACATGAATGTAGTTATGAGTTATTTCTGATTTCACTAACGAATCCCTTATTTCTTTTTGAAAACATATATGCTGATCAGCAGTTCAAAAATTTACATAAGAATAGCATTATGATATAATAATAAATAAAATAATATTTTTTTTCAATCTATAGATGGAATACAACTAATCTTAACATTACTGCAATTATTTTATGGGAGATACCCTATGCATAATAGTATCAGGAACACCATTGCTGCAAGCATATTCCTGATTATTTCTACTACATACAGCTTATGTTCAGCACAGAATACTGAGAAAAAGCTGTCTATTGAGCCGGAACTGCTGGGTTCCGCTGGTAGTATTGATTCTGAATTCACCGGAACCTCCGATAAACATATTGTTTTCATCAAAGACGCTCACTGCAACCTGAACGCCCAGCAAAACAGCATTCGCCTGATTCAAACTCTAATAGATCAATATGGTTTCTCACTGGTATGTATGGAGGGAAGCGCCAGTGCGCTCTCGATACCCGCTCTCAAAGAATATCCAATGAAAGACATGCTCCAAAACGTAGCTTATTATTATTTTAAAAACAGCCATATAAATGGCGCTGAATATTTATCAATCACAAAACCTAATGAGGTTTTTGTTGAGGGAATAGAGACAAAAAAACTCTATGCCAATAATTACTATGCCTTTTACAAGTCAATGTCTTTTCGTGACAAAGCAATTGAGAAACTTTCGCTGATTACTGAGTTCCTTGATAAGGTAAAGCCGCACTATTATTCTGAAATGCTCATGAAAATTGACCGTGAATACAACAGTTACATAACAGGCAATTCAAGTTTTATTGATTTTATCGCATTTCTTATTTCTGTGTGCCCTGATCGCAATAAGTTGGAGAATTACCCTGCTCTATACGAGTACCAGCAAGCATCAGCTTTGCGAACAATGTTTTCTTCCACGCAAGCTGAAACAGAGCAAACAGAGGTTCTTGATATTATTATGCAATACGCTGATGATCAGGATAAAGCAGAACTTATAAGGTATACATTCCAGACCACTTCATCCCCCGTATTTGCTTCATTCATTAAACGCACCGCAGATAAATACCTGATAGAACTTGATGAATACCCGAATTTGACAAATTGTATGAAGTATATTGAACGGATACACGCGATTAACGAAACATCTCTGCTCGACGAATTGGATACCTTTGTACTAGAAATCAAGCAAAGTTATTACGTAAACGAAAAAGAACAAGAAATCGATCAACTATCAAACAACTGTGCACTTCTGCGTGAAGCATGCACACTCTCTCTTGCATCATATAAAGCGTCAACCATCTCTACAATCAAGAACTCCTGCAATCCTGAAAACATTATCGGTTTATGTCAGGCACTCGCAAGGGATACCCAAACAGTATTGCCTTTTACTCTGGCAGATATGGACTTTATCGCAACAACACTAAATTTTGTAGTGGAATTCTACACATTGGCAGAACAACGCAATAACGCAATGTTTACCAACACATTAAACAAATTAGAAAAGTATGGGACAGACCGCTGTATCATATACGCAGGCGGATTTCATGCTCAGGGAATCTGTGAGGAACTTCGCAGGAATAACATTTCATACACCCTGATCTCTCCAGGCATAGCTCAATTCGATGACGAGTCTGGATATATTTCTCGCTTAACTGACTCGAAAAACATTTTTCAGTACTATCTTCAATCAACAACTCCGGGTATGCTCGCTGTTGCGTCAAAGCTGGTGGAACCTGCCGATGCGCTCATTGATCCGACAGGCACCCAAGCATTTCTCGACCAGATCAAAACAGTTTTAACGACAGCAGGGTTACGCAGTGCATTGTATGATACAGACCGAACTGCCTATGAATCTCTTTCCGTATTAGATGACAACCAGCTCGCCTTAATCTCAGATCGTATACAAACCATTCTGCGCTGGAAAAATACGTACTTTGAAGATCTAGCGAATCTTATGCTGAGAAAAAACTATATGAGCGGTTATGACCTACAGTTTGATCTTAAAGGAGAATGCTTTTTTATCAATAATATCATCTCTCCGCAAAAATCTGATATCACGGAATCGCAAGCTACACAGCACCTTTTATCCATAGAACTGCCGGACGGCCCACTAACAATAACAAACCTGCCAACAAACAGTGTACAGATCTCTTTTGCAGGAAAGCCATTTAATGAATCCGCATTTGTTACCGCGCTTCGTCCGTTTCTTGTTGAACAGGTGATTCCCGAAGCTGAGTTTTTACAAGATCTAAAATATATCACGACGCATCATCGGGAATTACTCGATTTCCTGCGCAAAAATAATTTCATATCTTTTGATCAAGTTAAAGGTTATACACTGAATCCACAACGAGCCTCCGTTATACGCACAGCACTTCGCTTCGTTGCCGACTCCGAAAACTGGCGGGTTACACAGCGTATGGCATTAACCGATATACCCGAGTCATTTGCCGAGCTACTGGATAAACACGCTATTTCTTCAATTGAATTACCACCGGATATGGGAATCCCAGCATTATTATTCATGCTTGAATCTCTGCCATCACAATTTTCTCAGTCCGCACGGTTTCCGTTTAATGAATCCGCATCATACATTTTTGAAAAACAACCTGTGCTTGGCGGTGCCCAATTCAAACTGAGCGTTCGCATCGAAAATATCGGTGAAATAGCCCGGATAGAAAAAGAACGGGCATTATTGCTTGGGTCGCAATATGAGGAAATTATTCACCGCCAGCTATTCGGCCCATTGCCTTCTACTACAGCAAGCATGCTTATAAGCGAAACAGCAACACACCAATTTTTCAGTGCAGGCGAAACAGAGAACGCATCTTTACTTGTATGGGCAAATCCAGAAAACGCGGCTGTATTCTGGAACGAAATTAATCACAGCTCACTCCATTTCGATCCCGATACATTTGCCGCAACTGGCGGTTTACTGTTTGGGCAACAGGTTGGCGGTTCCTATGTTGTCAGTGATATTGTACCGTTGCCCTCTTCATCATACATTCAGGGAGATGACGCGTCATTTACTATTAATCCCGCATCTATCAAACAACTGGCAAATCTTTACGCTACCGGGTCAACCGTTCTGCTGGGTGTATACCGAAATATGTCACCACTAGTTATGAACCAAAATAATACTGTAGAACGATCAGCGCGCACTGATTATGACGTATTGAATTCTCTGGATATTCCTGTTGCAAATCTGCCTCTGGAACTTGTTTTCTCGTCAAAGACACAACCTGTAGTCGATTCGCAATCAGGCTTAATTTCCGTTGCCAGTATGCCGTCGGATATACAGGTGGGTGTTTACGCTGTTTCGGAAGGAACCCCGAAACTATTGCATAGCATGCCCGCATTATCCGTTGTGAATCCGGGATATGACATGTTCTCTGCGACGACTCGTCCTCTGTTCCTGCAGAAACGATCAATAGAAACAACAGAAAAGGATATCGTAACGTTCAGGCGATTACCTCAAAATAACGGGTTTACTTTATTGACACATGCCATTCTGACCGATCAGGATCTCAGTTTTCTGGTGCAGTTTTTCAGATATTTCCAAAAACAAATTGAAATGCACACAACAGTAAAAGAAATACGAATAAAAAGCGGATTAGCGAAAGCGGCTCACACTAACCGTCAGGACGATGTTATTGAGTTTGATATTGATGTTCTGGATTACCCATTAATTGTCAGATACCTTGCCTTCCCGCACGAATGGAATCATTCACAAATAAATATTGATGCCGCAGTTGAAGAAATACTAATTATAATGTACGATATTGAACGAATAGCTGAACTGGCGATTAAAGACCCGTCTAACGCAAATAACTTTTTAAATGAATTAAAAGCATATGAACAACCGTACGATGGCAGACAGCTATTCTCAGAAACCATTGAAGCTGTGATAGCCATGGTACGTGAGAAAAACGAAGTACCCGACCGTAGCGCTATACTTGGTTTTACCAGAACATTCATAGAGTCTGATCCGGCATTATACAAAACAGCTGGCCCGGCTTTAACAACCAAAACAGACGACTTTTTCATCACGCAATTCGAGTTGAATAAAGACAAAATAATGAATGACTTACCGGCATATCTGCCGGGTGAACATGATTACGCTTTGTTCGACGAAGAACAGATTACCAGCGCTCAAGGGTTAAAAGGATCCAAAATCATGGATTTAATGAAATTGAATGTGCGGTACCTCCAGGATCAGGCATTTCATCTTGCGACACGGACAATCACCCCCGAAGCCTTTTTTGACGATCCTGTCGGGTATTTCAATCCGAGACAAAAAGAAATAGGCATAAACGTCGAACACCCATTTCACAGAAATGCTGACGGATCGGTTAATCCAAATACAGTACTTGCTACTCTTATTAAGCAGCGCACGCACGCCCTGCTCTATGATAACCCGGCTCTGGTCAAACAAGTAGTTGATCGAATGTCTGAAGATCAGCCAGTTCGGGACGAAATACTGAAGTTCTTTTTTCTTTTTACTTCCGGTCAGTTGCCACGTACCATAACTCCCGATTTAATGGCTCAGCTGTCGGAGAATCCTTTGTTTGCCCGAGATGGTGAAATAGATTATTACCGTGTTGCCAGAGAAACAATTGCTTCAGCAAACGGTTACAACTCCATTATTCATCTTGTTAACAAATTTAAAGATTTAAAGAAAAAGTTCGCATCAGAGGGCACGCCTCTGCCTGAAGACATTAATCAGCGGATACAACAACTTTCTGATTTCACTTTCAAGCCGACACATCTGCTCTTGTTCAAATACGCTGGTATCGCAGAAAAATACATCAGTAACCTTGATGAAGGACTTCAGCCTCTGTTTCACATACCGAATTTTTCAATACTTCATGTCGTTCACCTCGAATATAACGATATAATGGATTCAATCCTTGCTGATATACAATTTGATAATTCATCCAAGCCCGAAAATGAATCAAAAATAGTTGTTGATAATGAGGAAGATAAGGTGCAGCTTCTGGTAAAAGATCCTTTATCGTCAACAGAAATATCATCATTTTTGTCACTGACAAAAGCGATGAAGCGATATACGCCCGTGGAAACATTCAATGCCGAATATAGTCCTGAAATCGCACGAAACAACGCACGCGATTTCTATGCGTTTTTAAAGAAAAAACACGTGCTGTCAACTACCACTGCTCTTCCTGCTGATATTGTTGTGCTTGATATTTTTCTCGGTTCAATAGATTATATCAAGGACTTCCTTGATGAATTTAAAAAAGTTGATCAGGAAAACCTTTTTTATAATCGTCTCAGATATAATGTTGCCAGCCATTCGCAGGCTTCACGATATCTTCTTGATCAGGCTTTACAGTCTAATCTGCTTACACCCTATAACGATGTGATACGTTTTCAGCCATTCACAGATATGGATGAGTTATTGGCGCTTGCGCAAAAAGCGCTTCTTGTGCGTTCATTCGGTGATATGTCACTGCTCGGTGATACAACGCTGATTGAAAAACGTGGTCAGGAATACTATGAGATTTATGGACAAGCAGTGGCACGAAATAGTTCACAACCTCAGTATGTTCTTGATGCAGTTGCGCAATTAATGCTGGCGCCAAATGCGTTGCTTGTGCCTGAATTCCAAGCGCTCCCCGAATCAGTACTTGATGAAATCGACTGGATAGAAAAACCTGTATCCGTTGATGTTGAAAGCCTTCCATTTGGGCTATTCCTGCAGTCATATACGGAAAATGTCATGAGCGGCAGATTTATATATCACCCCTCATTGTTGAAACTAGCTCAAAGAACACTATCAAGCATGTCTCTTAAATTCGGTGGTTACTGGCAGTTATTTGGTAATTCGTTTGAGGCAATGGAACCTCAATTACAAAACAGTGATATTCACCTAACCGAGTTGGATAGCATTTTTCTGGCAAACATTATTCAAAACAAAGGGAATTTTCAATTTGAAACGCAACACCAATATCTCGACAAGACAGGACAGCAAAAACCGATTTATCCTCTGATTGAAATACTTAAGGAATTAGATCCTGAACGAATTTCAAGGATGATACCCTATATCACAATCTCGGATTTACAAAACGCTCCGAAAATATACGCGTTACGAAGTGATCCTTCATATAATTCCTCTGACGAGTTCACTTTCAATCGCTTTCTCCGCGATTTAAAACAGAAAGGTTACATTCCTAAAGACTTGAGCGTAAACTATGTAAAAACAACTGATGATAGGGATTCTTTTATCGTAAATATAGACAGAGGATTACGGGGCTACTTTCCGACAGATACCCTTGCACGAGTTCTTACAGACCATGCTTCAGCCCCCTCTGTATCTACAGAAGATGACTTAATTGAATTGTTGCGAGAAGATCCGCTTCTTGATTCAACATTTGTATCAGACCAATACCTGAGGTCAATTTTAAAATCAATATTAGCATTGGCTGAACGAACAAACTTTCATCTAAGGATAGACACTATTCCACCTCAGCAAACCGTATCTGATGCGCCGGAACTAGCTATTACTGAATTAGGGACAGAGGAAGACGTTAAGATAATTAAACTTAATCAACAGGAATTTGATGACTATATCAAAGAAATTACTTCAAAAAATCCCTATCTTGATTACGGCGACCCTCGCGGATTAGCAAACCCGCTTACAGGTGAAATTATTGTTAATATTGACCATCCTGATCATTATGACGAATCAGGAAACATCAGTATCGCGGCAGTCCGACAAACCATCATTCATGAAAAAACTCATATGCTCATATTTAAAAAGTGGAGTACGCTCCAAAATGTTGTAAAAGAAGCTATTAAATATGAAACGAATACTGATTTAATATTGAAACTCTTCTTTGAGTTCTATTTCGGGGAAAAAGTTACCGTTGTAAACCAGGATCATAAACGCCGCCTGCGTCGTGACCCGCTCTGGAATGATAACGGCGTTATTTCTTATGAACGAATATTGAGCGAGCTCCTGTCGCTTATCAACCAGTACCAGATGTTACCGTATTTGCTCCGCCAGCTTTCAAAATTACAGATGGAGTTCACTCAGGAAGGAAAGGTTGTTCCAGCTTATATAATTACCGCACAAAAACATATAACCCAGATATTTCATCACAAGCGTGAACTTATATCACGTGCGGTTGCCGCACGAACCGAACTGACGAAAATGGATCCGCGGGTCGGTAAAGACCTTATCTTTCATGCGCAGGAATTCGAACAGCCAATCAAATTAACTGAGATAGAGCTCAAGTCATTGCCTTTGCCCAGTGCTCCGATTAAAACAGTGTATTCGGATGACGAAATCATTGAAATACTGAATCAGACATGGTTACGGCTTGGTGACGGTTCAGTCGACCGCGGCAAAAAAATGACTTCATTGACTCCATTGCAGAAATCGGATATTGAAGCGGCTCTAAATGAATTAGAATCTAAAGCATCAGCAATGCCATCCGCCTCATCTCAAATAAATGCTGTTGTCGAATTCTGGAAGAACATCTTGGTTTCCGAGTCAATTTTTATTTTTCCCCACTCACCGGAACGATATTCCATAACAGGAACACATTTTATATATGCACCGACCCAAAACGAAATAATTATAGCTGAAGGTTATTATAATTATATAAAAAATGCCCATGATCTTGCCAAACTGCTATTGCATTCAGGATTGGAATTGACCGGCAAGGATACTGCTCTTACCACAATAACATTTGATGGAATAAGCATCTCTGACAAAAATAAAGAACTTTATGAACACTATCTTTACAACCTGAACTACCTGCCCGTCATAGAAGAGATTCTTGCCCTCTACGGCATAAAATTAGATGACCTGACGCAACCTGCCCTTTATAAAATTATTGCACAACATAAGGCGGTGTTTGAGTTGCCCGGAATACAAAAACATATACAGACAATACGCGATCTGATAGCAAAAAACACAGATTTTCAGTATCATTCTTCACCAATAACAAAAGCGTTTGAGGTCTATGCCGAATCATCACTCACGCCTGATGAAGTAAATCAGATACAAAATGCGGTCATGAATATCAGTGCCATTGCGTTACGCGACTTATCAGCGCCTGTGGTTGTGCTTATTGATCATGCGGTATTTGACGGACCTGTCGGCCCCCAAAATTTTGCAGTGAGAGAATCGCTAGACCGCTTCCGTCGGGAAATGGAACTTCTTGAGAAAAGAAATGTGGTAATCATCGCTGTAGACATGAACAATAAACCAGCGGGAGAAATACGAGAAAACATCAACAGCAAACTGAAACGTAAAGGAGCGAACAGCAATGACTTCGATTATGTTGTATCCCTCTCGTCTCATGAGGATCTCATCAATGCGTTGCGTAGCGAGTACCCCAGCTTACCGGAACATACCCTCAGAGCAAATATTAAAGTGCTGGCTGAGTCAGGTTCTTCTCTATATGATTTTGCTCACTCTTATGAC
>QZJZ01000054.1 GCA_003599815.1 Candidatus Auribacter fodinae
TAGGGGTTCAGTATTGTTTGGTCACATTACTTACCGTTGAAAGAGTAACCTATTTTATTACTCATGTGTCAGATTTTATCGCGACTAATTCAAATAAAACACTAAAAAATCACTCCTTTACTCTGAAAGCCGACGAAATCAGTATTAAATAGTAGTCTTACTTCTGCTTCCAGCTAAGTCAACCTTTTTACGCTTACTTAACGCATTAAGGCGGGAATAAATTTTTTCTTCAGTAATTTCTGGTTCGGAATCTTCTTCCAATATATTAAAGAACTGAATATCTTTAGCCACCAGTCCGGTCCATCCTGTTTGATGGCTTGCCCCAAGCCCGGCGCCGTTGTCACCATGAAAATATTCATAAAACAAAATGTTATCGCGCCAGTAAGGGTCGTTTTGGAACTTTTTATTGCACCCGAATACAGGGCGTTCTCCTTTTTCATTGCGCAGGAAAATCTTTTTTAACCGGTCCGCAATCTCATTCGCGACTTCATATAAATTCATCATCTTGCCCGAACCGGTAGGGCATTCAACAACAAAATCGTTACCGTAGTATTTATACATATTCATCAAAGAGCGAATAATCATAACATTAATCGGAAACCATATAGGACCCCGCCAGTTAGAATTTCCCCCGAACATTCCCGTATCCGATTCGGCAGGAAGGTAAGAAACGTTATAATTTGCATTTCCAGATTTAAATACAAACGGATGTTCACGATGATATTTTGATAAAGACCGAATACCATAATCACTTAGGAACTCATCAGGGTCAAGCATTTTGGCAAGTACACGCCTCAATTTATTATCATTCAGCATAGACAGCATATGCCGCCCCTGAATTCCTTCTTTGCCGGGATGTGTAATTTCAGAAAACAGGTCGGGGTAGCGGTTCACAAACGTTCTACATTTCTTAAGCAGGTCGGGATATTTTTCCAATACTTCCGCAGGAATCACCGAAGTAGCGCACAAAGGGAGCAATCCTACAATAGACCGAACTTTCATTCTTTCAGCTTTTCCATCAGGAAATCGGATAATATCATAGAAGAAACCATCCTGCTCATCCCACATTTCATCTTCATGTTCCCCAATCCTGTCTGTAGCCGCGGCAATCCAGACAAAATGCTGAAAAAACTTCAATACGAAATCTTCGTACATTTTATCGTACAAGCATAATTCAAGAGCTATCTGCAGCATTTCCTGACAGAAAATCGCCATCCATGCAGTAGCGTCTGCCTGTTCCAGGCACCCCCCGGTCGGAAGGGGCGAACTTCTGTCAAAAACGCCTATGTTATC
The DNA here is from genome assembly GCA_003599815.1 of Candidatus Auribacter fodinae. GTDB lineage: Bacteria > Auribacterota > Auribacteria > Auribacterales > Auribacteraceae > Auribacter > Auribacter fodinae. The sequence goes on from QZJZ01000054.1 coordinate 1,294, forward strand.
CAGTCCGAGAAACCCGCCTTCAAAAATATTTCGTCCGTCTCTGTCTTTCCTGTTTAGCCACCATGTAAAGCCCATCAGCAAATGACTGAACGTTTGTTTCAAGAAAGCCACAGTGTCGCTATCGTCTAAACCGAAAATCTTTTTTATGTATTTACGCTGTCTGTATATGTTCATCGCCGCCCACGGATGAACAGGAGGATTCACATCGTCAAAATTCCATTCATACGCCGGAATTTGCCCATTTGGATGCAAATAGGCGTTGCTCAGCATAAGCTGAAGCTGTTTCTGAGCAAAATCCCCGTCAACCATTGATAAAGCCGAACAGTGAAAACACAGATCCCATGCCGCAAACCATGGATATTCCCATTTATCCGGCATGGAAATCACGTCATGCGCCTGCATATGCGACCATTTTCGGTTTCTGATATTGGAAGTAAGCGTAGCACTAGGCGTAAATCCATGCTCTTTAAGCCATAAGTCTACATCATAAATGTAACATTGCTTTGTCCAAAGCATTCCAGCAAGAGCCTGACGCATTACCAACCGTTCATCTTCAGTTGTTTTTTTCGGGGTTATAAGATCATAAAACTCGTCTGCTTCGTTTTTGCGTTCCTTAAAGATATCTTCAAAGGACGCATCAAGCGGATGTATATTTTCGAAATCAAAGATTTTATCCGTCAGGCGAAGCCGAATCACAGACTCTTGCCCTGGGTCAACCATAATACTGTAATTTGCTGATACTTTGGTGCCGCACTGTTTAGGATTAACGGCATCCTTTTTATCTGCAACAATAAAATCGTTAATTCCATCCTTTACATACGGAGAAAGGTTCGGTGTACCGAATAGCCTCTGGTTATTAGTCTCGTTCTCGGTAAAAAGAAGAGGGACTTTCTCCTCGCAGTACAAATTCATCCTGTTGAGATTAATATGTTCAGCAGATACTCCACTGTAACCAGAAGGGGTTCTCATCTTATAAAGTTTTGGGTTCGTCGGAAGTTCAGACACCTGCCATATATTCCTGAACCACAATGTAGGCAGGACATGGAGCGGCGCAGGGTCAGCGCCTCGATTACAAACAGTAATTTTGATTAAAATATCATTGCAGTCCTGTTTCGCGTATTCGATAAATATATCGAAATATCTGTTATCGTCAAAAATACCGGTATCTATCAGTTCATACTCAAATTCGTTACGGGAACGATTCCTGTTTTTAATCACAATATCTTCATACGGATACGCATTCTGGGGATATTTATATAAATATTTCATATAGGAGTGGGTAGGAGTATTGTCGAGGTAATAATAATATTCTTTTACGTCTTCGCCGTGATTCCCTTCCGAATTTGACAAACCGAAAAGGCGCTCTTTAATGATTGGGTCTTTCGTGTTCCAGAACGCAACCGCAAAACAGAGGTACATGCCGTCCTCACAAATACCAGCTATGCCGTCTTCGCCCCAGCGGTACACACGAGACCGTGCCTGATCATGTGTAAAATAGTTCCATGCATCCTGAGACTCGCTGTAATCCTCTCGTACGGTACCCCACTGGCGTTCACTTAAATATGGCCCCCATTTTTTCCATGGCACATTGTTTATATTGGCATCGGTCAATCTTTTTAGTTCGCCATTAATGGATGAACTCATTTTTTTGATTTTCCTTATTTTTATTATTTTATATACTCCAATTTCTGCTGAAGATTAATCATTGGTTGCTGGTTAATCTTTATATTTCCTGTTCCTGTGCGATCCAGATCAAAAATCAGTAATATAACAACAGAAAAAACAAGTGCGAGCCCTATTGAAATCATCCAATTGACTTTACCAAACCTGCCGAAATAATATCCGACGGATGCCATAGATAGAATGGTTACGCTTAAAAGAACAATCCAGATAATAGAGGGGATACGATAAAGACCTACCGTGAGGCGGGCCGTATGCAATTCGATTAAGTTGTTCAAAGATTCAACGAAAAGCGCACCGATATCTGAATTAAGATCAGATCTCGAAATCTTTTCTGCATGCGCCCATAGTTGAGTATGAATCGCCTCTGAATTTTTAATAATCTGCTGATACTGCTGATAGGTCAATTCAACGACACGTGTATCGACAGCGCGAGTATCAACATACTTTTTAATGTCACGGCGAATGTCAGAACGTGACGGTTCTGCAAAAAAACCTGCCCGGAGATACGTGGTTTCGATTGCGTTGACTTCATCCAGCAGTAATTGTTTTCGTGCACCAAACCTATCCGCAGACATCCCAAAAGAAAATGCAAGTATGAACGCCAGCAACCCTAATGTTGCGCCGACCACCGTGCCGACTGATGATTCATGTTCTCCATCATCTTTTTTTGACTTAATATTGGCTATTATTATACCAAGTTTTATTGAGAGCAAAACAACAAAAACGGAGAGAAAATATATTACCCAGAAAGGTACAACATCAAAAAATCGATCAATATTCATAGAAGAATAACTCCTAAATTAGTTTTATTTTCAGTGAAAGATATTAAGGCAAGAGAAAAACAATTAACATTATAAATTTAAGACAAACAAATTTAAAACGCAATATATTTTACTATTTATAAGAAAATTTCATATTATAATCAGCGGACGTTCAAGTAGAGAATAAAGCTTTAATCCTAATTTTTACATATTAAGTATATTGCCGCCCGTTATATAATACGTAATGGTTTTTGTTACACTTAACAGATGGAAGAAAGCTTTCAATTTTTTTTGGTTTTCTGTGATATTAGTGCTTGACATGGAATAGTCGGATACATAAAATAGGGCACATAAATTTTGAAAATATAGTTTTTGGTTGAATACTTTGAGAAAAGTGTTGAGCGAGCGTAGCTCAGGGGTAGAGCGCAACCTTGCCAAGGTTGATGTCGTGGGTTCAAATCCCATCGCTCGCTCCATTTTTTTATATGGACGCAGTCCGGTATTCGAATCAGTCTTATGGGGAGGTTGTAGTGGTTAATGTTACTGTGGATAAAATTGGGCCGTGCAAACACCGGCTCAACATTGAAGTTCCTGTTGAAGATATAAAAAAAGAGTATGAAAGCATTGTTGGGGAATTCGTCAAGCATGCCGAAATCTCTGGGTTTAGAAAAGGCAAAGTTCCTCGCAAGATGGTTGAGTCACGCTTTAAAGACGAGATCATCGAAGAAATGCATAAACGACTGATATCAAGTTCATATCAGGAATCTATCAAAAAGCATAATTTGCGGCCTGTGCATACTCCAAAGATAGATAATGTTAAGTTTGACCTTAATGCTCCGCTGACATACACCGCTGAGCTTGAAGTAGAACCTTCGATTGCCCTGAAAGATTACGACGGGATAAAAATCAAGGTAAAAAAAGTGTCTGTTGGAGATGACGAGAAAGATCAGTATGTCGAATCGCTCCGTGACGCTCATGCCACTCTGGAAAACATTGAAGACAGGGAGTTGCTCATTGGTGACTATGCTATCATTGACTACAAACTGCAAGACGAAGAAGGGCAGGAAATAGAAAAAGGAACATCAAAGCTCATTTTCCTCGATAAAAATCAGGGGTTCCTGTCAGGAGTCATTGAAAAAATGGAAGGCATGTCTATCGGAGATTCACGAACAATGGATATGACACTGCCTGACACTTATTATAAAAAAGAATTCGCAGGCAAAAATGTCACTATTGATATGACTCTTCATGAAATAAAACAAAAATTACTTCCTGAAGTGGACGATAATTTTGCCAGAAATCTTGGAAAATTTGACAATATTAATGAGTTAATGGCGGAAATTGAAAAGGTATTGCTCGAACAAAAGAAATCACAACAGCGAGCTGACGGCAAGCAGCAGATATCTGATTATCTGATAGACAAACATTCTTTTGATCTTCCTGAATCGGTTGTCGCCAATGAAACCGACCATGTAATGCGTGAATTTGCCCAATCTCAGCAAAAAACGGAAAACATTGATGCAAAGAAATTACAGAAAGAGGCTCGTCAGGAAGCTGAAAAAAGAGTTAAAGTTGCTTATATTCTTGCAGATATTGCCGAAAAAGAAAGAATCAAAGTCGATAAAAGAGAAATCGATGTACAAATCGCACGGATGGCCGCATCATTTAACATTAATGCAGAGCATCTCAAGTCTCAGCTAATTGAAAATGGCGGTATTTATGGACTGCAAGAACGTATTTTGCAGGATAAGGTCTTGGATTTTCTGTTCGATAAAGCAAAAGTAACAGAAAAATAATTGCAAGAGGAGCAAATCATGGTCAGATCAAGTATTCCATTTCCTACAGTCATCGAACAAACCGGACGTAATTTCAGTCAGTATGATTTATTTTCCCGCTTGTTAAAAGACCGTATTATCTTTATTGGCGACGCTATTACCGATGATATGGCTAACATTGTTGTTGCTGAACTTCTGTTTCTTCAGATGGATGACCCTAAAAAGGACATCAATATATATATTAATTCACCCGGTGGGTCTGTGACAGCCGGACTCGCAATCTACGATACCATTCAGTTCGTTTCCTGTGATGTCAATACATACTGCATCGGACAGGCAGCAAGCATGGGGGCTGTTCTCCTTGCCGCTGGAACTACTGGCAAACGATATGGTTTGCCTCATGCACGCATAATGATTCATCAGCCTTGGGGCGGCGCCCGTGGTACTGCGGCGGACATCAGCATTCAGGCGAAAGAAATTTTACGGTTAAAAGATGAACTTAATAAGATATTAGGTTATCATACAGGGAAAGAAATAGAAGCAATTTCCCGTGATACAGATCGTGATTTCTTTATGAGCGCTGACGAAGCCAAAGATTATGGTCTTATCGACGAAGTTATTGCTCTTCAAAATGCGAAAAAACCTAAATAAAGTGGTGCCGAATGACAAAATCCAGTGGCAATAGGCCTGTACTTCACAGGTGTTCTTTCTGCAATAAAGCTCAAAACGAGGTTAAAAAACTTATCGCGGGACCAGGGGTTTTTATCTGCGATGAATGCGTAGGATTATGTAAAAACATAATCGATAAAGAATTACGCGAAGTTTCGCGCAAACGTATCTCACGTATGCGGATACTGAAACCCTCTGAGATTAAAGATAAACTGGATGAATTTGTCATTGGTCAGGAAAGAGCAAAAAAAGCAATTGCTGTGGCAGTTTACAATCACTATAAGCGGATTACCGGAGTACGTGAAGATTCCGATGTGGAAATCGAAAAGAGCAATATTCTGCTCATCGGACCGACCGGTTCTGGAAAAACGTTGCTTGCCAGAACATTAGCCCGTATCCTTGATGTACCTTTCTGTATTGCTGATGCCACAACATTAACAGAAGCCGGTTACGTCGGTGAAGACGTGGAAAATATACTGTTGCGCCTGTTGCAAGTTGCTGATTTTGATGTTAAAAGAGCTGAATTAGGTATTATTTATATTGATGAAATCGACAAAATAGCGCGCAGTACTGATAATGTATCAATTACTCGTGACGTTTCCGGCGAAGGCGTTCAGCAGGCTTTATTAAAAATATTGGAAGGCACTATTGCCAATGTACCTCCTCAAGGCGGACGCAAACACCCTCATCAGGAATTTATTCACGTTAATACCGAGAAAATCCTCTTTATCTGCGGAGGCGCGTTTACCGATCTCGATAAAATCATTCGCAAGCGTATCGGGCAGAAGATTATAGGTTTCGGCACCGATGTAAGCAAAGAGCACGATGTCACGGATAAAACGAATATTCTTAATCATGTTGAATCTGAAGATATTCTGAAATTCGGTATGATTCCTGAATTCATCGGTCGTTTACCAGTAATAGCTACGCTAAATGAACTCAAGGAAGAACAACTTTTCCAGATTCTGACCGAACCGAGAAATGCATTGCTTAAACAATATAAAAAGCTGTTTGAACTCGAAGATGTTGAGCTGGAATTTGACGATGACGCCATCGCCGAACTTGCGAAAACCGCTATCTCAAAAAATACGGGAGCTCGTGCTCTTCGTTCCATGCTTGAACAGCTGATGATGGATATAATGTATGAGATACCTTCCAGGGACGATGTAAAGTCCGTACGAATAACGAAAGATGTTGTGCAAGGCAAAGCTGCACCCATCACACAGAAGTATTCTTCCAAGAAAAGAATTGCATAAAATTCTTGCAACTTACAATGATCTGAGATACTATTTCAACTTAAACTTTTAGTGAAACAGATATTTTACGTTCAAAGTACATATTAGTTGTTTTTCAACATTCACCCATCATAGAAAGGGGATATCTGTGAAGAAAGAATATCTCATGGCACCAGGACCGTCACCGGTTCCTCCGGCGGCGTTGCTTGACATGGCTCAACCTATTTTCCATCACCGGACACCTCGTTTCAAAACCTTGTTCGGGCAGGTAAACGAAATGCTGAAAGTTGCTTTTCGTACGGCAAACCCTGTTATTACGTTTACCTCATCAGGAACAGGCGCTCTTGAAGCATCCATGGTAAACACGATGTCGCCCGGGGATAAAGCGATTGTCATCAATGGTGGAAAGTTCGGTGAACGTTTTCTAGACATCTGCAACGCATATTGCATTAACGTTGTTGAAATACCGGTGGAATGGGGAACAGCGGTCGATCCTGCAGTAGTTGAAGCTAAACTTAAAGAGCATCCTGACGCAAAAGTAGTGTGCTCAACATTATGCGAAACGTCTACAGGCGTATTAACAGATATTAAAGCGCTGGGCGCTATTGTGGCGAAGACCGATGCAATTCTGATTTGCGATGCAATAAGCGGTCTTGCCGCCGATGATATACGCACTGACGAGTGGCAGGTAGACATGGTCGCAGGCGGTTCACAAAAGGCACTGATGATACCGCCCGGACTCGGATTTCTCAGTGTTTCCGAAAAAGCAAAAAAACTTATCGACAATGCAAAATGCCAGAAATTCTATTTTAATCTGAAAAAAGCGCTGAAATCATATGCGGAAAGCGATACGCCGTGGACTCCGGCGCTGACATTGATTGTCGGGCTTCATCGTACCTTAAACATGATCATTGAAGAAGGTATGGATAATGTTATTGCCCGGCATGCAAAATTAGCAAACGCAACCCGCACCGGTATTAAGGCTATTGGGCTCGACTTATATGCTCCAACCTGCCCCTCTAACGCCGTAACAGCGGTTAAAGTGCCGGAAAAAATTGACGGACTGGCTTTTGTCAAAAAGATCAGAGATGAAAAAGGCATTACTATTGCCGGCGGGCAATCCCAGGCAAAAGGCAAGATATTCCGTCTTGCTCACATGGGATACGCAGTTGACTATGATGTATTAACAGCCCTTGCAGCAACAGAAAAAGTACTCTATGACCTTGGATTCTCGTTTGAGATTGGAGAGTCTGTCAAAGCTGCTCAAAAAGCGTTATTATAGGAGACCGTTACGCTATGAAAATAGTAGTTAGCGACCCGTTATCGCAACAAGGTATCGATATACTAAAAAAGGTAGATGGATGTGAAGTTATCGACGCTTCCGGTTTGCCTGTTGAGGAACTTTGCGAAGCAGTTAAGGACTGTGACGCACTGGTAATACGCAGTGGAACGAAAGTGACAAAACAGATTCTTGAGGCGGCAAAAAAGTTAAAACTTATTGGGCGTGCCGGTGTGGGAGTCGATAATGTCGACGTGCCTGAAGCGACAAAACGCGGCATTGTCGTAATGAATACTCCTGACGGCAATACCATTTCTACTGCTGAACATACTATGGCAATGATTTTATCTGTGGCGCGCAGTATACCTCAGGCTCATGCGTCAATGAAAGCAGGAAAATGGGACCGCAAAAGCTTCAAAGGAGTCGAGTTAAGCGGTAAAGTACTCGGCATCATTGGAATGGGCCGTATAGGAAGCGAAGTCGCCAAACGCGCTCGGGCTTTTAATATGACGGTACTTGCCAGCGATCCGTTTCTATCACCTGAAATGGCGAGAAAAATGGAAATTGAAATCGCTTCCTTTGATGATATCGTGCTGAAAGCGGATTTTATCACTGTTCATACTCCATTGACTGACGCGACTCGCAACCTTATTAACGCGGCGGCGATATCAAAAATGAAAAAAGGTGTTCGCATCATCAACTGCGCACGCGGAGGTATAGTGAATGAAGCCGATTTGGTGGCAGGAATAGAGAAGGGTATCGTGGCGGGAGCCGCTCTTGATGTATACCCGTCCGAGCCTCCAACAGAAACAATCGCGACACTGCATCCTAAAGTGGTCACAACGCCACATCTTGGCGCGTCAACAACCGAAGCTCAGGAAAAAGTCGCGCTTGATATAGCGGAGCAAATCGTTGACGCATTAAAGAATAATACAATTCGCAATTCCGTAAATGCACCGTCTGTTGATGGAGAGCTATTAAAGGTCATAAAGCCATATATAGAACTTGCACAACGCATCGGGCTATTCCTCTCCTATGTTATTACCGGTCAGATTGAACGCGTTAAAATTTCTTTTGAGGGCAAATGCGCCAGCCATGATATGTCAATGCCAACAGCTGCCTTTATGGAAGGCTTGTTGAAAAAGGCACTGGCTGAAGAAGTCAATACAGTCAATGCACTGCACATAGCAAAAGCGCGCGGTATATCTGTTGAAGAAAGCAAATCAGAAACTGTCGGTGACTTCGCTGACCTGATTCGAGCTGATGTTAAGACAAGTGACGGCGATTTTACCTTAACCGGAACGTTCTTCGGCATAAAAAATGAACCGCGAATTGTTCAGGTCAACCAGTATTACATCAACGCAAAGCCATATGGATCGTTGCTCTATGTCATAAATAAGGATAAACCCGGCATCATCGGACAGATAGGCGACACGCTCGGGCGTCATTCAATTAATATCGCTGATATGACAGTCGGACGTATCAGCCAAGGCGAAGTGGCGGTGACTTTGATCAATATCGACCAGCCTGCGACTCCTGATGTTATATCAGAATTGAATGCACTGGAAAAAATTGTGGCTGTCAGGCCGATAGAATTATAATGGGGTTCTTATTATGTCTAATGTTGTGATTGTTGGTGCGCTCTTCGGCGATGAGGGCAAAGGAAAAATTGTTGATATTCTTACTGAAAACGCCGATTTTGTTGTCCGCTTTCAAGGTGGAAACAATGCAGGTCATACAGTAAAAATCGGTGACAATCAGTTTATTTTGCATTTATTGCCGTCTGGAATACTGCATCAGGATAAAACCTGTATTATCGGTAACGGTGTTGTCATTAACCCTGAAGCATTGCTCAAAGAAATCAGCGAACTGCAGGAAAAAGGGTTTAAAGTTGATGACAACCTAATTATCAGCGATATCGCTCATGTTATTTTTCCATATCATGGATTGCTGGATGAATTACGTGAACAGAAAAAAGGAAACTGTAAAATCGGTACCACAAAACGCGGTATCGGTCCGGCATATGCTGATAAAGTGTCCCGTATGGGTATTCGCACCAGCGATCTTTTGAATCCAAAAGTTTTCGAGCAGAAACTGCGCCTTAATCTTGAGGAAAAAAACGATCTGCTGGCCCATGTGTACAACGGAAAGCCATTCTCGTTTAATGAAATATATGATACCTACTACGAATATGGGCAAAAAATGAAACCGTTTCTTGCCCATATTCCGGGTATTCTCAATACTGCGTTGAAAGAAAAAAAGAATATTCTTTTTGAAGGCGCTCAGGGAACTTTGCTTGATGTTGATTTTGGGACATACCCTTATGTCACTTCATCCAACCCGACCGCAGGCGGCGCGTGCATAGGCACAGGTGTAGCTCCAAGCAAAATCGATCAGGTAATCGGTGTGACCAAAGCATACTCAACTCGTGTTGGAGAGGGTCCATTCCCAACCGAATTCAGCGGTAAGTTTGCTGACTGGTTCAGGGATCAAGGCAAAGAATATGGAGCGACGACCGGCCGTCCCCGGAGATGCGGTTGGTTTGATGTGGTACTGACGAAATATTCAGCAAGCATAAACCAGTTTGATTATCTTGCAATTACCAAACTTGATGTTCTTGATCAGCTTGACTCCATTAAAATATGCACTGCATATCGTCACGAAGGTGAACTATTTACTTATTTTCCGGGAGACATAGACATTCTGGATAATTGCGAACCTGTATATGAAGAGCTTCCCGGGTGGAAAGAAAACACATCCGGTATACGCGATTACAATAAATTACCGAAAAATGCCCGTGCGTACATTGAACGTATCGTTGAACTGGTTGAAACACCTATCAATATTGTTTCAGTTGGTGCCAAACGAGAGGAAACCCTTTTTATTTCATGATGAGTACACCCGCTCCTGAAATACTGGAAAATTATAATATTCATACTTTGCCTCGACATATAGCTATTATTATGGACGGTAATGGGCGTTGGGCAAAACAGAAAGGCCTGAAACGTGTTTTTGGGCATAGGGCTGGTGTCGACTCCATCAGAGATGTTGTCACCTTCTGTGCTGAGGCGGGCATTCAGTACCTCACACTGTATGCATTTTCTACAGAAAACTGGGCTCGTCCGAAGTTGGAAGTGTCTATGCTGATGAAATTATTACAAGAATATTTAGTTAAAGAGCTTCCCACATTTGCAAAAAATAATATTCAATTCAATACCATCGGAATTACTGAACAATTACCTGATAAAGTTCAGAAACTCATTCGTTACAACAAGGAACAAACACAATCAAATACAGGCTTAACCCTTACACTCGCTTTAAATTATAGTGGGCGAAGCGAACTAACTGAAGCTATGAGGTCAATAGCGAAACAAATTTCTAACGGACAACTAAAACCTGAAGAGATAACAGAAGAAATAATATCAAATAATCTGTTTACGCATGATATGCCTGACCCTGATCTTCTGATCAGAACCAGCGGAGAAATGCGCGTCAGCAATTATTTGCTCTGGCAGATATCATACGCGGAAATATGGATTACTCCTGTTTTGTGGCCTGACATTCGGCGCCAGCATATCATCGAAGCATTACAGGATTTCCAGAAGCGCGACAGGCGATTTGGGAAAGTGAATTAAAAATGATAAAAAGAACCATAAGCTCAATATTTATCATAGCCATCCTCAGTTACCTGCTGGTCAACAGCCAGGGAAGCCTGGCATTCGCGGTTCTGCTATTCGCAAACATTCTTGTTGCGTTCGGACTCCTTGATTTCATGTATATTACAAATCGTTCGGGAAGCCGGCTTCTTCGCACATACGGGCTGATAACTGGTGTTGTCCTGCATACCATGCTCTTTTTTCGTTATTTTTTTCACCAGCCCAGTTCAGAGTTGATCATACAGAGCACCGCTTTAATTTTAATAGGCATGTTTCTGATCCAGCTTCTTCGACAGGATGTTCGCTTATCTATTCATGGAATATGCACAACCATTACAGGAATTGTGTACATCGTATGGCTGTTTTCGTATTTTATCCGCATTTTATATTTACCGGAAATGGACGGGCGGCTGATATTAGTGGCATTATTACTGATTACCAAAGCAGGAGACATCTTCGCGTATATAATAGGGTCGAATTTCGGCAGGCACAAACTCATGCCGAAAATCAGCCCGAATAAAACAATTGAAGGGGCCATAGGCGGTATTGCGGGTTCTGTACTTGCCAGTGTGCTGATTTTTAATTTCACTCCAGTACCGGAAGCATTCGCTCGCTATGCTATCGCGCTAGGACTCGTTCTCGGCTGTTTTGGACAACTCGGAGATCTTGCGGAGTCAATGCTTAAACGTAATGGACAGGTAAAAGACTCCGGTGAATATATTCCCGGCATGGGAGGTGTTCTCGATCTGCTCGACAGCATACTGTTCAGCGCACCAATCATGTTCTATTTCGTAAAATATTTTGCGGGTACGTCATGAAAAACATTTCGATACTCGGTTCAACTGGATCTATCGGCGTCAGTACCTTGAAAGTTGTAGATGCTTTTTCCGGAGAATTTCGCGTTATCGGTTTATCTGCTCATTCAAATATTGATCTGCTCATTAAACAATGCATCAAATACAAACCTAAAATAGTTACCATTGTTGATGAAACGCACTATCAGACATTAAAAAACGCCCTTCCGCATGAAATTGAAGTGTGTGCAGGGACAGGCGGTTTAAACGAAGTAGCCGCTCACCCCGATAATGATCTAACCATCGCCGCCATTGTGGGATCTGCCGGATTATACCCGACTATCGAAGCAATTGAATGCGGGATTGACATCGGACTGGCCAATAAAGAAATTCTGGTAATGGCGGGCTCGATCATAACAAAATTGGCAAAAAAAAATAATGTATCCCTGCTCCCGGTAGACAGTGAGCATAATGCTCTTTTTCAGTGTTTAAACGGCGAAGACAAAAAATCGGTGAGGCGCCTTATGCTCACCGCCTCAGGAGGGCCGTTCCTTAATCTGCCAGCAGAGGATTTTAATAAAATTACCGTAGCCCAGGCACTTGAGCATCCAAAATGGTCTATGGGCAAAAAAATATCGATTGATTCCGCAACAATGATGAATAAAGGACTGGAAGTTATTGAAGCGCACTGGTTATTTTCAGTCCCGGTTGATGATATAAGTGTAATCGTTCATCCTGAAAGCATTATACATTCTATGGTTGAATTCGTTGATGGATCATATCTGGCGCAAATGAATGTACCTGATATGGTTTTTCCCATACAGCATGTGCTTTTTCATCCTGAGCGCAGGCAGAGCCCTCTATTCAGGGAAATAGACTTTTGTTCAGTAGGGTCACTCAACTTTCAGAAACCGGATATCAATAAATTTCCCTGTCTGGAACTCGCGTATGAAGCTGTCCGTATCGGACATACCATGCCTGCGGTTCTGAACGCCGCGAATGAAGAGACCGTCATGTTATTCCTAAATGATGCTATAAAATTTGTCGATATACCGTGTATTATCTCTGGCGTCATGGATCAGCATAAAATCCTTTTAAACCCTAATATAGAAGAACTTAAACAAGCCGATGTATGGGCTCGGCAGGCTGTCAACGAGCACTATACAAAAATGGTATGATGGAGTAAATTCGATGGAATTGATCATTAATTTAGCGCGTTTTATCATTATTCTTGGAGTATTGATTTTCATTCATGAGCTCGGGCATTTTATGGTCGCTAAAAAAGTAGGAATATATGTGTTCCGGTTTTCAATTGGATTCGGCAAAAAACTAATCGGCTGGAGCAAAAACGGCACTGAGTACTGCCTTTCATTAATACCATTCGGCGGGTATGTTAAAATGGCAGGTCAGTCAGATCTTCCTGTGACTGAAGAAGATATTAAGGACATGGGCGATGATGTGGATCCTGATATGCTTGTTGATGTGCCGGAAAACCAGAAATTTTATAATAAAACCGTCGCCCAGCGGCTTGGTGTTGTCATTGCCGGCCCCGCAATGAATTTCTTATTGGGGCTAGTCCTGTTTATACTCGTATATGTACTTGGTATGCATGTACCTGCGTACATGAAACAATCCATTATAGGGGATGTAATGGATAAATCCCCTGCACAGGAAGCAGGCTTGAAAACAGGGGACAAAATACTGAAAATAAATGACTCTCCCATAGCGGAATGGAAACAGATCACACGCATTACCCTTTTTAACATCGGACAGCCGGTTAAGATGACCGTCGAACGAGGCAGTGAAACATTTGAACAGCAAATAACCCCCGCATACTACAATAAAGACGCGAATCCGGGTATAGGAATAATGCCATACCTTGAAGCAAAAGTTGAGGGAATTCAAGAGTCTTCACCCGCAGGTGCCGCCGGACTGCAACCCGGCGACATAGTCACTACCGTGAATAGTGAACCGGTTAGCTATATGAATATCGCTCGCCAGATAAAAACATCGGAAACCAGCGTTATTCATCTTACAATTAACCGAAACGGCCAGTCCCAGAACATTACTGTCAACCCAAATGTGATTGGATATGTCAAGGGGATAGAGTTTGATGGAAATACAGTTGTTTTTGCGAACAGTGAATTATATCCCGAAATCAATGCCGGAGATAACTTAATAGCTATTCTCGACAAAACAACAACATCTCTTGACGAGACAACATCGCTTCTGACAGACAATATCGGGCGGGGTGTTTCGCTAACGTTTGAACGAACCATCGGATCGTTTTTTCGACCAAAAAAAGTTACCTTTTCGGAAGAGGCTTATATTGACAGCGGATACCGCATCGGGGCTTATTTTACCTCATCCGACACGACCGTGCTGGAAAAATATCCCTTACATCAAGCGATTATCAAAGGCACAAGCCGTACATTTATGTCTGTTTATGAATTATTTGCCTCTCTTTACTATCTGGCTGTTGGACGTATCAGCCCAAGAGAACTGGCAGGGCCTGTTGGCATTTATAAAATTACCGCTGATTTCGCGAAAAGCGGTTTTGTAATGTTATTATCACTCGTAGCGTTTTTAAGCGTCAATCTGAGTATAATTAACCTTCTGCCCATACCGGTTCTTGACGGGGGGCACGTACTGTTTTTAAGTCTTGAGGGAATAATGAGGCGACCTCTTAACAAAAAGTTCGTAGAAACCTGTCAGAAAATTGGTTTTGCACTTCTTATGTGCCTGATTGGTTTAACCTTGTACAACGATATTGTCCATAGAATATTTGGCAAATAATATATGATACAGCGCAGACAAACAAAAAAAGTTTACTATGGGGACGTGGCAATTGGCGGTGATTCGCCTGTAACCGTGCAGTCAATGACTACCACGAAAACGAGCGACGTAAAGGCTACTGTCACGCAAATACATGAACTGGAAGAAGTTGGATGCGATATTATCCGTGTCGCCGTGCCTGACCAGCAGTCGGCGGAAGCATTGCCTTCTATTCTGAAACAAATAGCCATACCGCTTGTCGCAGACATACATTTCGATTACCGTCTCGCATTAGCCGCTATTGATGCAGGAGTGCAGGCTTTGCGCCTGAATCCCGGCAATTTACGTAATCCTGAATCAGTTCAGCTTGTGTTAAAATCAGCACAAGCTAAAAAAATACCCATACGGGTCGGAGCAAACGCAGGGTCGATAGACCACGCATGGCTTGATGGACTTGATGACTCACTCTCCCGAGAAGAACGCATAGCTCATGGTATGGCAAAAGGGGCGCTTCAGCATATCAAGATCCTTGAAAATCATAATTTTACTGATATTGTCGTCTCGCTGAAGGCATCTGATGTAATCACTACCGTTATCGCGTACAAACTGATGGCACAGCAATGTGATTACCCGTTTCATCTCGGGATTACGGAAGCCGGCCCACTCACTCAGGGAACAGTAAAATCAAGTATCGGCCTCGGTATTTTGTTGAACGAGGGGATCGGTGACACTATCCGGGTTTCTCTGACTGATAATCCGATACATGAAGTTCATGTAGGGCGTTTGATTCTGCAGTCTCTGGGATTACGGCGAGAATTTCCTGAAATTGTCAGTTGCCCTACCTGCGGGCGATGCAGAATACAGGTTATAGATATCGCAAAAAAAGTAGAAAAAGCATTGTCAACACTCAAAGGTAATATCAAAGTGGCGGTAATGGGATGTGAAGTAAACGGTCCCGGTGAAGCGCGTGACGCGGATATCGGCATCGCTGGAGGCAATGGTTATGGTATATTGTTTAAGCATGGAAGCGTTGTAGGGCGTGTTCCTGAAGATAAATTGATTGATGTTTTGCTTGAGGAAGTTAAAAATATTCTTGCAGAAAAGGGGGATATATAGCCGTGAGAATGACACAGGCTCTTATACGAACGATGAAAGAAACGCCATCCGACGCGGATATACCCAGCCTGATATTCGGGCTTCGAAGCTCGATCATTAATAAATTGGGATCAGGATTATATACGTTACTGCCACTAGGCTTAAAAGTGGTCAGGAAAATTGAGACCATCATTCGCGAAGAAATGGACAAATCCGGCGCACAGGAACTGCTGTTACCCATCCTGAGCCCTGCGGAATTATGGCAGGAAAGCGGACGCTGGGACATTTATGGCAAAGAACTGATGCGTATTCAAGATCGCCATGACCGCGATTTCGCGCTAGGCCCCACACATGAGGAAATCATCACGCATCTTGTACGGTCACTGGTAAAATCATATAAAGAACTTCCACTCAACCTGTATCAGATCCAGACAAAATTCCGCGATGAAATCCGCCCTCGATTTGGCGTCATGCGCGCGCGCGAGTTTGTAATGAAAGACGCATACAGTTTTCATCGCAACGAAGAGTCATTACGGGAAACATATCAGGTTATGTTCGATACCTACACCCGCATATTCAAACGATGCGGATTGAAATTCAAACCTGTACTGGCAGATTCAGGCGCAATCGGCGGCGATGTAACCCATGAATTTACCGTACTTGCGCAGACAGGGGAATCCGTTATCCTTTATTGTGAAGACAACTCATGCGGGTACGCCGCCAGTTCGGAATACGCGACCGGAAATATCGCTCCGTTCACTGAAAACACTCTAAAAAGTGCTGATTCCATGGAAAAAATTCATACACCGAACCTTAAAACGGTAGACGAAGTGTCAGCGTTTTTTAAAGTACAGCCTCAGACCCTCATAAAAACACTTTTATATAAAATCAACGATACTGTGACCGCTGTTCTGGTACGCGGAGAAAGGGAAGTCAACGAAGCGAAATTACAAAAAGCATTTACAACTCCTTTTGTGGAACTGGCCGATGAAAAAACGGTCAATTCCGTAACTAACGCGGCTGTTGGATTTGCCGGTCCTGTTGGATTATCCATACCGGTTTACGCAGACTTTTCTCTTAAAACACTTGATGCAGGTATTACCGGTGCCAACGAAACGAATTACCATTATAAAAACGTTGTCCTTAACAGAGATTTTTCTATCAACAGTTTTATTGACGTAAGTACTGCTCTGGCAGGGGATAGTTGTATAAAATGCGGCAAATCGCTCGCGGTGTGCAGAGGCATCGAAGTCGGACAGGTATTTCAGCTCGGTACAAAATACAGTAAAGCAATGAACGCTACCTTCCATGATGAAAACGGCGAAGAAAAACCATTTATCATGGGATGTTATGGAATCGGAGTAACCCGCACAGCCGGAGCGGCAATTGAACAGTCTCACGACAAGGATGGAATCATATGGCCTTATTCTATCGCGCCATATCACATAATTATTCTGCCCCTAAACATGAATGAGTCAGGAATTGTCGAATGCGCTGAACAATTATATTCACAATTAACACAAGACGGGTACGAAGTACTGCTTGATGACAGAGACCTCCGGCCCGGCGTTAAATTTAAAGATGCAGACCTCATTGGCATACCGATTAAAATCGTGATCGGGAAATCATTTCTTAACGACAAAACCGTTGAAGTGAAAAAACGTATCGACGGTACAACTGTTCAGGCAACAATAGATCACCTTCCGGTAACCATAAGGCAGATAGTTAATGAGCTGAAAGCAGATGTCTATGAATAAGAAAGATTTTTCATTTATCGTCTTAATACCTGCCTACAATGAAGAACTGCACATAAAGAAGCTCATTGAGGATGTAAAAAAATACGCTGACAATATTCTGGTCGTCGATGACGGGTCTCAGGATAAAACCGTTGATATACTGAAAGAAACTCGAGTGAACTATCTTGTACACGAACAAAATGCGGGAAAAGGCGCATCACTGGTTGACGGTTTCAAATATCTTCTGAATAAAGATTTCGATTATGTTCTCACAATGGATGCTGATGGACAACATGCTCCGAGCGACATACCAGCGTTTACTCAGTGCGCCGCCCTGTCGAACGCAGATATTGTGGTTGGAAACAGAATGTCAGATACTTCCGGTATGCCGCTTGACAGGTACCTGACGAACCGTTTTACGTCATGGGTTATTTCAAAAATGGCGCATCAGAAAATTTCCGACAGCCAGTGCGGATTCAGGTTAATCAGTAAAAAAGTTCTTGAAAATATTGACATTGAAACAAAAAATTACGATACTGAATCGGAAATTCTGGTCAAAGCCTCACGCAATGGTTTTAAAATCGCTGAAGTTCCGGTAAAAACCATCTACGGAAATGAATCAAGCGATATTCACAAAATCAAAGACACCATTCGTTTTTTTAAACTGGTATTTAACCTTAAAAAGAAAAGATAATTGAGCTATGTTTAAACCGTTAAGAAAATTATACGACTGGGTGCTTCACTGGGCACATACACCGTACGGTACCCCGGCGCTGATATTGAACTCATTTGCAGAATCGTCTTTTTTCCCAATTCCGCCTGATGTGCTTCTGATAGCACTATCAGTATCTCGCCGTAAGAAAGCATTATTGTATGCCTTCTTAACAACAGTCGCATCAGTACTTGGCGGAATACTGGGATATTATATCGGATACGCTTTGATGGAAGCTGTCGGCTGGCCCATTATTAAGTTCTATCATAAAGAAGAAGTCTTTGCTAAACTCATAGAAATGTTCAGAGATAACAGTTTCCTTGCTGTCCTCATTGCGGCGTTAACGCCCATACCATATAAGGTGTTCACCATTGCGGCAGGTGCAAGCAGTAGCCCTTTTGGAGTATTTGTTGTTGCTTCCTTGCTTGGCAGAGCGTTGCGTTTCATGGCTCTCGGAGTCTTAATTTATATTTTTGGAGAACGCATTAAGACCTTCATCGACAAATATTTCAATTTATTGACTGTACTCTTTATGGTATTATTTATTATAGGCGTTATTTGCATTAAATTATTTGTAAAATAAGACGATTTTTCTCTGGATTAATTTTCGGTATATCTATATAATTCACATCTGATTGAGTCGGGGCGTAGCGCAGTTTGGGAGCGCGCAACGTTCGGGACGTTGAGGTCGGAGGTTCAAATCCTCTCGCCCCGACCATTTATCACATCTCTTCATCGATTCGCATAAACGTTCACCCGGCAGTACAGCCACATGGAGAACGCTGTTATGGAAAATCACACTACCAGATCACAGGTCAAGGTTTTTTACGAGGGGCATGTACAGGGAGTCGGGTTCCGCTATTCAGTATTGTCCATTTCCCGACGATTTGAGATCACTGGATACGTAAAAAATCTTCCTGACGGGCGAGTTGAGGTGTGCGCGGAAGGGGATGACAGGGAATTGAACGAATTCCTTCATGCAATAAGCGTAAGCCACTTACGGAACTATTTCACTGATACGGCAAAGAGTTGGAATGCCTATACCGGCAGGTTTCAGTCGTTTGGCATAAGACAGTAACATCTCGTACAGGTATGAGACACTCTTAATACAAAAGATAACAGGAACCGGTATGTTCAAAAACCTTGATTCCCAACTCAACCCCGAGCAATACAAAGCTGTTACCACAATAAACGGCCCTTTGCTTGTCCTTGCAGGAGCAGGCACAGGTAAAACCCGTGTTATTACGTTTCGAATTGCGTACATGATATCAGAGAGGATCCCCGCAAAAAAAATTCTTGCTGTGACATTTACAAATAAGGCCGCTAAAGAAATGCGGGAACGGATAGGAAAATTGCTCCCAAATAAAACAGCTAAGCCCCACATATCAACCTTTCATTCTCTGGGACTCCATATTCTCCGTCAGGACATTCAACATCTGGGGTACCGGCCTAACTTCTCAATTTATGATGAAGCTGACCAGCAGGCAATGATGAAAAATATTGTGCATGATGTTTGGCCGCACCTTATAGATAAAATCGATATTCCCGCAGTAAAAACTGCTATCAGCAAATACAAAGAATCGTTTATTGACCCCAAAGAAGCGGAAAATAAAGCCGCCACGCCAGTCGAACTTGTTAACGCAACCATTTATCGCGAATACGAACTACGATTAAAACATTTCAATGCCGTGGATTTTGACGATCTAATAATTCTCCCGCTTCGCTTGTTTTCCGAGCATCCTGTTATTCTGGAAAAATTTCAGGATCAGTTTCATTACATAATGATTGATGAATTTCAGGATACCAATTACCCTCAGTTTAGATTTACTCAGCAGATCGCGTCCAAATATAACAATATCTGCGTGGTAGGTGATGAC
Organism: Candidatus Auribacter fodinae; assembly: GCA_003599815.1. GTDB lineage: Bacteria > Auribacterota > Auribacteria > Auribacterales > Auribacteraceae > Auribacter > Auribacter fodinae. The sequence continues at coordinate 21,341 of QZJZ01000054.1, forward strand.
GACCAGAGCATTTACGGTTGGCGTGGAGCTGATTACAAAAATATTCTCGAATTCGACCGCCATTTTCCAAATACCACAGTCATAAAACTTGAACAGAATTACCGTTCTACTATGAGCATTCTGGAAGCGGCAAACAGCGTCATCAAAAACAACCTGATGAGAAGACAGAAAAAACTGTGGTCAAATAAGCAAAACAACAAAAAGCTGACCCTATTAACCTATGCTACCGCACGGGAAGAAGCTGAATCCGTAGTACAGCATATTATCGATCAAAAGCTCCGTAAAAATTTTGCGTTCAAAGATTTCGCTATCCTCATGCGTACGGCTCATCAATCACGACTGTTCGAAGAACAGCTCCGCAAAAGCCGAATCGCTTACGCCATGATTGGAGGAACACGTTTTTTTGACAGAAAAGAAGTGAAAGACATTGTTTCCTATCTGAAACTATTGATGAACCCGAATGATGAAGTCAGCCTCATGCGGATAATCAATACTCCGCCACGGGGAATCGGGCTGACCACGCTTGCCGCTCTCAATGATTACTGCAAAAAAACCAAATCATCTTTAATGGACGCTTTGAAAAAAGCTGAAACTCTGCCTGAACTCAACAAACGTTCCGTAATCGCAATACAGGAATTTCTTGATATCATTGCAAAATACAGAAGCAGAGTTGATGATAGTTCCTGTAATCTTGCGGAATTATTGGTGGAATTCATTAAAGATATCAAATATGAGAAAGAAGTCGCTCGAGTCAGTGAAGACCGTGATGAAATATCGTCACGCATGGTGAATGTGTATGATTTTATTGACGATGTCCGTTACTTCCAAAGTAAAGATGATAATGATAAGAGTTTACGAAACTACCTGTCATCGATTACGCTAAACCCGGCAAACGATAAAAATCAGGAAGATGAACAGAAAAAAGATGAGTTAACGCTGATCACCATTCATAGCTGTAAGGGCTTGGAGTTTCCAATTGTATATCTTGTAGGGATGGAAGAAGGCAAATTTCCCCATTCAAGGTCGATTCAGGAAAACGAAGGTGATATATCTGAAGAACGCCGTTTGTGTTATGTCGGTATAACACGTGCAAAAGACGAACTATACTTAAGTTACGCGCTCGGAAGAAACAAATACGGTGATATAGAACCTGCGTATCCGTCGCGCTTTTTAAAAGAAATCCCGGAACATCTTATCGAGTCGGATGACCTGAGCGTATCGGAAGAGGACGAATCCAAAATAGCCGAATTTTATCTCCAGAAAATGAAAAATATTGTGAATTCATAATACAAGCTGGTATTTGTAACGCTAATTTATTTGACATACTGCTGTTTACCTACCTATAATGAAGAGCATGAAACGATTTATACCATTTTGTCTAATTATTTTTTGTTTTAGTTTCCTGATTGGTATACAGTCAGGGAAAACCTTACTTCCCCATGATAAAGTTTATCTTAAAAACGGACGCATTATCGAGGGATCGATACTCGATGAAAATGAGGATTTTATCCGTATATCAATCGATGATATTTCCGAAATAAAAATTCCCCGCGACTCTATACAATACATAAAAAAAATATCTGAGCAAACGTTGCAAAAAGCCAAAGAATTCGAAGACGAGCAAAAAGCCAAAGGCCTTGTGTATTATAACGGTAACTGGATTACTCCTGAAGAACACGAACGGTTAAGCGAACGGGATCTTCTCGCCGAAGAGATAAGGACTCTCCGCGAAGAAAAAATGAGAGTTCTTCAGCAGATATCCGAGCTTCAGGGAAGCCGATCATTTGAGAATGAACGTTTCCGGTTCAGTTTCAACCCCCCGGCAGGCTGGCAGCAAGTCGACACTAAAACCGAAAACGCCGTATGCCGATTTGAAAATTCTTCACAGGACGCCTTTACTGAATACATCATGGTCGTTGTTAAACCAAAAAGCAACGCGGTACTCGATCAGGCATTTATTAACGATACCGTAACAGGTATGGCAGAAAACCAACAGGGCTATCTCACCAAACTACGCGGTTTTGATATGATCAAAATCGACGCTCTTAATGGTGTAAAAATGGTAGTCAGCCGTTATTTTTTTAAAGAAGACGACCAGACTCAGGAGCCGTATCATCAGAAAGTGATCCTTTATTTCGTGCCGGGTGATACCTATTTATATCGAATAGAATGTTCATGTCTTATAAAAGATTCAATTTTGTTTGATGATGTATTCACAAAAAGTGTGGAGTCTTTTGTTATTAAGGACAGGGCAACTGCACCAACGCAGGCAACGCAAATAGCGCAAAGAACCTTTTCCACTGGAACAACAGCGCCAGTACAAGAGCCTCAACAACAGCCATCCGCGATTGCACCAGAGCCCTTACCCGTGCCGGAAGAATCAACGCAGGAACCAATTTACCAGCAAATTGAACGAATTTCAGAGCCTGTTGAAGAATTCGGTGTCGATAAGGTCTTCCTGCAAGACGGAAGAACATTATCAGGTACCATTATGCAGGAAAGCAATGATGAAATACGAATACGAATAGAATCACCGGGAACACCTGAATACATCATATCTGTTACTAAAGACACTATCTCAACTGTAGAATGGATGCCCGAAAGCGAAAGACAACGCAAACTGCAATATGAAGAAGAACAACGCCAGAAAGGCCTCGTTAAGTTTTACGGACGGTGGATTACCCGCCAGGAACGATCGGATTTCTTTCGTCAGGCAACTGAAGAACAGGAACAAATGTTGCGCTTGAAAGAACTGGCAGACTCTCAGGAAGCTCAGGATCTAAAAAATGAGCAGGAACAAGCGACACAACAACAGCAGGATCAGCAAACCACCGAAATTCTCGCACAGCTCAAGCAACTTGAAGATGAAAAAGCCTCTTTAATGACACAACTTGAAGAACAACGCGATGTAACTAATCAGAAACTGGACGAATTCCTTGAACGAGAGAGACAGGAGGCTCCTACCGGAAAAATCGCGAAAGGTACACTGGATGCAATTGTCACAATCCTATCTCGTAGTAAGTATACGTATGATGATCAATTTCAGGCGTCGGCCAGCGCCGCTATCATTGATCCTGATGGGATTATATTGTCAAATTACTTCATTGGTTCCGATCCCATGCGTGAAGACTGGGAAATACAACTGAAAGGGCAGGATGAATCAAACAAACTGCAAGCTCGCATAATTCAGTATGATCCAATTCTGGACGTGGCAATAGTCAAAGTGAATGCCCGCGGCTTACCTTCACTGCCTCTTGGGAGCGCCGCTTCTCTCATTCAGGGTGATCAGATTATAAATGTCGGTGCGCAACTGGGCTATCAGGACGCATACAAAACCGGACGGGTACTCAGCCTCCAAGTTGAACTTGTTGACCTCTTTGATGTTAACTGGAAATTACGCCGCAATGTTGAGAAGAAATACGGTACTTTAAGTATTGAAGACTTAAAACGACGGTTTAAAAGCGATTACGGTAAAATCCAGATGATACAACACAATGCCATCACCTTTGATAGAAATAATGGCGGACCTTTGCTTAATAAAGATGGGGAAGTGGTTGGAATCAACCAAAATTTAAACATCAGGGGCGCCGTGTCGGTCGTACTGCCGCCAACAACTCAAAGCTTCAATATGGCAGTATCAATTAACGCCATAAAGAATCAGCGCAAATTCACCAACTATTTGAGATAGTATACGTTTCGACAGGAAATCAATGCACGCTCTGCACTGAATCATCCGTTTGTACCGCTGATTCTTTGATAAAATTGTGGGCATGCCAGAAAGGGCTGTTTTCCACATCTTTATAAGTTTCGTAACACTTAAAGAAATATTCTACCAATTCAGGATCAAACTGTGTTCCTGCACAACGCCTAATCTCATTAAGCGCAAATTCAACATCAAGACGTTTACGGTATGTCCTGTTGCTGGTCATGGCGTCAAATGTGTCTGCGATTGCGATTATACGCGCTGTCAACGGGATATCTTTTCCCTTGAGGCCATCAGGATATCCTCGCCCGTCAAATCGCTCATGGTGATGCTTTACTCCGGGAATGATCCCTATAAACTCATTAACATGTTTCAGAATATCTTCACCTTTAACAGGATGTGATTTAATAACCTCAAACTCTTCATCAGTCAGGCGACTGGTTGAGCAAAGGATTGAATCGGAAATACCGATTTTGCCGACATCATGCAAAATGGCGGAAATGCGCAGATTTTCCAGTTCCGTTGGTGTTAGACGCATTTCCGCACCAATCATTTCAGAAATAGCAGTAACACGCTCTGAATGGCCTGCGGTATACTGGTCTTTGGCATCAATGGATGCGACAAGCGATTTAATTGTGTTCAGGAAAAAATCGCGTAAATTGTTATACAACAAAAAATTTTCCAATGATACCGCAGACTGTGAAAGAATAGACTTTAACAGTGTGAGATCGTCATTTGTAAACTCAACCAGTTTACCGGAAACAGGATGCAGTTTGTTGCATAGACAGATAATACCTATTGTTTCCTGATGTACCACCATAGGCACCAGCAACAACGAATGAATTCGTTCCAATGTACAGGATATTAAACTGCTTTCTGCCGTTATAGAAGCGCCTACATCATTCATTACGATAGGGCGTTGTGTTGTTACTAAAGTACACTTCAAGTGATCAACCACCTCTATCAGCTCTTTTTTCAGCCCTAGTTCACAGTCCTCTTTGAAAATTTCGCCTTTTCGGATCATTGAATGGTGATCATCATCCTGTTTGATATACAGTAAAGCGGCTTCGGCTGGCAACGCCTCAAAAATGTTTTCTATAATGAGCGATGGGGTATCGGATACTTCGCAAATATCCAGAATGCGTTCACCAACCTTGTTGATAATTCCAAGTTCTTCGTCTTTTTTAAGGATAACGCTAAATGCATCCTGCAATTTTTTCACAAGATTGATAGCAAAATGCAGGAATATAGCGAAAATAATCGGAACTATCTCAAGTATGAAATTGAACTTGATGAAAAGATATATCGCAAGAAACGAATATAAACTGGCTATTAATGTTGATACTAAAGTTGTTTTGAAGAAGTTTAATTTCGATATTCCCAATCCGATGAGTATTGAAAATATAAAAATAAGGAAAGTAGAGTATAATCTGTTCCAGCGATGGATAAATTCGTTATTAAGATATGAATTTATTAATGATCCCTGAAGAAATAACCCGAAAATAATGTCAAATGGCGTCACGCACTCATCAGCGTTCGTTAATCCATGAGATGTCTGACCGATGAGGACAATCTTGTTAGCGAAATTTTTTGCAGGTATCTTGTTATCAACTACATCTGAGAAACTATAAAACCGAATTGTATCGACACTGAAATCGGGCAGGTCAAGATGCATGAAATCAATCGCTGTCTCAGGATTAAAATAATTGATAGGAAGACAATTATCTTCATCCAGAGGAATAACCATGTCGCGAACGACAACACTATGTTTACCGAAATGGACTTCGGTTTTATCGATTCCCCTGTATTCAAGAAACGCCTCAAATGACATGGGATAGTATATTGTGTTATTGTTATACAACATGAAGGGGATACGTCGTATTTTGCCATCACTGTCCGGTATGGCATTTATATGTCCCTGATGCTCTATGGAACGTGTGTACAAGGGCATATTCTGGCGAATCAAGTCGGCGACAATCATGTTTCCCAGCTTATTCTTTGAACTGGTATTAACCTTTTGTGGAGTAAAAACGGGTAATGTGATATTAGACGCTGTCTTGAAAGATTTTGCCAGTATCTGGTCATTTTCAACCTGTGCTCCGGGCAAGTCAAAAAAGACATCAAAACAGATAGATTTTGCTCCGGCTTTGGTCAGATTATCGACAACTTTGGAGTAAAGATCTCTCGGTATCGGATATCCGCCGATTTTATCAATACACTCTTTTGTAATCCCAATAATAACAAGATTCGGGTTTAAGGTTGGATTCTGGCGTAATCGAAAACGCCAATCTACGGTGATCGCTTCAATTTTATCGAGAACATGAAAATTGAAGAATATCGCTATGATAATACCGATAACTATGCTTATGGTGAGATCGCGAATATATTGCAGCCGGGTGTTATGAGCAAGAGCTTGTTTTTTCTTATGAGCGTTAATATCCATAAAATCTCCTGAGACTATTTATTATTTTGTAATATCGGTAGTTATCGTAATCTCATTAATAAAAAAAGAACTGGATGCCTGTTCAGAGTGCCACACGGAAACCGACCGGTAATTTTTTTTTGTTAGCTATTGCATATTTTCATACATTTCTATACGATATCCATATCCGTAAACAATCAGATGTGTTGTAAATATTAAAACCTATTAAAAGAAAGGTGTTATCCATGAGCGGTTTAATTGAGGTTACTGCTGAAAATTTTCAGGAAGAGGTTTTGGAATCTAATACGCCCGTACTCGCTGATTTCGCGGCGGAATGGTGCAATCCATGCAAACGCCTTGCTCCTATCATCACTGAAGTTGCCCGTGAAATGACTGGTAAATTAAAAGTTGTTCATATTGATATCGACACAACCTCTGATGTCGCATCGCAATACGACATTCTTAGCGTCCCCACGCTGATCCTGTTCAAAAATGGGGAAGAAGCCGCCAGAAACATCGGGCTGATCGCGAAACAAAATCTTGTTGATTTTATCAATAATAACTTGTGAGACAGCACTATATGGGAATACGACTCAGCAGTCTTTTTAGTAGTGCCCTGATATGCTGTTATCTGACAATAAACGTCGCTGCACAGCAGACGGACATCACGGAAACGCCCATGCCTGACTCGAGTAATTCATATGAGCAGGATGTCCAATCAGAAGATGACAAAATAATTGATGAGCGTATCAAGACGATACAGGACAGCATCCTGAAAAATCCTGATTCCGCCGAACTGCATTATGACCTGTCGCAGGCGTATCTGATGAAAGGCTCTATTGAAGAAGCATTCAAATCACTTCTGACTGCGATTGAAAAAATCCCAACGAACCAAAATACGCCTCAAACCCCGGAGACTTTTACGGAAAAAGACCACGCTCTCTATAACGAGGCGGTTACCTTCGGGAAAAAGATGATGATAGATCAGGCGTTGGAGCGTTTTAACGAATTGCTTGAACGTTATCCGAATTCACCCGATCTTTTATTAAAAACAGCGATCCTGTATGGAAATGCGGGAGACTATCCATCTTTTTTCGCGGCCTTATATAACGCCTCATCGTTTAAAACAGGATCCCCTGATCAGGAACGCATTATGGGCGGTATTCTTTTCCTTTTAGGCAAACACGATGAGTCTTCTGAGTATTTCGCAAAATGTATTGAGAAAAACAAAGATTACTCTCCAGCGTACCTCTGGCTTGGCAAAATTCGTCTTATGCAGAAAAAGTTCGATGAGGGGTTATACCTCATCAATAAGGCAGTCGAACTTGAACCGGAAAACTATACAAATCTTGTGACGCTCGGCAGGATTTATATGGAAATGGGGATCTTTGATAAATCAGAAGAAGCCCTGACGAAAGCGGCTGAAATCAACTCCGGCTACTGGGAAGCGTACGAAACGCTCGGATACCTGTATTTTTACCAGAATGAGATCGATAAAAGTATTGCTATGTTTAAAGAAGTCATTGTGCAAAGGCCCAATAATATTGAGTCGTTGCTCAGCCTCGCGAAAGTGTACCAGCAATCAGGCCAATATGATGAAGCGATCAAAGTATATAAGTCAGTAATTCAGTTAGCGCCTGATGCGTTTGTCCTGCACTGCGACCTTGCAGACCTCTACGTTATGACCAATGACCTCCGCATGGCGGCTGACAGTTTCAAGAGAGCATTGGAGATATACGACGAATCACCCCTTGCGCATTACCGGCTTGGCATAATTCTCAGAAAACTGGATGATTTTTCCGGCGCTATCCGTCATATAAAACGCGCTATCAAACTTAAAAATGATTTTCCAGAAGCGTACGAAGCGCTATTCTACATTTACAGAGACGACTTAAAAGATAACAAAGAAGCGGATTATTACCGCATGATGCTGCAACTGATGAAAGGGTAATAATTTCATTATGGGTATAATCATACGTAGAGTACTGTGGATACTTTTTTTCAATTTTTAGCATTAATCATTTGCCTTGCGCTGTCTGCCTTTTTTTCCTGTTCTGAAACTGCGCTTTTTTCATTATCAAAAAGTACCGTGCATGTACTGTCTGGAAAAAATGAACGAGGCAGGACAATAGCCCGTCATCTGGTGCATGCGCCCAACCTGCTGATAACTATCCTGATAGGGAATATGTTCGTCAATATTTTCTCTACATCCATTTCAGAACGGATCGCGACAAACTTATTTTCTTCTTTTGGGCTTGAGATTTCTATTGCGGCAATGACATTTCTTATCATCATCTTTGGCGAAATTACTCCTAAAGTGATTGCGGTAAACAACGCACAGACAATAGCTTTGTTTGTGATTCCCTTTATTGATAAGCTATATACCGTTCTCGCGCCAATCAGAAAAATCCTGTATCGAGTCTCATCTTTTTTCCTCCAGCACATAACGCGATTTATGAGCGCAGAAATGCATTCTTCGCATGAAGAAGTCAAAGCCATAATTACGGACAGCCATAGAATAGGGTTGCTACTGGAACATGAAAAAAGAATGATTGAAGGGGTCATGAAACTTAATAGCATTCGTGTCCATGATATTATGACACCAAGAACGGAAATGGTTGCTGTTGAAGAGAACGACAGCGTCAATCAAATACAGAAAAAAATACAGAACGGAAAAGTATCGCGTATCCCTGTCTATAAAGAACAGCTCGATAATGTTATCGGCGTTCTGTATGTAAAAGACTTTCTCATGATCGACAAAGAAAACATGAAGCTGGCTGGTATTGTCCGAAAACCGTATTTTGTTCCTGAAACAAAGCTGGCAATAGAATTATTCCGCGAAATGCGCAAGGCACAGATACATCTTGCTGTTGTGGTTGACGAATATGGGGGAGTTGAAGGATTAATAACGATGGAAGATATCCTTGAAGAAATTTTCGGTGACATTCTTGATAAAAAAGACGTCCTGTTGACTCTTAAAAAGATCAGCCCCCGTTCGATGAAAATATCAGGAAAACTTTCCATCGAAGACTTCAATGAAGTATTCAGCGCACATATCAATGATGAACTTAATGTAACGATTGGCGGTTTTCTCCTGACTCATTTCGGGCATATCCCTAAAAAAGGGGAATGTATTGTGATTCAGGGCATTGAATTTATGGTCACACGCTCAAAGAAAAACCGTATTGAAGAAATCATTGTTACTCGCAAAACAGGAAGCAAAGCATGAGCACTATTTACTATATAGCTATAATCATAGTTTGCCTCTGTATGGAAGCGTTTTTTGCAGGGACTGAAATGTCTATTATTTCAGGAAATAAACTAAAAATGCGATACTTAGCGAAAAAAGGAAATAAAGCCGCTCAGAAAATCGAGACTCTTCTCAAAAAACCACAGCTTTTTTTATCCACAACACTGGTCGGGGTTAATCTCGGTATTATTATCGCATCAACACTTGCGAGCCGTCTCATTTCACAGTGGGCACCAGCCCATCTTGTTAATGTGTATACTACATTTATCATGCTGCCCCTGATACTGTTTTTTGGCGAGATTATCCCCATGACCATCGGGCGTACATATTCCACCAAATTAAGCCTTATACTTATATACCCATTGTCATTAGCATATTATGTATTATATCCGGTAATACGGCTTTTTTCGTTGATTTCAGAGCAAATTGCCGGTTTATTTAAACTTAACAGACAGCATAAAAATCCGTTTCTCACCAGAGAAGAACTTATGTTTATACTTGAGGATGAAATAAAAAGAGGCTCCGAATCTGAATATGAAAAAGAAATTATCAAAAAAATATTCCAATTTCAGGATATTACTGTTGACGATATAATGATTCCACTCAACAAAGTAATTTGCGTTGAGGCGTCAACGCCATGTAAAACAGTAATTGAGTTAATGCACACCAGTGGATTTTCCCGACTGCCTGTGTATGAAGGAAATCCAGAAAACATGATCGGTATTATACGGACAAATAAACTACTCCGTGCAGAATATGACAAACCGGTTAGAAAATATATTTTTAAACCATACACGGCCATGCAGTCAACCCCTATTCGTAACATATTGTGGGATTTACAGTTAAATGGACGGCAAATGGTTATTGTTCATGATACGCAAAACAAAGCGGTCGGAATGGTAACGCTTGAAGATATAATGGAAAGAGTCGTTGGCAGTATCATGGACGAATATGATACTGTTCCGGAGAATTATCAGCATGAGTGAAAAAGATAGATTTGTTAAAAAATTTATTGAGAAATTTGAAAAGATCGATCCCAATTACATTGAACTCTTTATAACACGGCTCACACGGGAGCGGAATTTTTTCAAGGATCTGGTCAACTTGCTGGATGAAGGAATACTTGTTTTAAATGAGCATCGCGAGATCATGGTCATTAATGATGCCGCGCTGAAAATTCTAAATATCATCGACGAAGACCCCACAGGTAAAATAATTGACAGATACATCTATGATAACCAGCTGCAAATCTTTTTCAATAAAATCTGGGATCTCCCTGATAAATCCATCAACACTGAAATACAACTTGATGCACCCCAAAAAACATATCTTGGGGTAACCATTATGAATTATGACGACGAAGATGAAGAATCTGTGAGGAGCAAAGTTTTTGTATTTACAGATATAACCGAGCGTATCGTGAGCATGGAAAAACTGCTCAAAAATGAGAAAATGCAAACATTCAACCTGCTGTCAGCCGGCGTCGCCCATGAAATAGGCAACCCTCTCAATTCACTGGACATTCACATGCAACTGCTTGAAAAAGAGTTGGCCCAGCTTGATCATCCATCAGTACCTGAATTGCAGGAACTTGTCAGGATAAGCAGGGAAGAAATCAGTAGGCTTGATTCCATAATTTCCAGATTTCTGAACACAGTACGTCCATTTCAATTAAAATTAAAAGAAAATGACATCAGTGAGGCAGTTAAGGCACAATGCGCGGCAATCTCTGCTGAACTCCATCAGCAAAACATTACCCTTTTAAACGATTTTTCCGGGCAAATACCGCTTTTTTTGTTCGATAGGGAACTGATAGAACAAGCGTTGCGAAATATAATGAAAAACGCGGTACAGGCTATGCCGGATGGCGGTACACTCAATGTTCAGGTTTCTGTGCTGAAAGATCTCTGTAAAATCACAATAAACGATACAGGCAAAGGGATCCCAAAAAAAGATTTGAAACGTATATTCGATCCATATTACACTACACGTCCAGAAGGTACTGGTTTGGGGCTCATGATAGTAAATAAAATAGTATCCGCGCACGGGGGTGAAATCTCTATTATGAGTGAGGAAAATGAAGGTACCAGCGTTATTATTACACTTCCGGTAAAATATCGGGGCAACAAATTTCTGCCGCAACGGACAAAAAGGGACGCAGATGAAGAAGAATAGCATTCTCATTGTTGATGACGAAAAAAATACCCGTGAAGGTATTGCCCGATTTCTTAGATTAAAGGACTTCAACTGCCATATGGCCGGCACGGGCAAAGAAGCGCTGGAATTACTGCAAAACAATGCTGTTGATATCGTATTGACCGATCTCCGTATGCCGGCTATGGGTGGTATGGATCTGATAAACGCTCTCCAGCAAAACTATCCTGAAATAAAAATAGTCGTATTGACTGCGTATGGCAGTGTTGAAACCGCTGTTGAAGCAGTAAAACGAGGAGCGGATGACTTTTTAACAAAACCGATCAATCTAGATAAGCTGTATATTACGATATCAAAAATTATTGATAACAAAATGCTCAAAGAAGAAAATCAGCAGTTAAAACAACAACTTGACGCGAAATACGGACTCAAAAACATTATTGGCACGTCAGAACCTATGCAACGCATTTTTGACATCATTAAACAGGTTGCCCCATCACGGGCTACAGTACTGATTCAAGGTGAAAGCGGTACAGGTAAAGAACTGATCGCACAGGCGATTCACCAGTTAAGCCCACGCAAAAATTACGCTTTTGTGCCAGTACATTGCGCGGCGTTATCAGATTCACTGCTCGAGAGCGAGCTTTTCGGGCATGAAAAAGGCGCTTTTACCGGAGCGATTGAACAACGTGTCGGCAGGTTCGAGCAAGCTGACAAAGGCACTCTGTTCCTTGATGAAATCAGCGAGGTCAGCTCCGCTGTTCAGGTCAAACTGCTGCGTGTCCTTCAGGAACAGATTTTTGAACGTGTGGGGAGTACAAAACCGATCTCAGTCGATCTGCGTGTCGTTGCCGCGACTAACAAAATTCTGGAAGAGGAAGTGCATAGCAATAAATTCCGTGAAGATCTGTTTTACCGTTTAAACGTGGTAACCATCAATATGCCTCCCTTAAGAGAAAGAAAAGATGATATCCCGTTACTTATCAAACATTACCTGGATATTTTCTGCCGTGAGAATAACAGGGAACCGATACATTTCGACTTACCTGCAATAAATGTGTTACAGGAATACTCATGGCCCGGAAATATCAGACAGCTTCGAAACCTTATAGAAAATATTGTTGTCTTATCCCGTAATAATGTCATTAAAGTCACAGATTTGCCGGAGCGTATCATTAGAAACAATGAAACTGCTTTAAGCGCAGGAGATACAACCTCAGCTATGAATATCAGGGAAAATGAAAAAAATCTCATTATTCGAGCATTAAAAGACACGAACGGCAATCGTACTGAAGCCGCAAAACTACTCGGAATGAGCCGCCGAACATTATATAGGAAGATGGAAGGCTTCAATATTACCGTTTAACATAATGACACACCCTTGCATCCTGCCTGTGTCATTATGACATAAATCTCATCTCAATATTTCATCAAAAACCAATCCTTTACATTAATTCATTTTTCCTATTCACTTACCAAAAGATACTTACACCTTGCGATACATCGACTGGTATCATCCTTGCATAATTCTGTGCCATCTGAAAATAATGTTGTGATCAACAGTGTAAAGGCTATAATGATGAAAACTATCATTATAGCCCGATTTATTCACATTAATGAACGGAGGTAATTATGAAAGTCACACCAATGGGAGAACGGGTTCTGATCAAACGCTGTAAAGCTGAAGAAGTAGCTAAGGGAGGTATTATCATCCCCGATACAGCGCAGGAAAAACCTCTCAAAGCTGAAGTTGCCGCACTGGGAAAAGGCAAACAGAAAGAAGACGGTTCTTTTCTTCCTTTTGAAGTGAAAGTCGGCGATACCATTCTTATAGGAAGATATGCAGGTCAGGATATTTCAATTGATGGAGAGAATTATGTGATTGTTTCTGAAAGTGATATCTTAGCAATTTTAAGCTAACTATAAAACATTAAAGGAGATAAAACTATGGGACAAAAACAATTGCTTTTTAATGAAGAAGCACGAAAAGCGCTTTTGCAAGGTGTTGAAGGCCTTAGCAAAGCAGTAAAAGTGACCCTCGGGCCGAAGGGGCGAAATGTTGTTATTGATAAAAAATTCGGTTCACCGCTCATTACTAAAGATGGTGTCACTGTTGCCAAAGAAATCGATTTCGAAGACCCGTTTGAAAACATGGGTGCCCAGATGGTAAAAGAAGTCGCGTCCCGCACGAGCGATGCGGCAGGCGATGGAACAACCACAGCGACAGTACTCGCTGAAGCAATTTATCGTGAAGGATTGAAAAACGTTGCAGGTGGTGCAAATCCAATGGCTTTAAAACGTGGCATAGATAAAGCGGTAGCCATAGCAATAAACGAGCTGAAGGCATTATCCAATCCGGTCAAAAACAGACAGGAAATCTCGCAGGTTGCCACAATTTCCGCTAACTCAGATACTACCATTGGCGAAATCATCGCTGACGCAATGGAGAAAGTAGGCAAAGACGGAACAATCACTGTTGAGGAAGCAAAAGGTATTGAAACCACGCTTGAGGTCGTGGAAGGAATGCAGTTTGACAAAGGATATCTTTCACCATACTTTGTGACAAATCCTGATTCCATGGAATGCATCCTTGATAATCCATTAATCCTGATACATGAGAAAAAAATTTCCACACTGAAAGAGTTACTGCCTGTACTAGAAAAAGTCGCACAATCAGGAAGCTCTTTGCTGATAATAGCGGAAGATGTCGAAGGAGAAGCCCTTGCCGCACTAGTAGTAAACAAAATCCGCGGCACATTAAAATGCGCCGCAGTCAAAGCTCCGGGCTTTGGAGACCGCCGTAAAGCTATGATGGAGGATATCGCTATCCTTACCAATGGCAGATTTATTTCCGAAGACCTTGGAATTAAACTGGAAAATATCCAGTTATCCGATCTTGGCAAAGCAAAAAGAATAACCATTGATAAAGAAAACACGATTATCGTTGAAGGAGCGGGAGCTCCCGAAGCGATCAAAGCCCGTGTGGGGATCATTAAGAAACAAATTGAAGACACCACATCCGATTATGACAGGGAAAAACTGCAGGAACGCCTCGCAAAGCTTGCCGGTGGTGTTGCTGTTATAAATGTAGGAGCGGCAACTGAAACGGAAATGAAAGAAAAGAAAGCTCGTGTTGAAGACGCTTTGCACGCAACACGCGCCGCTGTTGAAGAAGGGATTGTGCCGGGCGGTGGAGTGGCTCTGCTTCGCACACTGGGCGCATTGAAAAAAATTAAGCTGGATATCGAAGACGAACAAATCGGAGTCAACATCGTACTTCGCGCGGTAGAAGCCCCGATTCGCCAACTTGCAAACAACGCCGGAATAGAAGGATCTGTCGTAGTACAAAAAGTACTTGAAAAAAGCGGCGCTTTCGGGTATGATGTCTCAAATGATGAGTATACAGACCTGATCAAAGCCGGTATTATCGACCCAACCAAAGTAACACGTACTGCGTTGCAGAATGCGGCGAGTATAGCAGGGCTTATGATCACGACTGAATCATTAATTACTGATATTCCTGAAAAAGAAGCTCCCGCACCAGCAGGAATGCCTGGCGGATACGGGATGTGATTTTATTTATTTTTGGCAGTTAGCAGGGGAAGATATCTCAGTATATCTTCCCCGCATCACTTTAACAATTAATCCCGCAACAAACAGGGAGGATCCGTACGTGGTCGCAGAAGATAAGTCGACGCTGATAGAAAGAGCTCTGGATAAAGTAACAAATAAAGCAGTTCTCATAAACCTGCTTGCAAGACGAGTTCGCCAACTCAATAAAAACTCACGTCCTCTCGTTGAAAAATTTGACGGTGAAGACAATATTGCGGTCGCATTGCGTGAAGTTATAGCAGGAAAAATTTATCCTGTGTTCAAATCAGGAGAGACGGACACTACCTCTGAATAAATGAGGATAAACTCATCAGTGCATAACTCATACTATGATTTCACTCGATAGTGTTTCTAAAAGTTTTGCTGGTGAATACGCAATTCTGGATGTCAGTTTTGAAGTAAATAAAGGTGATATTCTCGGTTTTCTTGGTCCAAACGGCGCCGGGAAAACGACCACTATGCGTATTATCACCGGATGCCTTGCACCCACGTCCGGTTCAGTGACAATAAACGGCAAAAGTTTATTAAAAAATCCTGTAGAGATAAAACGGCTTATTGGCTACATGCCGGAAAATAATCCCTTGTACACAGATTTGACCGTATCGGAATACCTGCGTTTTCGAGGAAAAATCAAAGAAATACGTGGAAAAGAGTTAAAAAAACGGCTTGAATATGTGCTGTCTACGTGTATGCTAGAGAAAGTCAGGCACAAACTGGTCGGGACACTTTCCAAAGGATTCAGACAACGAGTCGGCTTAGCAGACACCTTAATTCACGACCCCAGTATTCTTGTGCTCGATGAACCGACAGTCGGACTTGATCCTGCACAAATTAAACAAGTCAGAGAACTTATCAGTTCTATAGGAGAGGATAGAACTGTTATTTTATCCACGCATATCTTGTCTGAAGTGGAATCAACCTGTAATCGAGTGGTTATTATCAACGATGGGCGAATTCAGGCGATGGATACTGCCGAGCATTTAAGCGCTATGCACAATGCCGGCTCCGCCGTGCTGACGCTCGAGATAAAAAACAATACCGGTTCTTTTGAAAAAGACTTGAAACAGTCTGATATTTTGTTCACCGTCCAAGAATCAGGAAACGATCAGAACATATATACAATACGTTACACAGAAAAAAACGATATCCGTGAGCATTTATTTAATCTTGCGGTAAAAAACCATAGCGTTATCCTTCAGATGAGCAAAGAGAAAACTACGCTGGAAGATGTGTTTATCCGCCTTGTTTCAGACGAGGTTAAAGAGGAGAAACAAGACTGATGCGTACAATTTTAGTCATCACGCTTAAAGAACTTAGATCCTATTTTTTTTCTCTGACTGGGTATGTTATCTGGTCGCTGTTTCTCCTGATTGAAGGTTTCGTTTTCTGGTTTCTGCTGAACGCCTTCAGCAATCCCCAAAATAGTTTTAACGAACCGATTTCACACTTTTTTTTCGGTACATTCTATTACTGGTTTCTTTTACTGATTATTCCGCCGCTTCTAACCATGCGCTCGCTCGCGGAAGAGTACAAAAGCGGTACTATTGATCTCTTATCCAGCGCTCCTATAACTGAAGCACAGATAATTATGGCAAAATTTTTTGCGGCTTTTATATTTTTCTCATTTATGTGGTGTTCCACACTCTTTTATTTCTACCTTATAGAACCGCACACTGAACTGGACTGGATGCGAATTATCAACGGGTATCTGGGAACCTTTTTAGTA
Organism: Candidatus Auribacter fodinae; assembly: GCA_003599815.1. Classification (GTDB taxonomy): domain Bacteria; phylum Auribacterota; class Auribacteria; order Auribacterales; family Auribacteraceae; genus Auribacter; species Auribacter fodinae. The sequence continues at coordinate 38,208 of QZJZ01000054.1, forward strand.
AGCGGACTGTTTATCTCAGCAGGTATTTTTGCGTCATCAATCAGCACTTCGCAAATCGTGTCCGCCATCATTGCATTTGCGTTCGCTTTGCTCCTGTTTTCGTTCGGCTTTATTGAATATTTCATATCATCGCCGATTTTTTCGGGTGTTCTGAAATACTGCAATATAATGGATAACACAATCAGGTTTGGTCAGGGTATATTTGACACACGCCCAGTTATATTTTTTCTTAGCCTCACTGTATTGTTTCTTAATATGTCTGTTGCAGTGCTGGATTCAAGGAGGTGGCGGTAATATGCGTAAACAAACCCGGACTAAAAGAATTGCCCTATTCGGATCAATCACTACATTATCTGTTTCATTTCTTATAAGCATTCTGGTGCTGACAAACTATCTGGCGTACCGTCATTACTGGCGTACCGACCTAACAAATAGCAAGGTGTATTCACTCTCCCCGGTCACTGTTTCCCACTTAAACACTTTACAAGATGATATCACAATTTACGTTTTTTACCCGAAGACATCTGAACTATTTCCTTACATCGAGTTTATTGTTGATGAATTTCAAAGACTTTCAAAACATATTACTTCACTTATTGTTGATGTTGACCACGATTTACTGAAAACACAGGAGTATAAACAGAAATTCAAACTGAGCAATGAAAATTATATTGTGGTTGAACATCAGGATAAGTTCAGAGTTCTTGTCAATGAGGATCTTGCGGAATATGACATTGAGAACTCATTTTACGGGCAGGACCCTGTGCTCAAGTGCTTCACAGGGGAAGATGCTATTTTCACTGCCATTCAGGCGGTTATTTCCAAAAAGCAAACAACGGTTTATTTTACTGCAGGGCATGGAGAAAAAGACACCACTGACCATACAACCGAAACCGGCTATGCTGAAGCTTTAAATAGGTTACGATATAACAACATAACAGTCAATACACTGGTACTTGCTCAAAGCGAGGTACTTCCCGACGATGCAGATCTTATTGTCATCGGAGGTCCTGAAAAACCATTTTCCGAGCATGAATTGCAATTACTAAAAAACGCTTTTGATAGCGGAACACCGATTCTGGTATTGCTGGATCCCGGCATAACCAGCGGAATGGAATCGTTCCTTGCAGAATACGGCTGTATTGTTCACGATTCTATCATAATTGATCCCCAGCAGCATGTGCCCTTTGCATCACCAGCATACATAATTTCAAATATACTGCCGGGTCATGCGGTCACTCGTACAATGACTAATATGATGGGAATTTTTTACGGTGCGCGTTCTATAGCTTTTTCAGATAAGGATTTGTTCACGAAAACGCCACTGGTGCAGACCAGTAATGAAGGATGGGGAGAAACAACAGTAACACAGGATCAACCCAAGAAAGATGATAACGATATCACCGGGCCTGTCATTGTAGCGGGAGCAATGGAATCCGATGCTGACAACAAACGGCTTGTTGTATTCGGCGATTCCGATTTTATAGGCAACACACAGATCTTAAATATGGCGAATGCCGATCTTTTCATTAACAGCGTCAACTGGCTCCTGAACCAGATGTCAACCCCTGCAATAAATCCAAAACTATTTAACAAACAATCCGTCACATTATCAAGCAAGGAATTATCAAGTCTTTCCCTGATAGTCATGCTCATCATGCCCGGTATAATATTTTCTACTGGATTGGCTATTTGGAAAGTGAGAAGAAAATGAAACTGAAAAAACTTATTTTTTTAAGTATCATTCTTTGTGCATTGTCAGGTTATATCTATTTTTTTGAGCGGCATACTCCCGATACGGAAACAAAAAAAGCCAGACAGAACCGTGTTCTCCCTTTTCAGGCAAAAGAGATAACCGGCCTCACCATCGAAAATCGTTTTGGAAACATCACACTGGCTAAATCGGACAACACAAACGAATGGGTCATTCTTCCTGAAAAATATAGAACCGCAGACATGGCCATCAGCACACTGCTATCTGAACTTGAACTGCTTACGTATCTCCGTCAAATAGACGAGGGGCAGGATTCTTTCGGTTTCACCACACCGCTGGCAACTATTACGATTGCCGTAAAAACTCAGTCTTATACTGTTGTCATCGGAGCTCCAGCCGCTCTGGGGGAACAACGTTACGTTAGGGTGAGTACAAATGAAATACAGAGTATTTACGTTGTTGACAGCCACCCTCTCGAAAAATTTAATCTGCCTCCAGAAGAAATTCGCTCTCGCTCAATTATTCCTGATAAAACATATGTTCCTGATTATATTCAGATACAACGGGACAGTTTAACCATTACCATCGAACATAAAAAGGAAGGAGTATGGTATCTTTCCAGTCCTTTACAATGCCGTGCGGATCAGGATCGGGTAAGGGCTGTTGTTTCAGCTTTTCAGAACCTGCGCGCAATAGATTTTATTGACGTGACATCAGAACCTGATAATGAGTATGGATTTAACACCCCAAGCACCAAAGTTACGCTTGGAAAAAAAGATACTCAGTTATATACCATACGTATCGGCAAAGAATACGACAATGGTTCCCGTTATTATATAAAAAATGATTATGAATCTTTCGTGTATGGCATTGAACGAATGTCGGCAAAGCTATTTTTCTCTTCACTGTATGAACTCAGTACAAAACAATTCTTCCTTTACGCACAGGAAGATATCGATTCTTTGATTTTGAAAAGCGACTCACTGTCTTTAGAATTGCAGTCCGAAAATGGTAAATGGAAAATAAAAAGACCAGTTGAAATCTTCGCAGATACCACTGTTATTGAAAACCTTTTTAAATCATTGCAGTCTTGTACAATTTCTGAATACCTAACATCTATTGAAGAACGGAATCTGATTACCTCTCTGTTTCCCTTATACACTCTGGAAATTACTCCTCAAAAAATAGAGCGACATACGAAAAATACTTTTCTCTTTTATTCAGCGAACGAACATTATTATGTAAGTGACGGGGAATCAGTTTATAAAATAGATAATTTTGACCAGTCTGTTTTCCCTATGACAATTACCGATATTGCGGCAACAGATATTTCTTTGATAAATCGTTACACTCTAGCAAGAATGGAGTTCCGGCGCGCCAATGTACCGATAACGCTTGAATTGCGGGGCAGTAATTGGTTTCTGGATAAAAAAGCATTGGCTCAGGCTGAAATCAACAATATCCTAAATATCCTGCAGTTGATAAAACCCAGAAAAATTTATGCTGTCGCGAATGAGCAGACAATGCGGGAATGCGGGTTAGAACAACCTTCAATACAGATTACATACAATAACATTAACACAGAATCACCGGCAGAAACAATTTTATTCGGTATACAAGCGGACAATCTTATTTATGGTCATAAGAAAGGGTATCCGCTCATTTTTCTTTTCGATGCAAAAACAGTAGAGAGTATGACAGACACCTTGATGGCGCGTGGAAAAAACGTTAAGAATATCCCTGCTTCAACCGAAACAGATTAACAAGTGTCATTATAATACAGTTTTTAATTAAGGTTATTTCTATGGATTATTTCGAAATGGAGCGCAGGCGCTACAGTTCCTCCGGGGGAAAAGGGGGGCTTGGGATGGCGGGAAAAATAACACTGGTTATCCGCAACCTTATTATTGCTAACCTTCTGGTATTTCTGATTCAATCCATTCTCGACATTTTTTTTGATATACGGTTGGGCTATTTATTCGGCTTTGTTCCTCAGTTCTTCATAAAACGATTTTTTATATGGCAGATCGTAACGTATATGTTCCTTCATGGGGGAATATTTCATCTGTTCTGGAACCTCCTCGGATTATTCATGTTCGGCGGCGATGTGGAACGAACCATGGGTTCACGCAATTTTCTTAAATTTTATATTGCCTGCGGCCTTTTCGCGGCTATTTGTACGCTTATTTTCCAGTTCAATTCTCTTGCTCCGATCATTGGCGCATCAGGAGCTATCTTCGGGGTAGTTACCGCATTTGGCATGTTGTTCCCTGAAAGGGTAATAACATTACTGCTGTTCTTTGTGATCCCTGTAAGCGCAAAAGCTAAATACGTCGCTATTGCATTCTCTGTACTCACCTTTTTTCAGAGTTTCCTGCTGGGCTCATCAACAGGAGTGGCGTATTTCGCGCATCTTGGCGGTATTATTTTCGCCTTTCTCTATTTCAAAAACATACTGAACATCCGGTCAATAATTGAAAATCCTTCTGAAAAGATATCTCTCTGGAAGCCAGCTTCGAAAACGGAAGATGATATACCTGCGGATGTTTACATTTCAGAAGAAGTAGATCCTATTCTGGAAAAAATATCACGGGAAGGAATTCATAGCCTTTCCCGCAAAGAGAAGAAAATACTGGAAAAAGCAAAAGACAAGCTTTGATTCATAAAAGCCCATGGCTTTTTAGCATGGCTTCGGTTCTGAGGACATGACCGCCCCGCCAGAATATCTTACCGCAAACCGGACAATTATATAATTGAAACGTATTGAAAATCCGTTCAGGGATATCATAAGGCCTTTGACCTGGCAAGAAGGGCGTCACCGCAACATTGCAGAGCAAACAACGTGTAAACAACTTTTCAGGGGAAAACACCAGAGAAAAATTGTTTTTCAGGTACTCCAGTTTATCCCACACTGAAGTTTCCTGTTTAAAGCAAACCACCACACACACATCGGTGTGTTCGAGGTTTCTATTTCGGGTAATAACAATACGGTTTTCGATAAGCGCTTTATCAATTAATGCCTGATTAGAACAATCCCTCCAGTACGCGGCATCTTCTCCAAGAATCACCAGATACCGGGCAAGGTCACCCAGCATGGCATCAGCTATCCATTTCATAACACATACAATCAATTGGTATCGTTATCAAAAGCGCCTTCATTGTCCATTTGCTGTTCCGATGACTCTTTCTGTTCCTCAAATCCCCATGAAGATAACTCAAGAGTAGTGGCATCATTAATAGTAACTTTAACCTGTCCATAAACTGGTATTTTTTCACTCGTCCATATTTTAATGGTATCGTTAGAAAACACGGTGCAGGGCAAAACAGTATCTTTTATAGTGAGTTCTTCTTCGCTCATTGTATATTCCGAAGCCTGATCCGCCAGAGGCGGGATATTGACATCAACCTCAGTGCGCTCCTGATTCATCAACTTGCCTTGAAGGTATACCTGTGCAAGAACCGTAATAATGGAACCATCCCGTTTAATTACCTGATAAAAAACTTCATTACCATGGGGCTGAGTATAATATGCCCATTCGCCAACCTGCGCGTCTGCAAGAGGGTTCGGTAAATCATCGACGTTTATTTCCGCATTTCCAAATGTTGTGAAAACGAAGAACGAACAAATCATCAGTTGAATATTTACTTTCATGAATATCTCCTTTATTGTATTTGATTATATTAATTATAATACACTAAATCATGACACGATAAAAGATCATTTTATTTTACTTAAATTCATTTAAACAGCAACATTTATAAAGAAGTCACCGAAGGTAATGATAGATATTGTACTTGTTGAACCACAAATAAACGAGAATATCGGTTTTGTTGTTCGGAGCATGAATGTATTCGGCTGTAACAAGCTGGTTATCATTAACCCGCCGGGTGATTATCAGGAAAAAGCTCGAATAACGGCATCACGTTCTGCATCAATTTTAGATTCCTCAAAAGTATTCTCTTCTTTCGATGAGGTGGTGTCAAGCTACGATGTCCTAGTCGCGACAAGCAGGCGGCCCGGCGGCTTACGAGAACCGATCTATACACCTGAACAAACGGCTGAATTCATCCGTTCACTGCCCATTAAATACTCTGTCGGGCTTGTATTCGGCAGGGAAGATACAGGTCTTTACGCTGAGGAAATTGAGCAGTGCAGGATAGTTTCCTCTATTCCGTCATACAACGACACTGTCTCACTCAACATATCTCATGCGGTCAGCATCTATCTCTATGAATTACATCAGTTCTTTCACACAGAACGCGATAAGAAAACTAATCCATCCGATCCGGCAACCGATAAAGAACTTATATCACTGGCACACCACATATTTACCCTGCTTGAGACGACACATTTCATAAAATACGGCGATAAATTTTTAAAGCAGACACTGCTGCATCTGTTAAAAAAACCGGTACTTGAAAAAAAAGATGTTAAATTACTTGAGGCGATCTGCTATCATGTTGACAAGCTGATCGAACCATTGAAATGAATCATTATAAATCACTATGAAAACTATCGTAACACTGCCTACATATAATGAGGCGGAAAATATAGAAGAAATAATTTTACAGATATTGACGCTCAATGATACTATAAACGTATTAGTCATTGACGACAATTCTCCTGACGGTACAGGAAAAATCGTCGATAGGCTGTGTAAAAACAATAACCGTATCAAAATTGTTCATAGATATGGGCAACGAGGCAGGGGAATAGCAGGGATCGAAGGGTTCCTTAAAGCGATTGAGTTAAATGCGGATTATATCATTGAAATGGACGCTGATTTTTCGCATAACCCAAAATATATTCCCGCCATGCTTGAAAAAATCGAAACATGCGATTTGGTTATAGGTTCACGGTTTATCCGTGGCGGAGGTGAAACAGGCAGATCAAAAATACGCCGCATAATCAGCATACTGGCTAATCTTTATATTCGAATAATGCTTGGTTTTCCGGTAAAAGACTGCTCGTCAGGATATAGGTGTTTCCGCGGATCACTGCTTAAAAAAGTCGATTTTAACTCTTTTCAATCTCTTGGCCCATCTATTGTCTCTGAACTGCTGCTTCATGCGGTTATATATCATAACGCGGTTATAACTGAAATTCCGATTGTTTTTGAAGAGCGCCACAAAGGAAGCTCGAAACTGAACGGCAAAATTTTAATGCATAATCTGTTTTTTATAGCAAATTTGTTTCTCAGGAAAATACAATATAAATTCTCAAATAGGAGGCTTTTATGAAAAAGCTATTACTGCTTGGCTTAATCGTTTCATTACCACTGGTATACGGATGCGGCCCCAAAGAAGATGAAGACTTTTTTTCCGATGAAGATTTTGTGACTCAGAGCGTGGAAGAAATTACTCCACAGGAACGTATTGACCAGTATAGGGAAATTCTTGAAATCGACCCTGACGATTACCAGATTCGCAACAATCTTGGTGTGGTCTACGCACAACTGAAATTACTGGATGAAGCCATCGCCGAATTCAAAAAAGTTCTGGAGAAAAGACCTGATTATACTACCGCGTGGTTGAATATGGGTTCCGCATACGGAGATAAAGGTGACATCGACGAAGCTATTAAGTGCTACGAAAAAGCAATTGAACTCAGGCCGGATTACGCTAAGGTATATCAGAACCTTGCTGTTGCATACTACGAGAAAGAAGAATTTCAGAAAGCAATCGACTTTTTTAATAAATTTATAGAAATGAACGGAGGTAAAGCCGAACAAAGCACATACTATCCGCTCGCGGACGCATACAGGAAACTGAACGATAAAGAAAACGCAGTGAAATATTATAATAAAATTCTCGAGCTCAACCCAAACGATGAGTGGGCTCGTTCGCAACTGGAAAATATTGACCAGCCCCTCACAGATCAGCAGAATAACTAATAAAAAGAGGATAGCCTGATGAAATTGAACCTGAATCTTATTCTGTTGTTTGCAATGGTCGCATTAATTGGCTCGGGATGCGGGCGTCAGGACTCTCTGGAAGTTGATGGCGACGTTGAAAATATCGCCAGCGTATATAAACGCGCGATCAAGGTTAATCCAAATAATGACGTCGCGCATAACGGACTCGGAATACATTACGGTGAACGGGGCATGCTTAATGAAGCGGCCGACGAATTTAAGAAAGCTATCGAGATTAATCCAAATAACCCTCAGTATTACGACAACCTTGGCGTTGTCTACGGGAACATGGGTAAAATCGATATGGCTATTGAACAGCACAAGCAAGCGTTGAAACTCAACCCAACTGAAGTGAATGCCTATTATAACCTCGGAATATGCTATAAAGATATCGGCGATATCGATAAAGCTATGGAAGCATGGGAAAAAGCACGGGAAATGGCTCCGGAGAATTATCTGTACTCCTACAATCTCGGTGTTTGTTTTTTCGAAAAAGAAGACTATCAGAAAGCAGAACAATGTTTCAGGGAAGTTATGGCATTAAATCCTGATGCAGAAATTCTGCGTATTTCGAAAAAACACTTGGAACAAATAGAAATGCTTAAAAAAATCGAATAAAGACAGGCCCTGAAGATCGGTGAAAAAGACCGTATATACTGTCTGGCGGCCATATGTATTACTCGTTGTATTGTGTTTTATAGCATATGCAAATACGTTATATAACGGGTTCGTATATGATGACCCATCCGTTATATCAGAAAATCCAAGGGTGGCGCACTGGCAGAATTTTAGGTTCCTGTTCGATCAGAAGTATTTTAAAATAACCGGAAAAGGGAAAGAAACCGCCTTTGGCGAGGCAAGTTATCGTCCCGTAGCGACAGCTACGTACTTTATTGATGCCATGCTGTTTAACCGGAAGGCGTGGGGTTCTCATCTGACCAACCTGATTTTTCACATGGTCAATGCATGCCTGCTTTTTCTTCTAACACGCATGATAACCGGTTCTCAAATCACAGCTTTGATGACTGGAATATTGTTTTCAGCGCATCCTGTTTTAACGGAAGCAGTCAATGCCATTGCGTTCAGAGAAGACCTTCTTGTTGTTTTCTTTTTGTTAATTGCACTATTATGTTTTGTAAAACGGCAATCCTCAAATTCACCTAAACGTACTTTTATAATTATTTTAATGCATTCAATATGCTTGTTCCTTGCTCTTTTTGCAAAAGAGATGGCGCTGGCGTATCCCTTTTTGTTGGGGGTTCTCGTGTTACAGCAAGGCATCTCATTCCGCAAAAATACTGATCTGCTGATTTCCGGAGCGATGGTGTATCTGTTTTATATTATTGTCCGTTTTTTCATGATGACGAACCCAAATGAAGCGAGATTATTTTTTCCGGGAGGCACATGGTTATCAAATGTATACACCATGTCCACAGTGTTTTTAGAGTACTTCATTCAATTGTTCTATCCCGCCTGCCTTCTTGCTGATTATCAACCTACTGCAAGACGTACGCTGACCGACCCTATGGTAATAATATCTCTTGTGACCGTTTCAGGGCTTTTTATATCCGCCTTCTTTTATTTTATCCGAAAACGTTCCATCATCAGCGGAGGAATACTTTTTTTCTTTTTCGCACTCGGATCGGTGAGCAATATCACCCCAATAGGAAACATCTGTGCGGAACGATATTTGTATCTACCCATAATAGGCCTGTTATGGAGCATCTGCACCTTTATATTTGTAACCCAAAAATTTGTACACAGTAAACGGCTCTATTTGATTTGCATTGTGTGTATAGTTACTTTAGCGCTGAGCAGGACTATCACAAGAAACACCGACTGGAAAGACAGCGAATCGCTTTGGAACGCAACCATAGAGACAGAACCGAAAAGCTATCGGGCATACAGCAACCTTGCGTCACTTTACTTTGACAGGGGAGAGTACAGAAAATCAATTAAGTACTATATCGGATGCCTGATGTTGCGCAGAACGCCTCAGAACCATTATAACCTTGGTAATGCATATAGAAGAATTGATGATTTTCAACGAGCAGTCGAAGAATACCAACAAGCAATCGCAATTGACCCGACATTCCCGGAAATATACAACAATCTCGGTTTAACCCTCATAGAAATGAAGCGTTATACAGAGGCGGAAGAAGCGCTAAATAAAGCCCTTTATTATGGACAGCCTGATGAATATGTACTTGAAAACCTCGGGCTTCTCTATGACCATAAAGGAGAATACGAAACTGCAATCGACTACTATAAAAAAGCCATTCAGTATAACCCTAAAAAAGCATCGCCATATAACATGCTTGCTGTACTGTATGTCAAAAATGGCGAGCCTGAAAAAGGATTAGGGCTTTTTAAAGAAGCTTTGCAACGCTTTCCCTCAAATGTTCAATTATATAAAAACACCGCTGTGCTATATAACCAACTAGGCGACAAGATGAATGAAATTTTTTACTGGGAGCAGGCACATAAGATAGCCCCGGATGACAAGGAAATAATACAAATTCTGATCGATTATTACAGACAGACAGGTAATACAGAAAAAACACAAAAATATCTCTATAAACTTTATATATTGACGAAAGAATCCCGATGATTTCTTCTAAAAGATACGCACAGGCATACATCGAAATAATATTGATAATCCTCGCCGCTGTGATTTCTTATGGTTCCATTGTTCGTAATGAATTTGTTTTTGATGATTTCAGCACTATCGTAAACAATAAACTGATTATTGACTGGAAAAATATTCACCAGCTGTTTTCAAAGGACTATTTCGCTTCCGGCGGAATGCGAACCTATACCCGTTCAGGAGAGGCAAGTTACCGCCCATTGGTAACGCTTTCATACTTCGTCGATTACCACATATGGGGACTCAACAGCCATGGGTTTCATGCGACCAACCTGCTATTACACATTTTAACGGCAATAATATTTTATCTATTTAGCCGTCAACTGGTTATTAATAAATTTAGCTCCTTTCTGGCGGCGATGCTTTATGCTGTCCATCCAGTTGTCAGCGAGACAGTAAACTGCATTTCTTTTCGTGAAGACATTTTATGCGCACTATTTACGTACAGTGCCTTATGGGCATCATATCGAATAGCAAGGGGTAACACAATTATTGTTTCGATCAGTTTATTGCTGGCACTGTTCTCAAAAGAAATGGGGATGGTTTTTTTCCCAATTTTATTAATTCTCGATCGCTGTCATTTTTCACATAACTTCAGGAAAAGATATCTTCTCTATTTAGCAGTCTCAGCATGCTGTATTTTTTATCTAATAATCAGATTCAACATCATGCGCAACGAATTTGAACCATCCGTACCATTCCCTGAACCCGGAATGACCAGCAGACTGCTCATTATAGCAAGAATCACCGGTCACTACCTGATGCTCTGCCTATACCCTATAAATTTTTCTATAGACTATTATCTTCCTCTCTTTGTGAATGTTACATCGAAACACATAATATCTTTAATCGTGTTATGCGCTATACTGATTTTTCTGTTTTACACGTTGATTCGATCAATAGTAACTCACACAAAAGCAAAAGATATAACTATCTTCCTGTCACTCTTTTTTATTTCTCTTTTACCCGCGCTAAACATAATACCGTTGAAAAATATTATCGCAGATAGATACCTTTATCTTCCGTTTGGCTTTATGGCATTATTTCTGTCACTGCTGTTTGACAGGCACATTGTTCATCGATATTTCAATATAGTGGTTGTTTCATACGCAGTGGTTCTCTGTATGCTATCCATAGCCCGAAGTCATGACTGGATGACGTCGTATAATCTCTGGAACTCGGCTTTGCGCGAGAACGCATTCAGCTTTCATGCGAATAATAATCTGGCGGGCTGGTATAAAGATCACAACATGATTGAGCAGTCAATTAGTTATTATAAAAAAGCGTTACAGTTGAGACCTGACGATCCGATTCCGTATTTCAATCTTGGCAATTCATACAAAGAAATAAATGAATTTGGCAGAGCAATCTATTATTACCGTAAAGCCGCCTCATTGAGCGGTACCGATCCTGAGCCATACGTTAATATGGCAACCGCATACATGGAGTTAAACCAGATAGACAATGCGGCGGAGGCACTCAGGGAAGCGATACGAATAGCGCCGAAAAGCTCAGCCGCCCATAATAATTACGGAGTCATTCTGAGCGAGCAGGGAAAACTTGAAGAAGCTGTCATTGAGCATAAACGCGCTATTAATTATGATAACAGGAACGAGAATGCTTTTTTTAACCTTGCCTTATGCTACATCGATCTCAAAGAATACCAGCAGGCATTAAAAATTTTTCACCACCTGATTCAATTAAACGATAGCTACCCACAGGTTTATTATTTTATTGGATTCTGTTTTGAAAGCGCGGGAAATGCTGAACAGGCGAGAAAATTTTATAAAAAAGCTTTAGAGATCAACCCTGAGGACAAAGCCTCATTAAAGAAACTCAGGAACCTTTCTCATTGAGATCGTCTTTATGTAGTTGTTTCTGTACAAAGTTGACCTTATAAAACTCGTCAATAATCTGAAGAATCTTATCGGAATTCAAAGAAATACGCTCCAGATCCTGCACCTGCTTTGCAGACAGCTCGCCATGAACCTTGTTCAGCAACAATGTTGTATATCCCATTATGGCATTCAAAGGAGTTCGCAGGTCGTGAGACAATGCGGACAATGACTTTTTCTGATCGTCACGGAACCGCTGCAATCTGTCCAGTTTAGATGAATATTTATGATCCTGAACCTTATAAATCAGCAATATAGCGACGAATAGAGCCAGACATACAATATTACTGGCCAATAAAATAATAATCCAACTCATAATGGTAACTAATCATTCTTTTTATTCAGAATTTTATTCATTTCTTCAATGAGCGCATTAGGAGGCATGGGTTTTGATAGAAATGCATCGCATCCAGCCTGGAGAGCTTTTTCCATTTCCTGCGGCAGCGCCATAGCAGAAAATGCAATAATAACTATTTTTTCTGACCCCTGTTTTGATCTGATTCTGCGAGCAACTTCCCATCCATCGATAATAGGAATAGATAGATCAAGAAAGATTACGTCCGGTTTTTCCTTTTCCACGGCATCCAATGCCGCCTGTCCGTCACGAGCAGTTGCAACGGAATATTTGGAAAATTCCAGAAACGTTGCCAGAGTTTCAAGATTATCCTCATTATCTTCGACTAAAAGAATTTTAGGATTCATGCCCTTTCACCTTTTTTAAAATAAACCGTTACTGTCACTGTATGAGATCCTGAGATGCGTTTGATGATAACCTCACCGCCCAATAACGTAACCAGCCCGCGCGCCACATTGGTACTTAAATTGGTAATATTGAAATAACTGTGTGAATGAATAAAAGGTTCTTTTAAAGCACGGTAAAAATCGTCAACATCCATATCCTCGACACTGTCAGGGAATTCAACGACCGCATCAAGCCCGTACTGCTGTATCTTGTTTTCGATACGCTCTTTGCAGGTGAGAGTCAAACTGCTGTTTTTGCACAGGTTATGATGAATTATAGCGTTAAGGATACTGGCCATAATCTCATCTACTTTTTCTTTGTCCGCGACTATTAGATAGGGATGGGTCTCCGAAAAATTCGCAAAAGTAACAGAAATTCTCTGTTCATCAAGAGCGTATTGAAGCGTCTTCAATACACTGATAATAATATCCACAAGGTTAAAGGTATCACAATTTAATGCGCCTATCTGATCAGGTTTTAAAGCGGACAATGAGGAGATACGGATTATGCCGTCAAGCCATTTGAAAGTATGGTACAAATTGCGTTGTGCTTTTTTGAGAGCATCTTTTTGTTTATCAGCAAGATTGCCGTAAACCTCGCTTGATAACAACGCTATATAGTTTGTAACACTCGTCAGGGGAGTACGCAATTCAGAAGATAAGTTCGTAAGGAAGTCAAGCTTCAGACGGTCTGATTCATCCAGCAATTTATCTTTGGTGCGCAAATCTTCCAACGCTTTTTGCAAACGTTCGGTACGCTCTTTAACTTTTTGTTCAAGATTCTGATACAGCTCTTCAAGCTGAGCAGTCATGCTGTTAAAATCCCTCGTTAGGTCTCCGATTTCATCGTTACTAACCACCTCAATCCTATGAGATAAGTCACCGTTGCTTATAATCGACGCCCCGTTTCTGAGATTTTTGATCGGACGGGTAAACTGACGAGACAACATCATGGCAAAACAAAAAGTGCATAATGCGGTTATAAGTAAAATACCAAGGAGAACCTGTTTAAACCGATTCACTCTCGCATAAACCACCGAGCGAGGAACAGAAGAAACAATGACCCAGAATGATTTATTATTCATAAACTCTGGGTATGACATTATTTTTACAAATATTTCATCAGTCTGAGGCACATCTATGATCGTCATCTCACTGTCATGGAGAAGGGGATTGCTCACTTCTGTTGGATAGTCATTGATAAGCGACCACTCCATCTCAAGGTCTTGGCGTGTACCCCATTCTTTCGTAGAATCTGAATGCGCCAGATAAAAACCGACCTGATTGGTAATAAACGACACAGCATTCGGATATTCCTGCATTTTCCATTCTCGAACTGGTTTGAATAAAACTTCAGCACGAAGTGCTATAACTATGATACCTTTTTTGTCACGCATGATGTTCTCGACTGGCGTCGCTATATAAAGCACACGAGTATAGGGTGTATCCAGAATCCCATTTTCCTCGTTAAGTGTAACGGTAGAAACATACACCTCACCAAAATCAAGTTCTTCCGTTTTCTTAAAAAAAACTTTGTCGCTCTTATTTTGTAACTGTTCTCCTAAAACCACATTCGCGGGGTCGCCGGAAGAATAATTAAGCCGTACGACTTCGTGCCCATGAGAGTTAATATAACTTATATAATGATATTTTTTTCGTTTAGTGATCAATTCCTGAAAATCATTCACAACATCCTGTAATAACCGGATTTGTTCGCTCTGGGACGATTCATCATAATACTCAACGAACCTCGATAAGTCCGGCAATCTGCTGGCATAAAGAGCGTCTTCGCGGACATTATACAGTTCCTGACGAATATGGCTCGATATCGACAAAACATGATTTTTCAGCGGGGTCATCGCTACTTGCTGGAGGGGTTTTGAAGACATATAAATGCTGAAAAGCCCCATCACCAGAAGTGGAATCAGAGAAATAATGAGCAGATAAACCAGCAGTTTTCTCTGAATGGAAAAACTTCTTCTTTTTTTTGAATCGTCATTCATGTACGATCTTTGGTTAATATTTTTTGTATCTTCAATTGATAAACAATGTTTATAATATGGAACTGCGGAACTCTTTGTCAAACAGATTTTATCCCTTTTGTTGTGAATACACAGGCTATGACTTATAAAAACATTCTCTCTATTGGCTCTCTGCTACTGGTAGGTGTACTTGCGTTCTTCAATACACTGGATAGTCAATTTGTGTATGACGATCATGCCTATATTCAAAATAACCATCATATACAATCACTGCGCCATATTCCCGACTATTTCACCAATCTGTTTGCCGCGCAGGGTACCGGTCCGGAAGGTCAATTCAAAGTATATCGTCCGCTCGTCGCCTTCTCATTTGCAATTGACCATGCCGTCTGGGGGCTAAACCCGCATGGCTTCCACCTGACCAATCTGGTGCTCCATATCTCTGTCGGCATTCTAATTTTTATATTTATCCATATTTTGACAGGGCAGAGGCTTACAGCCTTGATTACAGGCACTGTGTTCTTAGTACACCCCCTGCAGACTGAAGCCGTATCATGGCTGTCAGGCAGAGGGAATATGCTGTATTGCCTGTTCGGAATCATAACTCTCATTTTCTCAGTTCGTTTCATACGAACCAACCGTCTGCATGGTTATTTCCTGTCTCTCTTATTTTTTATTCCGGCTCTTTTCAGTAAAGAGATGGCTATGAACCTGATCCCTTTAACAATACTGATTATTATATACGACAGGAGAGTGTTTCAGAAAAAATCCATTCTGTTATTAATCAGTATGAGTATCATTGCTCTCCTATATATGGCCATCCGGTATTCCGTTGTAGAGCGTATTGGTCAAATGGGGTACTGGGGCAATTCGCGGCTAATTACGATGCTCACAATGAGCAAGGTAATACTGATATATCTCTATAAACTTTTTTTTCCATTTAACCAAAGCGTACTGCCGGACATAACGCTGATTACTTCCGTGTTTTCAATACAGGCAATAGTATCAGTTCTAATTCTTATCACCCTGACAATCACTCTCTGTATATACAGAAATCAACGTCTAGCAGTTTTCGGTCTTTTATGGATCATAATTACACTGATGCCTGTGCTCAACATTATCCCAATCAGAGCTCTGTACGCGGAACGATTTCTTTATTTCGGGATAGTCGGTTTTGGTTTGTTCATAAGCCATGTCGCAACGGTTACAATAAAAAACAAAAAAAGGCTAAGCATTCTCTTCGGCATAATTAGCCTTATTTATTGTTCATTAACGATTAAACAAAATAAACACTGGTCTTCCGACTACACATTATGGCAATACGAAGTAAACCTCAACCTTCACAGTGGAAAAGCGTACAATGGCTTGGGATTAGCTTTGTTAGAGAAGGGTTATGCCGACGCAGGGCTGTCAGCCCTATCCACAGCGGTCGCTCTGGAACCGGATAACAGTTATTATATCAACAATCTTGCCGTAGCATATCAGAAAACCGGAGATATTGAAGCTCTGCGCGCTTTACTCAGGAATGCCCCCCTCACCAGCCAGTCGCAGGCAGTGGTATATCATAACCTTGGTGTTTATCATATTGATAAAGGCCAACCTGAAAAAGCCCTGCCGTATCTATTACAGTCCACGTCTATTGACAGCAATTACGCCAATGCGTTCAACACGCTGGGAATCTGTTACGCACAGCTTAATGAGAACAGTAAAGCTCTCTTATCATGGCAATCAGCGATAACTATATATCCAACATGGAAAGAACCTTACTACAACATAATCATCAATTGCATCAACTCAAAGGACACAGAAACAGCTTTGCTCTATATTGAAAAAGCACGAAAACTTTTCCCTAAAAGTACCGTTTTTGAAAACATTAAGAAATCACTGGAGTAAATTTAGTATTTTATTCTGCCTGATTAATCAATCGAATCATCTCTTCAGAAGTGCTCACTGGTAAGGAACATTGAAAATTACTGCATACATACACAGTGGAAGCATTATCCGAAACACTGTAATCCTGCAAATATTTCAGGGCGGGGGGTAATGAATCAATTGATGAAGCAATTTTCAGAATTATAATGGCATTCGGCATAAACTGCTTACGAAGAGCATTGATGAGTTCTTCTGGCTGATGATCTTTTTCTTTTGCCGCAATGATAATTTCCTGTGAAGGTGATGTAACTAAATCCACTGCACTAATAAAAAAAGTATACGCACTTGGTACACGGTACAACTCGTTGCTGAATAGTTTTCCTGTTTGCTCGATCAACTCTTCTAACTGAGACGATGCCCCAAACCGGGATAACCTGATCATGTTATATAGAGCAACCGCATTACCCGATGGCACCGCACCGTCATAGAGTTCTTTGCGGCGTGCCAGCAACTGCTCAGCCGTATTAGAGGAAAAAAAGAACCCGCCGTTTTGTTGGTCATAAAAATATTTTAGCATAGTTGAATTCAGTTCGAAAGCATTGTTTAAATACTGCAAATCAAATGTCGCCTGATAAAGTTCAATCAAACCCCATACAAAATATGCGTAGTCATCCAGATGTGCCGTAATTCCCGCATTGCCGGCTCTATACCGGTGCATCAGTAGTCCATCATTATCCCGCATATTGTTAAGGATAAAATCCGCGGCCTGCTTAGCCCGATAAGCATATTCAGGTTCATTAAATACAAATGATGCTTTGGCGAATGCCGCCACCATCATACCATTCCAGTCAGTCAGTATTTTATCATCCTTATGAGGGGGCACCCTTTTTTTCCGATACTCGAATAAGTTTTTGATTATACGGTCAATACGGATTTCAGAATCTTCAATGCCTGACTTGTTCTTTTTAACCATCAATTTGCTATCTTGTGAGGTATGAAGAATATTGTATCCGTTTTTCTGAGCAGTTATTTCGTTAGCAAAGTTTCCATCTGAAGACAATGAAAAATATTCTTTGGCAAAGCGGGCATCTTCTTTATCCAGAATAGAATCTACTTCTTTAACGGAAAAGAGATAATATTTGCCTTCTTCACCATCGCTGTCAGCGTCTTCAGCAGAATAAAAACCTCCTTCAGGGGATGTCATATCGCGCGATACATATAACAAAATTTCGCGAGCGGTGTTTTTGAACAATTCATCACCGGTTATCTGATAGGCTTCAGTGTATACTATTGCGATAAGAGCCTGATCATACAGCATTTTTTCAAAATGGGGAACAAGCCAGCGTTCGTCTGTGGAGTACCGATGGAATCCAAACCCGATATGGTCGTATATCCCTCCCTGCCGCATAGCCCGAAGTGTATCAACAACCATTTCCAGAGCGTGGGGGTTTTCCGTCTTTTTCCAATACCGGAGTAAAAAGAGTAATGAATGGGGAGTAGGGAACTTGGGAGCATGTCCAAAACCGCCATACTCTTTATCATAATTCCGCGCCAACTCATTGTATGTTTTGTGTATAAGGGCTTCCGACGGGAAAGCATCCGCTGATTCATATTCAGCACTGAGCAAAGCCCCTGCAATCTCTTCCGCAGAGTCCAGGATATCATCTCTTCGATTTTGCCATGCATCATAAAGGCGAGGTATCAGATCCAGCATCCCCATTCTGCCGAATCGTGTTGTTTTCGGTATGTAGGTCGCCGCAAAAAAAGGTTTCTTATCCGGAGTCATTATGATGGTTAACGGCCAGCCTCCTGTTCCAGTCATCATCTGGCATACAGTCATGTAAACAGAATCTATGTCAGGGCGTTCTTCACGGTCAACTTTAATATTGACGAATACCTTATTCATAAGGCTCGCCACTTCCGGATCCTCAAAGCTCTCGTGAGCCATGACATGGCACCAGTGGCACGTTGAATACCCAATAGATAAAAAAACCGGTTTTTTTTCAACCAATGCTTTGTTGAAAGCTTCTTCACCCCACGGGTACCATTCAACAGGATTATCAGCATGCTGCAACAGATAAGGGCTACTCTCATTTATAAGTTTATTGGCTGATTTCTGAGAATATTGACTCATTGGTTTATCCTTGTGTTCTATTGATGACGGATTGTCTTCTTTTAATATCAGAGGGATAATGAACATCCCTACTGTAAAAGTGCAAAAAAAATATTTTCGAATATCCATAAGATTAACTCCTGCATATAGAATTAGTGACACGAGTGGTTTATTAAGTTTTAAATAAAAAAAACCTATCCATTTATTATTACTGTTGAATTAATTTCTTAAACTGAATACAATGGTGCCCATGTTTTGGAAGCATATATCTATATTCATCCTATTTTTCTCTTTGATTCCTTTCCGGGTATACGCAGAAAAGAAAGTTGAGTTATGTTTCTGGCAGTTTCTTGTTCCCGAACGGCGCATGCGCGCCATTCTCGATGAATTTGAAAAAAAATACCCGCATATCAAGGTAAAAATGCAGCAGCTCAACTGGCGTGATGGACTGGATAAAATCACGACTTCTATTGCGGCCGGCATAACCAGTGACGTCTGTGAACTCGGATCTACATGGACACCTCAGTTCGCTGAATCCGGAGCTCTACTCGACATATCAGAGTACATGCAGGAACGCAAAGATGAATTTTTACCCATCCTGCTTTCCTGTGTGGAATGGAACAATCAATATTATGGTGTTCCATGGGTAGCCGGAACTCGTGTGTTGTTTTATAACAAAGAATTATTCCGTCAGGCCGGACTAGATCCGGAAAAGCCTCCGAAAAATTGGGAAGAACTGTATAAATATGTCCTTGAACTGGCAAATCGTTTTCCTGACTTATATCCTTTTGCCATTCCCGTAGGAGAAAATTACACACCATGGCAAACATTCCTCCCTTTTTTCTGGAGCGCCGGAGGAGAACTATTTGACAACAGCCTTAACAAAGCAGAACCTGAGAAGGATGTTTTCGTGGACTGTCTTCGGTTCTATCAAAAACTATCGCATCACTCGCTCCTTGCACGGCAGGCACAGATAGATCGTTCCTTCGCATCAGGCAAAGTAGGGATGATGATATCAGGGGGATGGAATTTGAGTTTGATACCGCGCCTGAACCCTCGATTACGCTTTGGCATGGCACTGGTACCTGGAGAAAAAAAACAGGTTTCTTTTGCAGGTGGAGAAGTTCTGGCAATCTTTAAACAGACAAAATATCCTGAAGAAGCAAAACTTTTAGTTCATTATCTGACATCAGAAGAAGTTCAGAACCAGATTGCCCGAAGCGGAACCAGTTTTGTGCCAAGCCTCAAGAATAGTCTTGAAAAAGAAGCATACCTGTCATCGCCGCAAAGAAAAATATTCATAGAGCAGTTAAAGTACGCACAAACGCTCCCGCCGCACCCAAAATGGTCTCAAATACAGGAAGAACTCTCATGGGTAATAGAAGATTCGCTCTTCAATAAAACCGCACCTACAGACTCGTTCAGCTATCTGACTGAACGCTTGAATAAAATATTATCCATCTATTCAAAAAGCAGGAAAAAGTCAACGACTCAGCTGCCAAACTCAATTGTGGTCTTATCTATAGCAGGCATACTTGCTCTCATTGTCCTTATTAACGTTTGTTATCGAATTAAGACTCGTGGTATAAAAACCAAAAATCAACGTGTGCTGGTGTTATACCTTTTCTTGTTGCCTTGGCTGGCAATTTTCCTTTTATTTTATTTATTCCCATTCGTATATTCACTGATACTTAGTTTTACCGATTACAGCCCTTTGCGAGGATATTCGGGATTCTGTGGTTTCAATAATTATATTGAGGTACTGAAAGATCCCGAATTTCAGAAAGCATTGCTCCATACTTTCTATTTTGCTCTCGGTACATGCCCTGTCTCAATACTGCTTGCTTTAGGATGCGCGGTCGTAATATACAAAAAAATCCCCATGGTCCGGTTTATACAGGCTTCTTTATTCGCCCCAATAACTATTTCCGTGATTGTGGCCGCTTCAATGTTCAGTTACTTCTATTCTTCAGAAGGTTTTTTCAATAGTATGCTTGATTTTCTTCATCTGCCGCGGCCGTTTCCTGATAACTGGTTAATGAATCCCAAAATGGCTCTGATATCAGTAATGATTATGCACGTCTGGCTATCTTTCGGGTTTTATATGGTGATATTCACTGCGGGGTTGTATTCAATTCCCCGCGAATTGCTTGAAGCGAGCTACATCGACGGAGCACAAACTTGGCATCGTTTCAGGTATATCGTTCTCCCGCAATTAAAACCTTTTATTATACTAGTCATAGTTCTAAACACAATCAAAGCATTTCAGGTATTCCCCGAAGTATTTGCCATGACGCAAGGGGGGCCGCACGGCGCAACTCTGACGCTCGTTTATTATTTGTATAAGACAGGATTTCACCAGTTTGAAATGGGCAAGGCGTCAGCCGTAGGCTACATTTTGCTGGTAATAATAGGATTCTTCCTGATTTTAGAAGTAACATTCCTGACAAGGGGAAAATCGAATGAAAGATAGAAGCGGGCCAATTGTTAAATGGCTTCTTTTTATATTAATTTTACCACCGTTATTCTCAGTCCTGCTCCCGTTTTATATGATTATTCGAATAGCAATTATGCCTGAAGGTTTGACTGCTTCAGAAAATGGGGCAATGGTCATCTGGACAGAACATGACCCCATAAGCCAGTATCAATGGCGCTCTAAAAACGGAATGATCCATCAGGCGGGTGACACCTCATTAATTAACGTGACATGGCAGGGGATTGATACCGAAAATCCTGTAACACTCTCATACCCATTTCATCAAAATTTAGACAACTTCACATCTCTTGAAATCATATACAAAAGCAATGCTCCATCATTCACTATGGGGTTTTCTGACAGGCAAGGAAAAACAACATCTTCAACCATAAAAAATGACCAGCAAGGGGACTGGGTTACATCGCGCATAGCGCTAAAATCCATTGATTTTTCAAGAATCAATCTTCAAAACTTAAATTCTGTAGTAATAACTATCGATCAACCAGCAGGGGGTACGATACAGATTAAAAAAATCAAGTGTTTGTACAAATCAATCACATTGGCTAACTTTAAAAATGTGATGCTAAGCGCCTCTTTCGGCAGGTATTTGCTTAACAGTGTGTTTGTATCTCTCTTGATTATGCTGGGAAATATAATTTTAAGCACCATGGCAGGATTCGCTTTCGCATGGCGGTCGTTCCCGTTGCGCAAAACACTCTATATATCCATGATTGCTATGATTATGATTCCGATGCAGGTATTAATGATCCCCACATTCATACTCATTCAGGAACTCGAATGGCTCAATACATATAAAGCGCTTATTATTCCGTTTTTGATTTATCCAATTAATATTTTTCTGATGAGGCAGTACATTTCAAAAATCCCCACTGCTTTTGCTGAAGTAGCTCTTGTCGACGGTGCTTCTTATTTTACAATCTTTTTTCGCATAATTCTGCCCATTTGCAAACCCGCGATCGCTATAGTTGGGATAAATACTTTTGTCAACAGCTGGAACAGCTTCCTTTATCCTTTTATTTTAACCAATACCGCCGAAATGCGAACATTACCGGTCGGGCTGGCTTTATATATAGGGCTGTTTGATGTTGACTGGGCAAACCTGATGTCGGCATCGTCTTTATCGGCTATACCCGTAATTCTTGTTTTCCTCTTTTTTCAAAAACAGATTATCGCAGGCATGCTCTCCGGAACAACTCACAACCTTTGATTTATCAGCTTGTAGAGTGCACTTTTTCTATGAACATAATCATGGAATAAATAGTTTCGCTCAAAGGAACCTGAACATTATACTGGCGCGCCAGTTTGATCACTGCTCCGGTCAATGCGTCTATTTCCGTGCGCTTATGCGCACGCAGATCCTGAAGCATCGAGGATTCATGCGTGGCTGTCGGAGGAAGAAGCTTCTCATAGAATATCTCGATATATCTTTCAACATCAGGCCAATGAGTAGAATATCCGGCTTTTCGCATAGTTAAAAAGGTTTCATATATAATACACTCCATAAGCGAACGTGATTCCTCGTATTCACCTAGTTTACCATAGGGAACCCGGAACAACGCGCCAAGGGGATTCAGGGCACAGTTATATAACATTTTACTCCAAAGATCTTTCGCAATATCATTGACTGCAATGCATGGTATGCCCCCGGCAGTAATGGTATGGGCAAGAGACTCAAGGGGAGCCAGATGATTATGAAAAAGAGAGCCAAGATGTATAGCATCTGCATGAACGGTTATATCCACAATATGCCGATCAGTCCTTCTGAATCCAGTGATTACTCGACCGTTAAACACAGATTTATCGCCAAAATATTGCACACATATTTCATCATTGCCCCAGCCGTTCTGAAAAAGAATAAGTTTTGTATCACGCTTCATTATAGAATGTTGTGATAATTCAATGACGGCTTTCTGGGTATCAAAGGCCTTAGTGCATATAAAAACAAAATCAAACTTTTCATCCTGAAGAAGTTCGAGATCGGTAAAACATCTAAACGTCAGAGGATTATGATTCCTGTTCCCGAAAATCCCAATCCTTTGTATTCCCTTTTGATTAACTGCATGCACTGTATCAGGGCGTGCTATAATGACAGGCTGAATACCGGCTTCAATCAGGCAACTGGCGAGTCCAAGCCCAACAGCACCTGCGCCGTAAATTAATATTTTCATAGAAATCCCTAATCGATAAGTGATACTTTTTAATGATATAACGACTACTTTAACTAATAAAATCATCGTGAATCAATAAAAAACCAGGAGAAATCTATGAAAATGTGGTTGATACTGCTGTCAGTAGCATGCGGCGGGTCTATAGGCGCTGTTACAAGATTTTGGATAACCGAATTGATTTATCAGCACTTTAACACGATATTTCCATTCGGCACACTAAGTGTTAATCTGATTGGATGTTATTTAATAGGATTTTTATGGAATATTTTTGGGAATTTCGCGGTTCCTGAATATATCAAAATGTTCATGTCGGTCGGCATATTAGGCGCATTAACGACATTTTCCAGTTATGCGATTGGCACAGTTAACCTTTTGCGTGACGGCGAATATCTGTATGCCGTCCTGAATATCCTGATAAACAATGGGCTCTGTATTTTACTTGTTGTTTTAGGAATCATTACATCACAAGTACTCATCAATATTTTTAATTAATATTGAAATTACGGCATTTTATGCGAATAGACATTTCTTCCGCATAATTCTTTATGTCCGATAATATATATTATGTTAAGTTTTTAAGTTAATCATGGGCAGATAAACCTTGCGAAAAACAAAAGAACACCATCAACATCGTTTCCTTATCGAGAAATACTTGTATTAGTTAGCATTCGCAATATTTTCTCGTTAGAACTTCAAGATGGATTCCATCTACAGGGTTATAGCATTAGAAAAATAGTCCTATTAAAAATATAATCTAAAATATCTCTAAATAAACTTTTCGCTTATTCGAAAGCAGTTACAAAAAATATGCCTTACTACAGCCAAATTAAATGCACAATTATATTGATATTTATTTATTTTTCTGTTATAAATAACAATAAGGTACGTTAATAAAGTATGAATTTAAATTTATTCTGAGAATAAACAAGACATGAATCAGCCATGATCAACTACTATGACGGAGCGTTACTTAGAATAATGAGAGCACCAAGCTTGACAGTTCTCAGTATAATTATTTTAATAATATTCAGTTCCACATGTTTAGCAATACCTCAGGCAGACGGAAAATTTGACCCGAGCGAAGGCTATACCATAGGATACAATGTTAATTTTTCAGTTGAAGGCACTGGCCCTGTTTCTGATCAGGGACAGCTATGGCTTTATATAGATCCTATATTTAATGATTTGTATGTAGCCTTTATCCAACCATTAACTATTGTCGACAACACATATGGAGCCAATACGATTGGCTGGCCCGGCAACAACCATAAATTCAAACACCTCCACAAAAGCGACCAAGCGCAGTTTGTTATCACCAATGAAGCCGGTAATGTCGTACTTGATTTTTTTATAGACTATCTTGAAGAAATTACATCAGGCACAACTTACGAATCTACAGGCCCCGCAGGAAAAGATGGAAAGATGAATGTTGGAAATGCATCCTCTATTAAAGCATGGGGAACATCTCTTGAATATAATTTTAATACGCTCGGCTTTGTCCTGACTACCAACTCCCCTGCTACAAACAATCTTTATGATCCGAACCCCGCATTCCCCGGCTGGATATTCGAAGTAGTATATGAAGTACAAATAGACGGCGAACTATTTGATGTTTACGGCGTTGGTGATGTTAGAGTACCCCTCGTACATGATTCCCCAACAAAACTCGGCGGAGACAAAGTATTCTACATCGACAAAGAACTTATAGTGCCGGAACCACTCACAATCATTCTTATGAGCATTGGATCAGCCTTATTATGTATATTCAGGCGTAAGAAATAAGCATTTCCTGAGCAAACACACACGCACAAGAGTGAAACTCCCAGGTTTTCTTTGGCTTTACTCCCCTAACTCGAGCCCTCTGTCTAACTTATCGTGATATTCTACACAGTCCATTATTGAGCCCAACCGACGACACGCAATATTGAGGTATCCCGGTATTGATGGACACCAAAAATAGTAGACACTATACTACTATGAGGAGGTGTACAATGGGAAGAGGAAGATATTCAAGAGAATTTAA